>NZ_JBLLJM010000011.1:0-200445 GCF_053543495.1 Camelimonas sp. ID_303_24
ATGTCGATCCGTCCTAGAGCGCTTTCCGGTCCATACGGGCTGGCAAAGGCTCCAGAACGGCGCTGCCGGCGCGGAGCCAGGGAAAGGCCCGGGCATGAAAAAAGGGCCGGATCGTCTGATCCCGGCCCTTCCTGTCTGGCGTTGCGCGGCGCGCGGCTCAATACACCGCGTAGCCGCCGTCGATCAGCAGCGTGTCGGTGGTGTGGTAGGACGAAGCCTTGCTCATCAGATACACGGCGATGCCGCCGAAGTCGGACGGTTCGCCGAAGCGGCGCATGGGAATCCGCGGCAGCACGTTGGCGACGAACTTGTCGTTGCCCATGATGCCCTCGGTCATCTCGCTCTTGATCCAGCCTGGCAGGATGGCGTTGGCGGTGATGCCGTAGCGGGCCAGCTCCACGCCCAGCGCCCGGACGAGGGCATTGAGCGACGATTTGGTGGCGGCGTAGTGCTCGTTGCGCGCCGTGCCCGAGATGGAGGCGAGGCTGGAGGTGGGAACGAGGCGGCCAAAGGCGTCGCCCTTTTCCGCCCGCTCGATCATGTGGCGGGCGGCCAGCTGGAACACCTGCACAACGCCGTCCAGATTGGTGGCGAACATCTGGCGCCATTCTTCCGGCGTGCGGTCGATGAAGGCCTTGCGGCCGCCGCCGCCGATGCCGGCGTTGGCGAAGCAGCCGTCAACGCGGCCAAGGGCGCCGAGGGTGGCGCGCCAGGTTTCCTCGATGGAGCTGCGGTCGGAGACGTCGCAGATGCGGGCTTCGACCTTGCCGGCGTTATGGGCCTTCAACTGCGCCAGCGCCTGCTCGTTTTTCTGAGGGTTGCGGCCCCAGATCGACACCGCGCATCCGGCGCGGACGAGGGCGTCGGCCATGCCGAGGCCAATGCCGCCATTGCCGCCGGTGATCACCGCAACGCGGTTCGACAGGTCAAAATCCTTGTTCATGCGTAACCTCCACACAGTTCTTCCTTGAGCCCGGATTGCCTACCACGGCCAGGGCGCGGAGCGGAAGCGGCTTCCTATCTAGCGTTTGATCTGTCACAACAGCGCAGGCCGCTGTCTGGTGGGCAGGTTGTTGGCTGACCCAGGGTCAGCCTGGCGATCGCACCGGGCGGTGGAACGGGAGCAAACGCGGGAAGCAGCATGTCATACGATTCGATCAAGACCGAAGGCGCCACCATCAAGACCGATCTCGCCGACGGCATCCTGACCATCACCCTGAACCGTCCCGATCGTCTGAACGCCTTCACCGGCCAGATGATGCAGGAGATGATCGCGGTGTTCGACAAGGCGGACGCAGACGACGCGGTCCGCGCCATCATCATCACCGGCGAGGGCCGCGGCTTCTGCGCCGGCGCCGACCTTGCCTCTGGCGGCGACACCTTCAACTACGACAACCGCGGCAGTGGCGCCGAGCTGCCGCTGGGCCGCGATGGCAAGCCTGACCTCGCCGCCGATCCGGCGATGCGCGATGGCGGCGGTCGCCTGACCCTGCGCATCTTCAACAGCCTGAAGCCGGTGATCGGCGCCATCAACGGCCCGGCCGTGGGCATCGGCGCCACCATGCAGCTGCCGATGGACGTGCGCATCGCCTCCGAGAACGCCCGTTTCGGCTTCGTGTTCTCCCAGCGCGGCATCGTCATGGAGGCCTGCTCCAGCTGGTTCCTGCCGCGTCTGGTCGGCATCCAGCAGGCGGCGGACTGGGCCTATTCGGGCCGCGTGTTCGACGCGCAGGAAGCGCTGGCCGGCGGCCTGGTCAAGGAAGTGGTGCCGGCCGACGAGCTGCTGCCGCGCGCCCGCGCCATTGCCCGCAGCTGGACCGAGCGCACCGCTCCGGTGTCCGTCTCGCTGATGCGCCAGATGATGTGGCGCATGCTGGGCGCCGAGCATCCGATGGAGGCGCACCGCGTTGACAGCCGCGGCATTTTCTGGCGCGGCAAGCAGCGCGACGTGCAGGAGGGCGTGACCTCCTTCCTCGAAAAGCGCCTGCCGAACTTCCCGGACAAGGTGTCGACCGACATGCCGTCGTTCTTCCCCTGGTACGACGAGCCGGAATACAAGTGATGCTGGCCGGCCAGACGGCCGCCTGACTGGCCGGCGCGCGAACGGCGCGCCAGGCATGGAAAGCCCCGGAGCCCGCTCCGGGGTTTTTTGTATTCGCGTCGCGCGGGGAAGCGCCTCAGGCAGGACGTCCCCCAGGCGTCATGCCGGGCCTGTCCCGGCCATGACGATGGAGAGGGAAGCGCGGTCGCGAGGGGGGCGGCGGCCTGCGCGGCTGGCGACTTGGGCAATGACGCGGTGGAGGGTGGGCCCTGTCCGGCGCCCCGGTAGCCGGCGGCAGATGGTCGGGGCTGGTCATGACGGAGGCGGAAGCGCGGGGTGGGCTGCGCACGCGGCGGCTGCAATCGTTCACAAACTTCATGTATATGAAGCGCATGAACCGCATGTCCCCCGTCTCCGGAACCGCCGCAGACGCGCCGGCGCCGCGCAGCTTCGCGCACGTCGACGCCTGGATCTTTGATCTCGACAACACGCTGTATTCCCATGAGGCCCAGGTCTGGCCCCAGGTTGGTCAGCGCATCACGCGTTTTCTGGCCGAAACCTTTGATCTGGACGGGATCTCCGCCCGCGCCCTGCAGAAATATTATTACCATCGCCACGGCACGACCCTGCGCGGGTTGATGGAAGAACACGGCATGGACCCCGCGGATTTCCTTGCCTTTGTTCACGACGTCGATCTCAGCCTGCTGCCGGCGAACGAGCGCCTTGCCGCCGCCATTGGCGCGCTGCCTGGCCGCAAACTGATCTTCACCAACGGCTCAGCCCGCCACGCCGTGAATATCTGCCGCAAATTGGGGCTGGAGAGCCATTTCAGCGGCTATTTCGACATCGTCGCGGCGGACTACATCCCCAAGCCGGAGCAGGGCGCCTACGACATGCTGCTGGCGCAACACGATGTGGACCCGACCCGCGCCGCTTTCTTCGAGGACATGGCGCGCAATCTGGCCCCGGCCCATGCGCTGGGCATGACCACGGCGCTGGTGCTGCCGGCGACGCCCGACCCCTATCGCGAGCCGTTCGAACAGGCGCGCGAGGAGCTGGCGCATGTCGATCACATCACGGATGATCTGACAGGCTTTCTTGAAGGCGTCATGGCCGACAACAACAACTGAAACGGGGAAACGATACATGGCGGACAGCGCGCCCAACGCGGCCCAGGCCGAGTTCTGGAACACGGGAGCCGTGCGCTCCTGGGTCGATCTGCACGCGGATCTGGACCGGCAGTTCGCGCCCCTGTCCGATCAGGCGCTGGCGGCGCTGCAGCCGGCGCCGGGGCAGCGCCAGCTTGATGTCGGCTGCGGCTGCGGCGCCAACACCCTGGAGCTGGCGGCGCGCGTCGGCCCCCAGGGCGCGGCGGTTGGCGTCGACATTTCCGCGCCGATGCTGGCGCAGGCGCGCGAGATGGCCGCCGCCCAGGGCGTCGCCAATGCGTCATTCGTTGAGGCTGACGCCCAGATTGCCGACCTGTCGGCGGGCGGCGCGCCGTTCGACGGGGTATTCTCGCGTTTTGGCGTCATGTTTTTCGCCGATCCTGTCGCCGCATTCGCCAACATCCGCCGTCACATGCGGCCGGGCGCGGCCCTTGCCTTCGTCTGCTGGCGCCGGCCGGACGAAAACCCGGTGCTGATCGCTCCCTACCGGGCGGCGCTCGATGTGTTCCCGGTGAAGCCGCCGAAGGCTGATCCGCTGGCGCCGGGACCCTTTGCCTTCTCCGACGCCAGGCGCATTGAGGGTATTCTTGCCGACGCCGGCTTCAGCGCCATCGCCATCCGCCCGCATGACCAGAAAGTCGGCGGCCTGCCGTTTGAACGGGCGCTGGACCAGGCGCTGCGCATCGGTCCGCTCGCCGGCCTGTTGCGCGAGCAGCCGGAGGTCGCCGATGCGGCGCGCCAGCGCGTGGCGGAGGCGTTGCGCCGGCATGAGACGGCCGACGGCGTCTGGCTCGACGCCGCCGTCTGGGTGGTCAGCGCCAGGGCGCCCTGAACGCGAGACGCTGCTTCACATCGCTCTTGCGCATTACATCTGCGCATTACATCTGCGCAAGACTTCCACGCACGACTTCCACGCATCACGACGCCGTACGACATGGGCGCATCATTGCGGCCATCACCCCCGGGCGTGGCCCCACAGCATGGGTCCGCGTTGCGGGTGGTTGCCCAGCACCCAGGTTGCGCCGGCGTTGTCGCAGCACATCGCCGCGCCATAGGGATCAATGGGCGACTGGGCCAGCCTGGTCGCTGTCGCAGCGTTAACGTCCACGGCAATGACGTCGCCCGTCGCCGGATCGATGAATTGCAGGGCGCCGGTGACCGGATTGGCGCAGGGCGATATGGCGCCGCCATAATTGGCGAACGGAACCTGGACGAGCCGCCAGCCAACCGCGCCCTGCGTCACGACGCGGATAATCTGGATCGCCCCATCCGGTTGCGGCGACGGACCGCTGAGGGCCCACAGCGCCGACGCCCGGGGATCCTGCCCCACCCAGATCACGGCGGGCTGCGCCGCGGGCGGCGGCATGAAGTTTTCCACCTGCTTCTGTAGCGCGCCGGTCAACGGCTGCCGGGCGGCGATGCCCTGAAACAGACCCACGGCCTGCTTCCGGTTGGCCTGCCAGACATCGGGATCCGCGCCGCGATAATGGGCCGGGGCCCAGATCAGCGCCGGCTCCTGCCCCCCCGCGACCGGCGCCGGGTCGTCAACCTCCCGCAGGCTTGCCGCTTCGAAACAGGAGATTTTCAGGCCGTCGAACGTGGCGAGGGCGTAGGCCCGGTTTTGGGTGAAGGCGAAGCTGGCGAAATCCGAGGCGGGGCTTCGGGAGCCTAGCTGGGTCACCGATCGCGTCGCCAGATCACAGACTTCGAGACCGCAGGTGGCGAAAGGCGCGACGCTGTCCCGGGTCATGCGCCAGATTTCATTGCGCGCCGCGCCGGGATTGACGCAAAGGCTGGTGATGATGACGCCGTCGCGGCGTTCGACTGGCGTTGGCATGGCGCGGATGACGTCGCCCTGGAGCGTCGTGAGAAAGGTCTGGTTCCGAAGCTGCCCGGGATTTGAGCAGGTGGACCAGATCTGGCGCTGGCCGTCCCGTTCATGCGCCGCCAGCGTGAAGTACGCCGGATCAAGATCGCCGGTTTGCAGAGGAATGGTGGTGATGCTGGATGCCGTCGCCATGATGGATGCGCCTGAATGAGGGGTCACTGCGCAGAGCCTGGCATGCCTGCCGGCGTCCGCCGCGTCCGCTCGCAGGCCAGGCGGCCTCAGAAATGCGCCAGGAAGCCGCCGTCCACCGCCAGGGAGTGGCCGGTTATGTAGGAAGCTTCGCGCGAGGCGAGGAACACCACGGCGCCGGCGATTTCCTCCGGCCGGCCCCAGCGCCCCAGAGAGGTGCGCTGGCCCAGCCAGGTCGCGACGCCCGCGTCGGCAACCATGCCGGCGTTGGCCTCGGTGGCGAAATAACCGGGGGACACGGCATTCACCGTGACGCCGTGCGGCCCCAGTTCCGCCGCCAGCGCCCGGGTCATGGCGTCGAGGCCACCCTTCGAGGTGGTGTAGAGCGCATCGCCGGCGCGGGAGATGCTGGCGGCGATGGAGGTGATGTTGATGATGCGCCCGTAACCCGCCGCCTTCATGAGAGCGGCCGCCTTGCGGCTGATTTCGAATGGCGCGGCGATATTGGCGGCCAGCAGCGCCTGCATGTCGCCGGGGCCGAACTGCTCCAGCGTGCGCCGGTCGCGCGCCGCGGCGTTGTTCACCAGAATGTCGAGGCGACCGAAACGGGCCATGACGTCGGACAGCGCCGCTGTCACCGCCGCATCGTCGGTCAGGTCGAAGGCCAGCGCCAGCGCGTCGAGCCCGTCCTGTGCCAGGGTTGCCCGCGCCGCCGCCAGCCGCCCGGCGTCGCGGCCGTTGATGAGCACCGTCGCGCCAGCCCGGGCAAGGCCACGCGCCATTTCCAGACCAAGCCCGCGCCCGGCCCCGGTGACGAGCGCGATCTGCCCGTCCAGACGAAATGGCGCGGCGACCGCGTTGCTCATGCCAGGCTCCTCTTGCGCATCCGGTGGCGCGTGCTGGCGTCCGTTGTGCCGCCCGCGCGCGCCGGAGACAAGAGCGCGCGCGTGGGACAAGGGCTGCGCCGCTGGTGGGCGCGGCGGTGGCCAGGATGGATTGACTCCCGCCGCATCCTGACTCACTTTGGAAGCATTCCGAGGGGGGCCCTGTGAGGGGGCTGAGATTCCACCTGTCGGGGGCTCCGGTCCGGCTTGTCCGGACTGACCCTGTGCGACGCCGTGGTGACCCGCTGAACCTGATCCGGGTCATGCCGGCGGAGGGACAGGAACTTGCGCGCCACACAGCCATCGCATGTGTTCGCGGCGGCCGGCCGTCTGATGACGGTTCGTGACGCCAGCGGCAGCATCACCGCCGGATATCCGGCGGCGCGGCCGCGCGCGCTGGACAGGGGCGTCGCCCATGGCGCAGCCGTCCATTCCGCCTCTGCCTTCGCCTGGCCGGATCGTCATCCCAGCCAGGCAACAATTCAGGGCAGAGACCATCATGACCGACGCCATCCTGAACGGCGCCAGCGCGCCCGCCGCCGTCACCACCAGCCCGATTCGCGGCTCACGCAAGGTGTACACCGCCCCCGCCGCGCACCCTGACATCCGCGTTCCATTCCGCGAGATCACCCTGACGGAGGCGGCCGGCGAGCCGCCGCTGCTGGTGCAGGACACCTCCGGCCCGTTCACAGATCCGGGCGTCAGCATTGACCTGACGGCCGGCCTGCCGCTGGCGCGCGCCGGCTGGATCGCCGGGCGCGGGTTTGAAAGCGTCGCCCCGCGCGTCGTGAAGCCGGAGGACAATGGCGGGGCCACCGGCGCGCGCCTGGTGCCGGCCTGTCCGGCGCAGCGGCCGGTGCTGCGCGCCCGCGACGGCCAGATGGTGACCCAGCTGGAGTTCGCGCGCGCGGGCATCATTACCGAGGAAATGATCTACATCGCCCACCGCGAGAACGCCGGTCGCCAGGCGATGGCGGAGGGCGCCGCCGCCCGCCGCGCCGACGGAGAGGATTTCGGCGCCGAGATCCCCACCTTCATCACGCCGGAGTTCGTGCGCGATGAAGTGGCGCGCGGCCGCGCCGTGATCCCGGCCAATATCAATCACCCGGAGCTGGAGCCGACGATCATCGGCCGCAACTTCCTGGTGAAGATCAACGCCAACATCGGCAATTCGGCGGTGGTGTCGACAGCGGCGGAAGAAGTCGAGAAGCTGGTGTGGGCCGTGCGCTGGGGCGCGGACACGGTGATGGACCTCTCCACCGGCCGCAACATCCACAACATCCGCAGCTGGATCATGCGCAATTCGCCGGTGCCGATCGGCACCGTGCCGATCTACCAGGCGCTGGAAAAGGTCGGCGGCGACCCGGCCAAACTCGATTTCGAGGTGTTCGCCGACACGCTGATCGAGCAGGCCGAGCAGGGGGTCGACTATTTTACCATCCACGCCGGCGTGCGCCTGCCTTACGTGCCGCTCACCGCCAATCGCGTCACCGGCATTGTCTCGCGCGGCGGCTCGATCATGGCGCGCTGGTGCCTGTCGCATCACCGCGAGAGCTTCCTGTATGAGCGCTTCGACGAAATCTGCGACATCATGCGCCGCTATGACGTCAGCTTCTCGCTGGGCGATGGCCTGCGCCCTGGCTCGATTGCCGACGCCAATGACGCCGCCCAGTTCGCCGAATTGGAAACCCTGGGGGAGCTGACAAAGATCGCCTGGGACAAGGGCTGCCAGGTGATGATCGAGGGCCCCGGCCACGTGCCGATGCACAAGATCAAGGCCAACATGGACAAGCAGCTGAAGACCTGCGGCGAGGCGCCGTTCTATACGCTTGGCCCGCTGACCACCGACATTGCCCCTGGCTACGATCACATCACCTCGGCCATCGGCGCGGCGATGATCGGCTGGTTCGGCACGGCGATGCTCTGTTACGTCACGCCCAAGGAACATCTCGGCCTGCCCAACCGCGACGACGTCAAGACCGGCGTCATCACCTACAAGCTGGCCGCCCACGCGGCGGATCTCGCCAAGGGGCATCCGGCGGCGCAATTGCGCGACGACGCCCTGTCGCGGGCGCGTTTCGACTTCCGCTGGGAGGACCAGTTCAACCTGTCCCTCGACCCGGACACCGCCTGCGCCTTCCATGACGAAACCATGCCAAAGGACGCGCACAAGGTGGCGCATTTCTGCTCCATGTGCGGGCCGAAATTCTGCTCCATGAAGATCACCCAGGACCTGCGCGCCGAAGTCGCCGCCATGGGCGACAACGAGCGCCTGGCGCTGGAGCAGGCGGCGAGCGGCATGAAGGCCAAGAGCGCCGAGTTCACGGCCGGCGGCGGCCAGATCTATGTGGAGAGGGGCGTCGCGGCGGGCGAATAAGCGGCCCTGCCTTTCCGGGTGAGGCGCGCCGCTTCACCCGGGCGCAATCCGGTATATGCTCCCGCCGGGCTGAACGCGGCCGGGTCTGGAAAAGGTGGGCGGGCGTGGACAAGGCATCGCCGACGGACAGGCTGCCGGTTGTGGGGCAGATCGCGCTATTGCTGGGGCAGGTTGCGTTGGCCGGTTGTGTTGACGCGATTGGCTGGCTGCTGCTTGGCGGCCTGTTCGTGTCCTTCATGAGCGGCAACAGCACCCAGCTCGCGGTCGCCCTTGCCGACGGCAAATGGTTGCTCGCCGGGCGCAGCGCCGCCGTTCTCGCCAGCTTCTTCATGGGTGTTTTCATCGGCGCGCTGTGGCGCGAACTGTCGCGCCACAGCGCGCAGGTCGGCCTGTTCGCGCTCGTGGCGCTGGCGCTGGGGCTCTCGTTCCTGCTGGTGTGGTTCGATGGGCTGGAAGCGCTGCATCTGCTGCCGCTGGCCTTCGCCATGGGCCTGTTGAACAACGCCCGCCGCCAGGTCGCTGGCGCGCCGGTGGGCGGCACCTTTGTCACTGGCGCCTTCGTGGCCGCCGCCCAAGGGCTGGCGCAATGGCTGCTGGGCCGGGCGACACCGGCGGCGTTCGCGCCTTACGCCCTGTCGTGGCTGGCGCTGGTGGCGGGCGCGCTCATCGGCGCCGTTCTGGTGCTGCGCCTCGGCAATGCGATGGCGCTGCTCGCTCCGGTGGGCTGGGCCACGGCGCTGGCCCTCGCCCATTGGCTGGCGGCGCAACGCGGCGCCGCGTGACGGGGCCAGGCGAAGCATGTTCGCCAATCGCCTCTATCCCCGCCCAATCTGGTCTATCGCACCCACGCGCCGGGAATGAACACCCACTGCCCGTGACGGCGGACCCAGCGCGGCTGCCGCCAGTGGTGGCCGCGACGGTGGGGAATCCAGCGCCCGGGAACCCAGACATAGGTGTGCCGGCGGGAATCCCAGGCCCAATGGCCGGCGGCCCAGACATGCCCGGGGCGCCCGGGAGGCAGGCGTTCGCGGCGCGGTGGCGGCGGCGGCCGGTTGGATGGCGGCCACGACCTGGCCTCGGCTTCGTCGGGCGTCAGGGCGATCAGGGGCGTTGCCGCCGCCGCCGCGACAAGCGCGCCGAGGAAGGAGCGTCTCGAAAACATGTTGCCAATCTCCCTGTTCGTTTGCCGTCCGCCTGGCTGCGGGCGGCCTCGTCAGTGGCTCAGGCGGCTGCCCGCGCCAGCATCCTGTCCGCCTGGGCCAGGATAAAGTTCGCAGTCAGCTCCGGGTCTTCCATGGGGACGAAATGGCTGCGCCCTTTCGCGTGGTGAACATGAAGCTGGGGCATCAGCCGCTGGAATTCCGCCGCCGAGACGTCGGACACCGTGCTGCGGGCGTCGGCGCGCATCAGCGCGGCGGGCAATTTGACCTGGGCGGCCCGCTCCCAGACGCGCAGGATGTCGATGGAGTTGAAGATATTGGCCTCCCACTCCGGCTCGCAGGCCAGCGAGACGCTGCCGTCGGCGTGGGTGATCAGGCCGCCGTCCAGGTAATCGTCGAGGATGCCGTCGGCCCAATAGGCGAACATGCCGCGGCCGTCGTATTTCGCGCGAATTTCGGCGCGCGAGGACCAGTCGCGGCGGCGCTTGCGCGCGCCGGCGGCCAGTTCGTTATCGGTGATGGTTCCGTTGCGGCGTCCTTCCAGCAGGGCCTGGGCCGCGTCAGGGCCGATAACGGCGGGGTCGATCAGCACCAGGCCGCGCGCCAGTTGCGGCCGCGCCGCCGCATACATCAACGTGACCGCCGCGCCCATGGAATGGCCCACCAGCAGGGCCGGCTCCCCCAGATGCTCCAGCAGCCCGTGCAGGTCGTTTTCAAAACCGGACCAGTCATGCACCGTCGCCGGGTCCGCCGGCATGGTGCTGAAACCGTGGCCGCGCGCATCGCTCATGACGATGCGGAAGCGGTGCTTGAGCAATTCGCCGATGCGACGGTAATTCTGCGCGTTCATGCCGGTGGCGTGCGCCAGGTGCATCAGCGGCGCGCCCGGACCGGCCTCGTTCCAGCGAAGCACGGACATGTCGCCGTCAGCGAGGCGGATGGTTTCACGTTTCATCAGTAACCTGTGTCAGCCGCCGGCGCCGGGAGCGGACGACGGGCTGGAGCATGGCGCACCCATCCAGAGCGGGAGGTTCACCCGGCGCTGGGGGATGCGAAGACAGTCGTTAATGGAGCCGGCGCCGGCCTGGGCTGGGCCGGATCGGCTCCTGGCGGATGCTGTCCCTACTATTCCGCCTGACGGTCTCCGTGTCATCACCAACCGGGGGCAGACGCGACAATTGTGCAGTGCATGGCTGGCGTCGCCTGGCTGCCGTGGCGCCGGGACCCGCCGGCCTATTTCCCCGGGCTCGCGGGCATCTCGCGACATTCGGTGGTCACGTCGCCGCGCGTGAAGCGCGCGGTTCCCTGGTGCGTCCAGAAGGTGACGCTCCCACCGACGTAGCGCACGCCAGAGGCGGCGATGGCGGCGCGCAATTCATAGCGGTCGTCGCCAATGGTCAGCATGGCGAGCACGGAATCGGGAAAGCGGGCGACGATTTTCGTTCCGTCATCGCAAACATAGTTGACCGGCGGCGGCGGCGGCGGCGGCCGCTCCGGCTGGCGGCTGAAGGGCGCTTCCTGCGGTTGCGCCCCGGCCTTGCCGTCCACGGCCGCCGCGTTGCCGGGGGCCGCATGGGCCGCCGCGGCGCAGCAGGCCAGCGCCGCCGGCAGCAGCGCCCGCCGGCGGTTCATGCCCCAGGACCTGAACCACGACCTGAACCAGGACATGATCTGGGGACGCGCGGTGGCGAAGGCATCGTCTGGCATTCTCTTCCTTTCCCGTGCGGGCGATTGGCGGCTGGCCCCGTGGAGCGGGGCCGCCGGGGTTGTCGCATTGCCCAGCCTCGCCGCAAATGGCCCTGGAGGCAAACGCGGGTAAACGCCGGCAAGCCCTGTCCCGTTCGGCGCGCGACGCTTGACTCCACGCGCCGGTTGCGGGGACAACCGGGCTTTCCCGCCAGCGCGAGACCGAGCGCGAGACTGGCAGCCAGCATTGGGATGATCATGGCCACGCAAACGGGCGATTACGCGCAACTCGAAACCACTATCGAAAACGCGTTTGAGCAGCGCGCCGAGGTTGGGTTCTCGACGAAGGGCGAGATTCGCGACGCCGTCGACACGGCGCTGAACCTGCTCGACAGCGGCAAGGTCCGCGTCGCCCAGAAGGGCGCCGACGGCGAATGGACGGTCAACCAGTGGCTGAAGAAGGCGGTGCTGCTGTCCTTCCGCCTCAATGACATGGCGCCGATCGCCGGCGCGCCTGGCGGCGCCACCTGGTGGGACAAGGTGCCGTCGAAGTTCGATGGCTGGGGCGACAACCAGTTCCGCGCCGCCGGCTTCCGCGCCGTGCCAGGCGCCATCGCCCGCCGCAGCGCTTTCATCGCCCCCGGCGTGGTGCTGATGCCGTCGTTCGTCAATCTCGGCGCCTATGTGGACGAGGGCACGATGGTCGACACCTGGACGACGGTCGGCTCCTGCGCCCAGATCGGCAAGAACGTGCACCTGTCCGGCGGCGTCGGCATTGGCGGCGTGCTGGAGCCGCTGCAGGCCGGCCCGGTGATCATCGAGGACAACTGCTTCATCGGCGCCCGCTCGGAAGTCGCCGAGGGTGTGATCGTGGGCGAGGGCGCCGTGCTCTCCATGGGCGTCTATCTCGGCGCTTCCACCAAGATCATCGACCGCGCCACTGGCGAGGTGCATGTGGGCCGCGTGCCGCCGTATTCGGTGGTGGTGGCCGGCAGCCTGCCGGGCAAGCCGCTGCCGGACGGAACGCCTGGCCCGTCGCTGTATTGCGCTGTCATCGTCAAGAAGGTCGACGCCCAGACCCGCTCCAAGACCTCGATTAACGAGCTGCTGCGGGACTGACCCGGAAGCGCCGCAGGATATGCTATGAAGGGCGGGATCCCTGATCCCGCCCCGTTTGATTCCGCCGCTGTATTCTGGAGTTCATCATGACCGACGCGACCGCCGCCAGCGCTACGGACCACGCGGACGTTGGCCACGATGCGGTGGAACTGACGCGGGCGCTGGTGCGTTGCGCTTCGGTGACGCCGGAGGAAGGCGGGGCGCTGTCGTTTCTGGAGGGCGTGCTGGGCGCCGAAGGCTTCGAGACCGAACGCCTGACCTTCAGCGCGCCGGATACGCCGGATGTGGAGAACCTGTACGCCCGCTACGGCGATGCGTCGCCGGTGCTGCTGTTCGCTGGCCACACCGACGTGGTGCCGGTGGGCGATGAAGCCGCCTGGACCCATGGGCCGTTTGATGCGGTGACGGATAATGGCGTGCTGTATGGGCGCGGCGTGGTCGACATGAAGGGCGGCGTCGGCGCTTTCACCGCCGCGGCGCTGGATTACATCCGCGACAATCCGGATTTTCCCGGCTCCATCGCCTTCCTGATCACTGGCGACGAGGAAGGCCCGGCGGTCAACGGTTCGGTGAAGCTGCTGCAATGGGCGCGGGAGCAGGGCGAGGCATTCGACCACTGCATTCTTGGCGAGCCGACCAATCCGCAGGCGCTGGGCGACATGATCAAGGTGGGGCGGCGCGGTTCGCTCACCGGCCGGCTGACCGTGCATGGCGTCCAGGGCCATGTGGCGTACCCGCACCGGGCGCGCAACCCGATCCCGGCGCTGGTGCGCTATCTCGACGCCTTGCTGGCGACGCCGCTCGACGCCGGCAACGCGCGCTTCGACGCCTCCAATCTGGAAGTGATCAGCGTGGATGTGGGCAACCGGGCGACCAACGTCATTCCGGCTGAAGCCCACGCGGTGTTCAATATCCGCTTCAACGACATCTGGACGCTGGAGACGTTGCAGGCCGAGGTGCGCCGCCGCCTGGCTTCGGCGGCGCAAAGCCTCCCTGAGGCAACCGTCCGCTTCGACCCCAGCAATTCCGTATCATTCCTGACGCAGCCCGGCCCGTTCGTCGAGCTGATGTGCGACGCCATCGAAGCCGAGACTGGCCGCCGGCCTGAGCTGTCGACCAGCGGCGGCACCTCGGATGCGCGCTTCATCAAGGACTATTGCCCGGTCATCGAATTTGGCCTGGTGGGCGACACCATGCATCAGGTGGACGAGCGCACGCCGGTCGCCGATCTGGAGGCCCTGGCCCGCATCTACCGGCGGATGATTGAAGCCTATTTCGCCAGCATGAGTTCGGCCGGATAATCGACGCTGACGAAATACAGCCCGTGCGCCGGCGCCATGGGGCCGCAGCGGCGGCGGTCGCGCGCGTCCAGCGCCGCGCGCAGGTCGCCGGCCTGCCAGCGGCCGCAGCCGACCTGCTCCAGCGAGCCCGCCAGTGAGCGCACCTGATGGTGCAGGAATGAACGCGCCGAGGCGTGGATGCGGATTTCGTCGCCGATGCGCTCCACGTCCAGCCGGTCGAGCGTGCGCACCGGGCTCGCCGCCTGACATTCCGCGGCGCGGAAGGTGCTGAAATCGTGATTGCCGAGGATGGTCTGCGCCGCTTCATGCATGGCGGCGGCGTCGAGCGGTCGCGGCACATGCCAGGCGCGGCCGAAATCCAGCGCCGCCGGCGAGCGGCGGTTGAGTATCCGGTAGATGTAATGGCGCTTCAGCGCGCTGTGCCGGGCGTCGAATTCCGCTGGCGCGCGATGGGCCGAGACCACGGCGACGCGGTCGCCGCCGAGCTTGAGATGGGCGTTGATGGCGTCGCGCACCGTGTCCGTGCGCCAGTCGCGCGTCAGGTCCACATGGGCGATCTGGCCAACGGCGTGCACGCCGGCGTCGGTGCGGCCGGAGCACTGGACGCGCGGATGCTCGCCGGCGAATTTGATGATGGCTTCCTCGATGGCCTGCTGCACCGAGCGGCCATTGTCCTGCCATTGCCAGCCCACATAGGCGCCGCCGTCATATTCAATCACCAGCCGGTAGCGCGGCACGTTGCATCTCCGTTATCCGGCCTGGCAGGACAGGGCAGGCCTGAGCGCATCCTGGTTCATTGCGTCAGGATGCGCTCCAGCCGCGCCCCGCGCATGAACTCTTCCGCCGTCACCGCGCTTTTGCCGGCCCGCTGCGCCCGCAGTACGCGGATGGCGCCCCTGCCGCAGGCGATGGTCATGTCCGGGCCCACCAGCGCGCCTGGCGCGCCATGGACGTGCGCGCCAGGGATCTCGTGCGCCACGGTCGCGTGCAGCACCTTGACCCGCTCCGGCTTGCCCTTGCCAAGGTCCGCCTCGAAAAACGCGCCGGGAAACGGCGACAGGCCGCGAATCTGGTCATGCACCGTCTGGGCGTCCTGTGACCAGTCGATGCGGCTGTCGGCGTTGCTGATCTTGTGGGCGTAGGTGACGCCAGCTTCCGGCTGCGGCGTGAAACTGAGGGAATCGCGCTCCAGCGCCGCCAGCGCGCGGGCGGCGAGATCGGCGCCAAGGGCGGAGAGGGCGTCGTGCAATTCCCCCGCCGTCATTTCCGGGCCGATGACGAGCCGCTCACACATGGCCACCGGGCCGGTGTCGAGCCCTGCCTCCATCTGCATCACGCAGACGCCGCTCTCGGCGTCGCCAGCCATGATCGCCCGCTGGATCGGGGCCGCGCCGCGCCAGCGCGGCAGCAGCGAGGCGTGCAGGTTGATGCAGCCAAAACGCGGCGCCTCCAGAATATCCGGCGGCAGGATCATGCCATAGGCCACCACAACGGCCACGTCGGCGTCGAAGGCGCGAAACGCGTCCGCCGCTTCCGCCGTGCGCAGGGAGGATGGGGTGAGGACCGGAATGCCGAACCTCTCCGCCATTTCATGAACCGGGCTTTTGCGCTCCTGCATGCCGCGTCCGGCGGGCCTGGGCGCGCGGGTGTAGACGGCGACAACCTCATGGCCGTGGCCGACAAGCTCCGCCAGGGTCGGGGCGGAGAAATCCGGCGTTCCCATGAAAATGACGCGCACCGCGTTAACCCCGCGCCATCTGTCGCGCCAGCTTGGCGAATTTGGCGTTCACCCGGTCGCGCTTCAGCTTCGACAGATAGTCGATGAACAGCACGCCGTTCAGATGGTCGATTTCATGTTGCAGGCAGGTGGCGAGCAGACCGTCAGCCTCGATCTCCTGCATCTTGTCGTGAATGTCGCGATAGCGCACCCGCACCTGCGCCGGCCGCTCGACCTCCTCATAATACTCCGGGATCGACAGGCAGCCTTCGCGGTAGACGTTGGTCTCTTCCGACTTCCAGGTGATCTCCGGGTCAATGAAGATCATCGGATTGCCGTCGACGCCCTCGTCGCGCACCACGTCGAGCACCAGCAGGCGCTTCAGCTCGCCAATCTGCACGGCGGCGAGGCCGATTCCAGGCGCGTCATACATGGTTTCCAGCATGTCGTCGGCCAGCCGGCGGATCTCCGGCGTGACCGCGCCGACCGGCGCTGAGGCCTGACGCAGCATGGCGTCGGGAAGGATTACGAGAGGGCGAATTGTCATGATCCCCGCCAGATAGGGCTTTCCAGACGCCTGGTCAATGTTGTACCTGTTTTGTTCTTGCAATGAAAGCAGCGACGAAATGGCGGGCGCATGAAAGACGCGTGGGTGACGGTCGCCGGGCATGGATTCAGCCAGAACGAAGCGCTGCTGGCGCTGGCGGTCGCCGGCGTCCTGCTGCTGGCGGCGCTGGTGTGGCGGGCTGGCGGCCGGCGCCGCGTCGCGCCAGGCTGGGAGGCGGAGGAGGTGCTGGCGGCCCTTGACGCCCACGCCCGCGACATGGAAGCGCGACTGGCGCATCTGGCCCGCGCCCAGGCGGAAATGCATGGCGGCCTGCATGCCGGGGTTCAGGGGCTGGGCGCGCACCAGGCGGAAATCCAGCGCGCCGTCGCCGGGCAAATGGAGGTGCTGCAGCACCGGGTCGGCCGGGGGCTCGCCGACATGATGGAGCGCACGGGCGGCGGCCTGGCGCACCTGTCCGAGCGCCTGGCGCTGATCGACGCCGCGCAGCAGAATCTCAACGCGCTCACCGGCCAGGTGGTGGGGCTGAAGGACATTCTCGCCAACAAGCAGACGCGCGGCGCCTGGGGGCAGGGGCGCATGGAGGCGATCGTTCGCGATGGCCTGCCGCCGGGCTCCTTCAGCTTTCAGGCCACGTTGTCCAGCGGCCGCCGGCCTGACTGCCTGGTGCAACTGCCCGGCGACCGGCCGCTGGCCATTGACGCCAAATTTCCGCTGGAGGGGTTTCAGGCGTTCCGCGCCGCCCCGGGCGAGGAGGCGCGCCGCGCCGCAGCCGCCCGCCTGCGTCAGGACGTGGCGACCCATATCCGCGATATCGCCGGCAAATATCTGCTGCCGGGCGAGACCCAGGACATGGCGTTGATGTTCGTGCCGTCGGAATCGCTCTACGCCGACCTGCTCGAACATTTCGAGGACGTGGCGCAGATGGCGACGCGGGCGCGGGTCATCATCGTCTCGCCGTCGCTGCTGGCGCTGGCCATCCAGCTGGTGCGGGCGCTGGCCCGCGACGCGCGCATCCGCGATGAAGCGCAGGCCATCCAGACCGAGGTGGGGCGGCTGCTCGACGATCTCGGTCGCCTGCAGGATCGCGCCGGCAAGCTGGACGCGCATTTCCGCCAGGCCCGGGAGGACCTGGCGGCGCTGAACGTGTCGGTGGAGAAAATCGCCCGCCGGGGCGGCCGCATCGCGGCCCTGGAGTTCGACGGGGCGGACGGATGATGCGTCGCCAAAGGGCTTCCAGGACTGATTATTGCGCCGTGAAGGTTATCCTGGCCGTGCGCCCCTTTGCCGCCTGGGTGGATGTATCATAGCTGATGTCGAGGGTTCCGTTGTCGCCGTCCCTCGGGCCGCTGGTCATCTTCATGTTGCAGAATGTCTGCCCGGCCTGGGAAACCCTGACCTGGTCCGTGAGGTTCGGGAGGGGCTTCTGGGTGACATAATATCTGACGGACATCTGGCCGGGGGCGGGCAGCTGCTCGCAACTCTCGACCCCGTAGGTCGTCATGACCAGCGCATCGACCGTATCGACCGGCGTGGCGGAGACGGCGTCGAAGATATAGGCGTTGCCCGAGAATGCCTGGGTTGTCGCGAACAGGTCGAAGGGGCCGTGGGTGACGGCATTGCCCGACCAGCTGGAGGTGATCAGGAGCAGTGGCGTGAGGTCGGGGTAGTATGGGCTCTGATAGGGCTCCGGCTCCGTGGCCGTGAGCTGGCCGTTTGCATGCAGCCGCATCGCCGAGAGCGTCCATGCCGGCCCCTTGCCGAACATGTTCCAGCCGACGGCGGTGACCAGCGCGTTTGTATCGGTGCTGGCGCTGTTGCGCAGGGCGTTGAAGAAAATGATGCTCTGGCCGGTCTGGGTCGCGGGCGCCCCGAGCTGGCCAAAGTTGGCGCTGGCTGCGCTGACGCCGCGCCCGTTCTGGACGTCGAGGCTGGCGACGAGGTCGTGCTCGCCAGGGAGCATCTGGTTCTTCAGCGCGCGACCGCGCCGGTCAAAACGTGGTTTTGAGCAGTCGGGAAGCGCGCGGGCCGCTGCCATGCGCCGGGAAAGGATTTTCTTGTCCCTGACGGTTTCATGCGGCTTCAGAAAGGTGACGCACTCCGGGGCCATGTAGCCAAAGGGCGTGGCGAGATAGCCGGCGGGCACATTCGCAGGCCGCGTGGCGGCGCTGGCGGGGGACGTCGCGAGGGCGAGGCCGGTCGCGAACATCAGTGAAGTCAGAAAACAGGTTTTCATTCCGTGGCTCCGGTGCGGAACTCCGGCGATCCCGGGACGCGGCGCGCCTGGCGCTGGCGACAGCCGGTAAACCGGGGTCGCGTCGCTGGCCTGACGAACCGGGGATCTGTGGCTCCGCAATATAAATTGAGTATTGTTTTACGTATCTGGCGGGATTACTGGGCGTCGAGCGTCAATGTGATGGCGCATTTGTGGCTCGACGACGGGGCCACAACAATCTGGTCGCTGATATTCCGCGTCCCGGCGGATGTCGTCAGATCCGTGGAGACGTAGGGGTAGAGAACCTCGCCCCCGGCGGGCATCAGGTTGCAGGTTTTGACGTTGTAGCCCTCGAGTCCGACGTTGACGACCTGGTCCGGGTTGAACGCGGGCGGCGTGAAGGTGGTCTGTACAAGCGGGTTGCCCGCTTCCCCGTCAATGACCGAGGCTTGGATCACGTGCTGCCCGTTGTCCTGCCGGGCTTCGATGATCTGCCGCAGTTTCTCGCCAGGGCTCGTGGGAACCGGATCGGACACATACAGGCAGTCGTCGTCCTCCGACGCGAACCAGGTTGTCACGGTCCAGCCGGGGGTAATGCCCATCATGTTCCAGCTCAGGACGGTCTGGACCATGGGGCCCGACAGATCCTCGGTGTCGTGCAGGCCAGAAAGCAGATAGAGAATCTGCTTGCCCTTCTGGGTCGGGGCCGGCGGCACGACAATATCCGTCGTCATCTGGATGGTTTGATAGTCCCTGGGGAAATTGACGGCGGCGTCGGCAAGGTACTGGTTCTTGGCCGCCAGCTTGCCGCGCGGGGCGCCGGCGGGATCAAGCTTTGCCCCGGCGGCGCTGAAGCGGGCGCTTTGGCATTCACCGGGATTGGCATCCCGGCTGGCGCGGCGTCCTGCCTGCCGCGCGGCGACGCTTTCACCTTTCCGCAGCCGTACGACGGTTTGCGGCGCCACATAGCCATAAGGCGTTTGCAGATAGCTGGCCGGAACGCCGGAAGGGCGGTCGCCGGCCAAAACGTCGCCGCTGCGGGCGTCGCTGGCCAGGCCGGCCGTCGGCGCCAGCGTGGCGAGGGCCATGCCGGCCGCCGCCAGAAAGTAATGTACCCTGGTTGATGTCATGATGTCCTCGGATCATGCGCTGTGGAAGTAAAACTCTAGAGCGCATTGGGAGAAACGTCAGACATTGCCTGAGGTTGTATGATCTATACCTGCCGTTGCCGGTCGTGAGACATGGGGCGAGGGGCGAGGGGCGAGGGGCGAGGGGCGAGGGGCGAGGGGCGGGACGGGCGCCGCGCCGCCGGATTGCGCCGGCGCGGCGGCGGCAATACCGTCACGCCACATGGCTGGCGTGCGCCGGTCCGGCGCCTACAGCGCGGTGCGCTGGCGGATGGCCGCGACGAGCGTGCCTTCGTCGAGATAGTCCAGCTCGCCGCCCACCGGCACGCCATGGGCGAGGCGCGTCACCTTCACGGGCAGATGCTGCAGCATGTCGGTGATGAAATGGGCCGTGGTCTGGCCGTCCACCGTGGCGTTGAGGGCGATGATGATTTCCGTGACCGCCGGATCCGCCGCCCGCTCCGCCAGCGACGCCAGATTGAGGTCGCCCGGCCCGACGCCGTCGAGCGGCGACAGCACGCCGCCGAGCACATGATAGCGGGCGTTCAGCGCCGCCGCGCGTTCCAGCGCCCACAGGTCGGAGACGCTTTCCACCACGATCAGCACGGCGGGGTCGCGGCGCGGATCCTGGCAGATGGCGCACGGAACGCTGGTGTCGACATTGCCGCAGGCCGTGCAGGTCACCACCCGGTCGGCGACCACGCGCACCGCGTCGGCCAGCGGCCCCAGCAGCGCCTCGCGCTTGCGGATCAGGTGTAGCGCCGCCCGTCGCGCCGAGCGCGGTCCCAGCCCGGGCAGGCGCGCCAGCAACTGGATGAGTCGTTCAAGTTCGGGGCCGGTTGACGAAGCCATGGTGATCCAGGAGTTGCGCTGAAGCGCCGTGTGAGACTGATAACCGCCGGCGGAAGGCAATCTCCAGCCGGCCTGAACTGTTGGCGTGCGCCCTGCCGCCCTGCCGCCCTTGCGCCAGCCGTGCGGAAGCGCCCGCGTCGCTCACGCCGCCCGCCCGTCATGGCTGGACCTGCTTCGGCCATCCACGAAAAGCGCGCGCCGCAGCCAGGGCGCCTGGCGGCAAGTCCGCAGCCCGCAAAACCCCGGTCTGGAGCCGCCGGCATGGCGTGGAAGCGAACCGTGCTCCGGGCATTCCCCGGTTCGTCACCCCTTCGCGCTGCCTGTTTCCCGGCCTGTTTCCCCGCCCGCTCTTTTGCCGTCGCCGCCAAGCCGGGCGGCGGCTTCCAGCCAGCGGCCGAAGTCGTACATGTTCTGCTGCACATAGCCCTGGAGGTGGCGCACGCCGCCCTCCAGCGCCGCCTGTTGCGCCTCCGGCATGGTTTCTTCCGCGAGGGCGTGGCGCAGGTTGATGATATCCTGTTGCCACTCGCGCGCCACCTGGGCCAGCCAGACGGCCTGGGTCAGGGCCGTCGCCATGCGCGTGCGATCGGTGTCTGGCGGCGGGCCGGGCCGGGTCACAGCGGCGAGGGCGTGGCCCAGCGCCGTGTGGGCCGCTTCCAGCCGGTAGACCAGCGCCACGTCCAGCACGCCGCTGGCCGCGTGTGTCTCGTGCAATTCGCGCGCGACCGCCATCATCGCCGCCGTCGCGCGGCGCAATCGCCGGCGTGCGCGGGGATTGAACGGCGCCAGCCAGCCGCGGATGGCGGCGAGCCAGCGCGCCGGCCTTGCGAGCGCGCGCCGCCCCAGCCTGGCGATGCGCCCCGCGCCCGCCGGGCGCTGTCCTGTCCCGACGCCCGGACGCGCGGCTGCCGACAGGCGGCGCAAGACGCGTTTGGGAGCCGGATCAGGCCGCGCCACGGGCGTCCTGCTCAGAACAGGTTCATGCCTGGAGGGATCGGCAGCCCCTTGGTCAGTTCCTGCATGCGGTCCTGCACCAGCTTCTCGCCCTTGGCCCGGGCGTCGTTGACGGCGGCCACCACCAGATCCTCGACGATTTCCTTCTCGTCGGGCGCCAGCAGCGACGCGTCGATATGAACGGCGCGCATGGCGCCCTTCGCGGTCATCCGCACGGTCACGGCCCCGCCGCCAGCGGCGCCCTCAACCTCAAGGTTCTCCAGTTCCGACTGGGCGTCGGCCAGCTTTTGCTGCATCGCCTGGGCCTGCTTCATCAGCCCCATCAGATCGCGCATGTCATCTCCCCCTGAAACGGCGCTGTCCCGCGGACCGCGTCAATCCTCAAATTCGCCGGCGCTGTCGCCATCGTCAGCGTATGGCGCCTCCGCGGCGCCGCCGTCCTCTTCCTCGCCCGTGGGGCGCACGTCAATCACGTCGACGATTTGCGCGCCGGGAAAACGGTCGAGCACCGCCCGCACCAGCGGATGCGCGGCGGCGTCGGAATGACGCTCGGCTTTTGCCGTGGCGCGCCGCTGCTGGATGGTATCCTCGCCGGGTTGCGACGAGATGGCCACGACCCAGCGTCGTCCGGTCCATTCCTGCAGGCGCCCGGAAAGCTCGGAGGCGAGATGGCGCCCGCCGTTCTCCGCCAGAGCGAATTCGATGACGCCGTCCTCGAACCGCACCAGGCGCACGTCGCGCTCCAGCGCCACCTTCAGGCCAATGTCGCGTTTGTCGCCGGCCAGCGCCACCAGATCCTCGAACCGGGCGATGCGCACCGCCGGCGCGGCTTTTGGCGCCGGCCCAGCCTGCGCCGCCACGGCAGGCGCCGGCTGGCTGGACACCAACTGCATGGCGCCGCTGGCCAATGCGGTGGACATGGCGCGCGGGGCGCCGCCGCCAAAACCGCCCTCCCGGTCGCCGCCTGCGAAGCTGGCCGTCTGGCCAACCGCATGGGCCATGGCCTGGGGCGCTCCGCCGCCCGGCGTGAGGCCGGGACCACCGCTCTGGCCGCCGCCCAGTGCGGGGCCAGACCCGCCAGATGGGGCGCTGTCGCGCAGCATGCGCAGCGCCTCGTCTGGCGTTGGCAGGTCGGAGGCGTAGGCGAGGCGCACCAGAGCCATCTCGGCGGCGGCGAGCGGGCGGAAGCTGTCCTGCACCTCGGGCAGCGCCTTCAGCAGCATCTGCCAGGCCCGCGACAGGGCCCGCAGGGAGAGTTTCCCGGCCAGATCGGCGCCGCGGGTCCGCTCGGCTTCGGTCAGCGATGGGTCCTTCGCGGCGTCGGCAACCAGCTTCAGGCGCGTGACCAGGTGGGTGAAGCTGGCCAGTTCCGACATCACCACCGCCGGGTCGGCGCCGGCGTCATACTGTTCCTGCAACTGGCCGAGGCTGGCCGGCAGGTCGCCGCGCATCACAGCCTCGAACAGGTCGATGATGCGGCCGCGATCGGCGAGGCCCAGCATGGCGCGCACGGTTTCGCCGCTGACATGGCCGGCGCCGTGGGCGATGGCCTGGTCAAGCAGCGACAGGGAATCGCGCACCGAGCCTTCCGCCGCCCGGGCGATCTGGGCCAGCGCCTCATTCTCGGCCGTCACCTTTTCCGCATCGCAGATGCGGGCGAGATGCGCCGCCAGCACCGGCGCCTGCACCCGCCGCAGGTCGAAGCGCTGGCAGCGGGAGAGGATCGTCACCGGCACCTTGCGGATTTCCGTGGTGGCGAAAATGAATTTGGCGTGGGGCGGCGGCTCCTCCAGCGTCTTCAGGAAGGCGTTGAACGCCCCCGTCGACAGCATGTGCACCTCGTCGACGATATAGACCTTGTAGCGGGCCGACACCGGCGCGTAGCGTACGGAATCATTGAGCTGGCGGATATTGTCGACGCCATTGTTGGAGGCGGCGTCGATCTCCATGACGTCGATATGGGAGCCATCGATGATCTGCTGGCAATGCACCCCAGGCTGGGTCAGATGGATGGTCGGGGCGCCGCCGCCGTCAGGCGTTTCGTAATTGAGGCCGCGCGCCAGGATGCGGGCCGTGGTGGTCTTGCCGACGCCGCGCACGCCGGTCAGCATCCATGCCTGTGGGATGCGCCCGGTCTCGAAGGCGTTGGACAGGGTGCGCACCATGGCTTCCTGGCCGATCAGGTCGTCAAAATTGCGCGGACGGTATTTGCGCGCCAGCACCCGGTATCCGGCCGCGCCGGCGGCGGGCTGGGCAGGCTGCGCGGGAGCGGCGGCGAAACCCGGCAGGCCCGGCGCCCCGGCTGCCTCGCTTGCGAGATCCTGGCCCGGTTGGCCCTGGTTCATCTGGTCCTCGTGCGCCAGGTCTTTCGGAGCGATGTCCTGGGGAGCGATGTCTGGCGAATCGGTCATGGGCGCCTGTGGTTGTCCTCAACTGCGTGGCTGTCCGGCGTTGCCCGGCTGGCCTGTGGCAAGCCACGGGCCGGCACAGGGCGGATGTCGCCGCGCAGTTCCTGTCATCGGCTCTTGCTATCAGGTCTTTGCTACCACGAAAGGCCTGTCCGATGCGAACCGTCGTCGCCCGTGGCCGTCGCCAGCAGACCTGCACGGCGTGCCCGCGCACGACCAGCACCCGTCGCGCCAGCGGGCGCCGCTCAGGCTGGGGATCGACAGATTATGCGGGAAGCCGGATTCGCCGGCCCGGCCCGGGGAGGGCGGGCGGCCCCGGTGGGACCGGGGCAATCGGCGCGCTGTTGACCCGCAACATGCTGGCGCCGCCTGCCTGGATGGCAGGGTGGGAGGCTGAACGGAGACCCGCCCGATGCTCGTTAGGGCTGCTTCCTTCCGGACCTGACCCGGTTGGCGAGTGGAACGTCCAACGCCAACCTCCCGCCGCGTATATCGTGCAAAGCCGCATCACATGCAAGGGCTTCCCAGCCAGGATGCGTCAATCATCCCCGGTTCGCGCGCCTGGCGTCCGCTGGCGCTGGCGGCGATCGCTGTTTGCATCGCCGGTCCATTTGCATCGCCAGCCCGGACGCCGGATAACAATTGGCGCGCTTTCCCGCGAAGTGGCGACGCTTCGCATGAAAAAAGCGCGCCCATCCAGAAAGAGAGCGAAAATCCGGTTCGGCGTAAGCGGATGTTATTCCACAGGTAGACAGTCAGTCAGGGAGGACGCCCCATGCATGACGACGCGACAGGTTTCGCCAGCGCGATTGAAGCCGGCTTCCAGCTCGATCCCCGCCTCGCCGCCGATTGCGGGGTCGTTGGCGATCTGCCCCTGTCACGCGTGCTGCTGATGAACGACAGCCGCTATGACTGGCTGATCCTGGTTCCGCGCCGGGCGGGAATTGCGGAGCTGATTGACCTTGATCCGGACGCCTACGCCGCCCTCGCCGCTGAAATGCGCTTTGTTTGCGAGCAGGTCCGTCGCCATGCGGCGCCGTTCAAACTCAATGTGGCGGCGCTGGGCAACATGGTGCGGCAATTGCACGTCCATGTCATCGCCCGCCAGGAGGGCGACGCCGCATGGCCGGGCCCGGTGTGGGGCGCCGGTCTGATCGAACCCTATGGAAACGACGCGCTGGAACAGGCCTGCGCCCGCTGGCGCATGGCGCTGGGCATGCCAGACTGATGCATGGCCTCTCATCGGCGCTCCGCGCCCCGGCCCCTCATCGACGCTCCGCGCTCCGGCCCCTTGCGGCGCGGCGCGGGCGCCATAGGCTGGGGCAAAACCTGTTCGTGCTGAATCGGACCTGGCCTTGCCTGTCTGGACTGGCGCGTTTCCTGGCGAAGCGGCGGCCACTTCGCTGGAAAACGCTCCAGCGGCGGCCCTGCCGGGCAAGAGTCCGGCCAGCCTGAACAGGGTTTTTCCTGAAGCCGACAAAACTGAATGAAAATGTCCGGGAGACTCCATGGCGACCGATATAGACAACCGGCGTGAAGGCGCGTTGCGGCCAGAACTGTCCGCCCAGGTGGGCTATGCGACCAATCCGCTGGTGCGCCACTCCGAGCGGCGCGACGACGACGCGCGCATGGCCAGCTTCCGCGCCGCCCAGGACGCCATCGCCTGCATGATTGTTGGCGACCGGCCGGTAATCAAGAGCGGCCCTGGCGGCCGGCCCGATCCGTGGTTTTCGCTGGATGAGGTGTTCCGGCTCGGCGAGCCGCGCGAATTGCCGTTCCTCGGCACGCTGAACGAGCGGCCGGTGTTCCTCGCCATCTATCCCCAGGAATTCGGCGAGAAGCTGCAGGGCTACAGCGATCTGGTGGTGGCCGATCTGCGCGCCATGGCCATGCAGGGCGCCCTGCCGCCGGAGGAAATGGGCGTGCTGGGCGAGGCCAAGGGGCTGGCTTACTGGCACCAGCGGCACCGCTTCTGCTCCAATTGCGGCGCGCCGAGCCGCATGGTGTCGAGCGGCTGGCGCCGTGATTGCGACGCCTGTAAGGCGCAGCATTTCCCGCGCACCGATCCGGTGGTCATCATGCTCGCCGTGCGCGGCGACGAATGTCTGATGGGCCGGCAGCCGCAGTTCCCGCGCGGTATGTACTCATGTCTCGCCGGCTTCGTGGAGCCGGGCGAAACCATTGAGGACGCGGTGCGCCGCGAAATCATGGAAGAGGCTGGCGTGCCGCTGGGCGCGGTGCGCTATCTCGCCTCGCAGCCATGGCCGTTCCCTGGCTCGCTGATGATCGGCTGCGTCGGCGAGGCCCTGTCCGCCGATATTGTCATCGACAGGACCGAACTGGACGACGCCCGCTGGTTCAGTCGCGACGAAGCGCGACTGATGCTGGCGGGACGGCATCCGGGCCGGCTGTTCGCCCCGCCGCCGATGGCGATCGCTCACCACGTGCTCGCCGCGTTTGTGCGCGGTGAGACGGGCTGACGCTGCCGTTCCAGAAGGCCAGGTCGTCCAGGCTCTCCCAGCGCAGGCGCAGCGCCGGGAGGCCCTTGCAGCCCCGGACTGGCGCGGCGTCGATGATGTCGCCACCGATGGCGCGGAAGAACACGATGGCCACCACATTGCGCTCCGGCGCCCACAGGCTGACGCTGTCGTGGCCACGGGCCTTCAGGTCGCAGGCCATCAGCCCCATCAACCGGGTCCCGACGCCGCGGCATTGCATGGGCTTCAGCACCAGGATGTCGAGGATGACGCCCTCGCCGTCAACGGCGGCGCAGGCGCCTGCTCCGATGATCTGGCCTTCAGCTTCCGCCACGAACACGCTGACGGTCATGTCCGACAGCCGCTGGGTCCAGCGCGCGAGATAGTCCTCGGGCAGACCGGGGCGCAGGTCGCGGTTTTCGACAAGACCGCGCCAGGTTTCGCGATGCGCGGCGGCGTGCGCCGCTGCGATGCCGGAAATGTCGGTCGCGATGGCGGGCCGGTAATGAACGCGCATGGCGTGCTCCTTTCCCTGATGCGTGTGTTGTCGTGGCGGTCTTCCAGCCTGGCGCGGGCCTGGCGTGGCGGACATCGGCGATGTGGTTGAAAGAACCGGCCCAGGCGTTGCCGGACCGCGTCTTTCGATTGCAGCAACCTGCCCGCCGACAACGGCGACAAAACGACGGTCCTGGGCGGAAACAGGGCGATTGCGTGTTCTGCGCACCCAACCCGTTAATCCGGCGGCCCCGCCGTTTTCGGGCCTGGGCGGGACGGGGTCAGGGGTTCGCTGGGCGCCGCGTGGCCGGAAGCTCCGCGACTGGGGCAAAACGCACAAAAACCCGCGCACCCAAAAAGAAACCCGCGAACCTCTGTGGTTCGCGGGCTGTCTGCGCCATTTGCATGTCAGCGGCATGACGCCGGGCCGGTTTTTCGCCAGGCGGTCTGGAGCAGTTTTCGATCAATCCAGATCGCAAACTGCTCCAATTTCTTTGTTTTGAGCGAATTCTGATCGATCAGCTGATGCCAGCTGATCGGAAAGCGCTCTATTCGGCGGCGATGGCCCGCAACTCGTCGCGGTAGGGCGCGGCCGGATACACGCCGAGAATGCGCAGCTCGCGCGAGAAGAACTCCAGCTCCTCCAGGGCGTTTTTCAGGCCCTGGTCCTCCGGGTGCCCCTCGACTTCGGCGTAGAACTGGGTGGCGGCGAACTGGCCTTCGAGCTGGTAGCTCTCCAGCTTGGTCATGTTGACGCCATTGGTGGCGAAGCCGCCCAGCGCCTTGTAGAGCGCCGCCGGCAGGTTGCGCACGCGGAAGACGAAGCTGGTGACGGTCTGGCCTTCGCCGGCCTTTGGCCAGCTCGGCTCGCGCGACAGGATGATGAAGCGCGTGGTGTTGTGCGCCTCGTCCTCCACGTCCTCGGCCAGGATGTTCAGGCCATAGACCTCCGCGGCCAGTCGCGGGGCGAGGGCGCCGCGCGTGGGATCCTTCCATTCCGCCACTTCGCGCGCCGCGCCGGCGGTGTCGCCGGTGATCACCGCTTTCAGCCCCAGCTGGCGGATGATGCGGCGGCACTGCCCGATGGCGTGGACGTGGGTGTAGACGCTGGTGAGCTGTTCAATCTTCGCCCCAGGCAGCCCCATCAGCTGGAAGCGGATCGGCAGGAAGTGCTCGCCGATGATGTGCAGGCCCGAGAGCGGCAGCAGATGATGGATGTCGGCGACGCGCCCGGCGATCGAATTCTCGATCGGGATCATGCCGAATTCCGCCGCGCCGTCCTTTACCGCGTTCAGGGCGTCGTCGAAGGTTGGGCAGGGCAGGGTGTCGCGATCGGGAAACACTTCCCGGCTGGCGATCTGCGAATTGGCGCCGTGCTCACCCTGGAAGGAAATCAGCCGCGAGCCGCCAGCAGGGCTGGTTGCGTTGATGTCTGAAGCCGGGGCGTTATGTGCTCCGGGCGTGGCGCCGGTCATGATTTCTCCAGTCAGTAAATAAGGTCCGCGACAGCCGCGCCAGATGTGTCCGGTTGAAATTGGCTATTTGCGGGCGGCTTCCAGCGCGGCGCGCGCGCGTTCCAGGTCGTGGGGGGTGTCGACCCCCAGGGGCACGTCATCGACCACGACCACGTCGATCCGCATGCCCGCCTCGAGCGCGCGCAGCTGCTCCAGGTTCTCGCGCCGCTCCAGCGGCGAGGGCGGCAGGGCGACGAAGCGTTGCAGCGCGCTGCGCCGCCAGGCGTAGAGGCCGATGTGGTGCAACAGGGGCCCCTCGCCCCAGGGCGCGGTCGCCCGGGTGAAGTACAGCGCCCGCAGCCGCCCGGGGGCCACTTCGGCGCCCACCGCCTTCACGACGGACGGCTCGGTTCGCTCTTCCGGGCGGGTGATGACGGCGGCGAGCGTGGCGATATCCACAGCCTGATCGCCCAGCGGCGTCAGGGCCGCGGCGATGATCGCCGGATTGATGGTGGGCAGATCGCCCTGCACGTTCACGATCACGTCGTGGCGCCCGTCCGGGTCGATCGTCCGCAGCGCCTCGTGGATCCGGTCCGAGCCGGAGGGATGGTCGGCGCGGGTCATCACCGCCGTTCCGCCAGCCTTTGCAACGGCTTCAGCGATCTCCGGGGTGTCCGTTGCGACAACCACAGGGCCGACGTTCGCCTCCTGCGCCCGGCGCATGACCTGGACGATCATCGGCGCGCCGGCGACGTCGGCGAGCGGCTTTCCGGGAAGGCGCGTCGAGGCCATTCGCGCGGGAATGAGGACAATGGGCTGGATCATAGTTTGGAACGGCGTCAAAAAGTAGCAAAGTGCGTTTCACCTATACGAGTTGCGTTCGCCGCGTCAAAGCGGTTAATCATCGCCCCAAAGCTCCGCCTGCGGGGCGCCGTCCTTAATCCAGATCACGCCATGCGGAGTCGCCGTTTATGGATTCCTTCGAGCTTAACAAGATTGCCGGCGCGGTTCTGGGCACTCTCATGTTCGTGCTTGGGCTGAATATCGTCGCCGAGAGACTGTTTGAGAACCATGCGCCGAAGGTTCCGGGGTATGACCTGCCGCAGGCCGCCGAGGCTTCGGCCGGCGCCGCAGCCCCCGAGGCAAAGGCCGCGACGCCGCTGCCGGTGCTGCTGGCCAAGGCCGACGCCGCCAAGGGCGAGAAGGCCATCGCCAAGTGCAAGACCTGCCACAGCTTCGAGAAGGGCGGCCCCAACAAGATCGGCCCCGATCTGTTCGGCGTGCTCGGCCGCCAGGTGGCGCATCACGAAGGCTTCGCCTATTCGAAGGGCATGAAGGATCACGGCGGTTCGTGGAACTTCGAGAACCTCAACGAATTCCTGGCCAACCCGAAGAAGGCCGTGCCTGGCACGCTGATGAACTTCGCCGGCGTCACCAAGGAAGAAGAGCGCGCCGACATTATGGCGTTCCTGAATACGCTCTCTGACAGCCCGCTGCCGCTGCCGAAGGCCGATGCGGCGCCCGCCGGCGGCGCTGCTCCTGCGGCTGCTCCGGCTGCTCCGGCTGCTCCCGCCAAGGAACCTGCGAAGCACTGAGCCGTCGCGGTTGCAGCCATCGCAGGCCAACGCCAGCCAGAAACGATCAAGCCGGGCTTTACGCCCGGCTTTTTCATGTGCGCAACGCGGCAGGTTCATGTGTGCAACGCCACGGGCCGCTTTCCGGCCAAATTCTGTGGGCCTGTTTGTCGGATCGGTTGCCAGGGTATTAGAATCTCTCCCGGGCAGTTGCGCCGATTCTGCAGGCAGCGCGCCTGAAGCGTTGTCTGACGCCGCCCTTTGGGCAGGGCCCAGCTGTCGCCGCCAGGTCCGCAGTTAACGTCCGCAGTTAACGTCCGCAGTCAACGTCCGCAGCCAGCGCACGCCGCCAACGCCGGAGAGCCCAGTGCCTGAAACCAAGCCCGCCAGGAAGCCAGAAGCTCCGCCGTCCGCGCCGCCCGTTACGCCGGAGATGGCGTCAGGCCCGGGGCGGGTTACCCGGCGCGCCGCCCTGCTCGGGGTGGCTTCGGCAGCCCTGGCTGGCGGGTTCTGGCGCGCCGGCGCGGCGCACGCTGCGGGGGAGGCCGTGGGCGAGGCTGCGGGCAAGTCGGCTGCAGGAGAGGCGCAGTCTTCCGCATCCGCCGGGCCACAGTGGCGCCACGCGCTCTCCATGATGGGGCAGCCCAGATATGGCGTGGACTTCCGGCATTTTGATTACGTCAATCCGGCGGCGCCGAAAGCCGGCGTCGTCCGCTTCGGCTCCCAGGGCGGTTTTGACAGCTTCAACCTGGCGGTCGCCGGCGTGAAGGGCGAGGTCGAGAGCCGGCTCTCGCTGATCTATGACCAGCTCATGGAAGCCTCGCTGGACGAGGTGAACACCGAATACGGCCTGATCGCCGCCGCCGCGCGTTACCCGGAGGACTATTCCTGGGCGAGCTATCGTCTGCGCCCCGAGGCGCGCTGGCATGACGGGCGGCCGGTCACTGTCGAGGATGTGATTTTCAGCTTCGAGAATCTCAAGAAGCTGAGCCCGCAATACGCCGCTTACTGGCGCGATGTCGCCGCCGTTGAAAAAACCGGCGCGCGCGAGGCAACCTTCCGTTTTGCCACGAAGGGCAACCGCGAGCTGCCGCAGATCGTCGGCCAGCTTCCGGTGTTGCCGAAGCACTGGTGGGAAGGGACTGACGCCAGCGGCCGCAAACGCGACATCGCCGCCACCACCCTGGAGCCGCCGCTGGGCTCCGGGCCCTATCGCATCAAGGCTTTCGATGCCGGCCGCTGGTGCGAATATGAGCGGGTGAAGGATTATTGGGGCGAGAAACTGCCCGTGCGCGTCGGCATGCATAATTTCGATGTGGTGCGCGTCGATTATTACCGCGACATCACCGTACTGTTCGAGGCGTTCAAGGCCGACCAGTTCGATTTCCGCACCGAGAATGTCGCCAAGAACTGGGCCACGGGCTACGACTTTCCGGCGGTGCGCGAGAAGCGGGTTATCCTGGAGGAGTTCCAGCAGCGCAGCAGCGGCGTCATGCAGGCGTTCGTTTTCAACATGCGCCGGCCGCAGTTCCAGGATGAGCGCGTGCGCCGCGCCCTGAACTACGCCTTTGACTTCGAGGAAGTGAACCGCACCCTGTTCTTTGGCCAGTACAAGCGGATTGATTCCTATTTCTCCGGCACCGAGCTGGCCTCGTCCGGCCTGCCGCAGGGCCTGGAGAAGGAGATTCTGGAGAGCGTGCGCGACAAGGTTCCGGCCAGCGTCTTCACCGAGGTTTACAAAAACCCCGTCGCCGGATCGCAGGAGGCGTTCCGCGCCAATCTGCGCGAGGCGCACCGGCTGCTCGGCGAAGCGGGCTGGGAGCTGAAGGGGCGCAATCTGGTCAACAGCAAGACCGGCGCGGCCTTCGTCATCGAGTTCCTCAGCTTCGACCCGTCGTTCGAGCGCTACGTCCTGCCATATCAGAACGCCCTGAAGCGCCTGGGCATGAACATCAATCTCCGGGTTGTCGACGCCACCCAATATCAGAACCGCCTGCGCGCCTTCGACTATGACGCCGTCACCTTCCTGTGGCCGGAATCCCTGTCGCCGGGCAATGAGCAGTGGAATTTCTGGGGCTCGGAGGCGGCGAAGCGTCCCGGCTCCATGAACGTCGCCGGCATCAGCGATCCGGGCGTCGACGCGCTGATTGGCAAGGTGGTCTACGCCCGCACCCGCGAGGAGCTGGTCGCCGCGACCCGGGCGCTCGACCGGACGTTGCTGCACCACAACTACGTCGTGCCGCAGTGGACCTACAATTTCCAGCGCACGGCGCGCTGGAACCGCTTTGGCCGCCCGCAGACCATGCCGGAATATGGCGCGGCGGCCTTCCCGACCATCTGGTGGTGGGACGCGGCGCTGGCGGCGCAGACCGGCGGGCGGCGCTGATGGTGGCCGGGGCCGCTGACAGGCGCGCGGGAGGGCGACGATGATCGGCTATATCCTGCGGCGTCTGCTGCTGATGATCCCCACCATTCTGGGCATCATGCTGATTTCATTCGTGCTGGTGCAGTTCGCGCCGGGCGGGCCGGTGGAGCGGGTGATCGCGCAATTGCAGGGCACCGACGCGGGCGCCACCTCGCGCATCTCCGGCGGCGGGGGCGGCGATTTCGCGTCGTCGGCGTCGGCGGACAGCAGCTATCGCGGCGCCCAGGGGCTCGATCCGGAATTCATCAAGCAACTGGAGGCGCAGTTCGGCTTCGACAAGCCGGCGCATGAGCGCTTCCTCAAGATGATCTGGGACTACGCCCGCTTCGATTTCGGCAAGAGCTATTTTCGCGATACGCCGGTGGTTGACCTGATCCGCGAGAAGCTGCCGGTGTCGATCTCGCTCGGCCTGTGGATGCTGCTGCTGTCCTACGCCGTGTCGATCCCGCTCGGCGTCGCCAAGGCGGTGCGCGACGGCACGCGTTTCGACACCTGGACCTCGGTGGTGGTCATCGTCGGCTACGCCATTCCCGGCTTCCTGTTCGCCATCCTCCTGATCGTGCTGTTCGCCGGCGGTTCATTCTTCCAGATTTTTCCATTGCGCGGCCTCACCTCCGACAATTGGGCGCAGCTCAGTCTGGCCGGGAAGGTCGCCGATTATTTCTGGCACCTCGTGCTGCCGATCACCTCCATGGCGCTGGGCGCCTTCGCCACCTCGACGCTGCTGACCCGCAATTCCTTCCTTGATGAAATCCGCAAGCAATACGTGCTCACGGCGCGGATGAAGGGGCTGACCGAGCGGCGCGTGCTCTATGGCCACGTGTTTCGCAACGCCATGCTGATCGTCATCGCTGGCCTGCCGGGGGCGTTCATTGGCGCCTTCTTCGCTGGCTCGCTGCTTATCGAGACCATTTTCTCCCTCGATGGTCTCGGCCTGCTGTCGTTTGAATCGATCATCAACCGCGATTATCCGACGGTGTTCGCCTCGCTCTACATCTTCTCGCTGCTCGGCCTGGTGGTGAACCTGATTTCCGATCTGACCTACGCCTGGATCGATCCGCGCATCGATTTCGCCGCGCGGGAGGCCTGAGCATGGCCAGCGTCGAAACCGCCGTCATCGCCGCGCCCGCCGCCGCTCCCGCCATTGTCGCGCCATCGCTGCCGCGCGGCCGTTTCGTCAGCCTGTCGCCGCTCAATCGCCGGCGCCTGCGCAACTTCCGCGCCAACCGGCGCGGCTGGTGGTCGCTGTGGATTTTCCTGGCGTTGTTCGTGCTCACCCTGTGCGCCGAACTGATCGCCAACGACCGGCCGATCGTCGCCTCCTACAAGGGCGAGCTGCTGTTTCCCGCCTTCGTGCATTATCCGGAGGAGAAGTTCGGCGGCTTCCTCGCGGTCACTGATTATCGCGACCCGGCCATCGCCGATGAAATCAGGGCCCATGGCTGGATGGTCTGGCCGCCGATCCGCTTTTCCTACAACACCCAGAACCTCAATTTGCCGACGCCGGCGCCGTCGCCGCCCACCTGGCTGCTCAGTGAGGCGCAGTGCAAGGCGGCGGCGGAAAAGGTAGGGGGAACCTCGTGCCGCAGCCTTGAATGGAACTGGCTGGGCACGGACGATCAGGGGCGCGACGTGCTGGCGCGGCTGATCTATGGCTTCCGCATCTCGGTGCTGTTTGGCCTGTCGCTGGCGGCTCTGTCGTCGGTGATCGGCGTCGCCGCAGGCGCCGTGCAGGGCTTCTTTGGCGGCTGGACCGATCTGATTTTCCAGCGCTTTATCGAGATCTGGACGGCGATCCCCTCGCTCTATCTGCTGATCATCCTCTCGGCGGTCATCACCCCCAGCTTCTTCGTGTTGCTAGGTATATTGCTGCTGTTCTCCTGGGTGGCGCTGGTGGGCGTGGTGCGGGCGGAATTCCTGCGCGCCCGCAACCTGGAATACGTCCGCGCCGCGAAGGCGCTTGGCCTCGGCAACGGTCGCATCATGTTCCGCCACATGCTGCCCAACGCCATGGTGGCGACGCTGACCTTCCTGCCCTTCATCCTCAACGGGGCCATCACCACATTGACATCGCTGGACTTTCTTGGCTTTGGGCTTCCGCCTGGCTCGCCGTCACTTGGCGAAATGCTGGCCCAGGGCAAGGGCAATCCCGAGGCGCCGTGGCTCGGCCTTTCCGGCTTCTTCGTCATCGCGCTGATGCTGTCGCTGCTGATTTTTGTTGGCGAGGCGGTGCGCGACGCTTTCGATCCGCGAAAGGCTCCGGCATGAGCGCGCCTGACACATCCCTGGCGCCGCTGCTCCAGGTGCGCGGCCTGAAAACCGCATTCTCGCAGGATGGCCAGACCAGCATGGCGGTCGATGGCGTTTCCTTTGATCTGGCGCGGGGCGAAACCCTGGCGCTGGTGGGCGAGTCCGGCTCCGGCAAATCCGTCACCGCCATGTCGATCCTGCGGTTGCTGCCCTATCCGGCGGCCAGCCACCCGGGCGGCGAGGTGCTGTTTCGCGGCAGGAATTTGCTGACGGCCAGCGACGCGGAGCTGCGCGCCGTGCGCGGCAACGATATCACCATGGTGTTTCAGGAGCCGATGACATCGCTCAACCCGCTGCATACGATTGAAAAGCAGGTTGGTGAAATCCTGGCGCTGCACAAAGGCCTGCGCGGCAAGGCCGCCCGCGCCCGCATCATTGAACTGCTGGAGCTGGTTGGCATCCGCCAGCCGGCCGAGCGCCTCTCCGCTTATCCGCACCAGTTGTCCGGCGGCCAGCGCCAGCGCGTCATGATCGCCATGGCCCTGGCCAATGAGCCGGATCTGCTGATCGCCGACGAGCCGACGACCGCCCTCGACGTCACCGTTCAGGCGCAAATCCTGGCGCTGCTCGCCGATCTGAAGCAGCGGCTGGGCATGGCCATGCTGTTCATCACCCATGATCTCGGCATCGTCCGGCGCATCGCCGACAATGTCTGCGTGATGACCGGCGGCCAGATCGTCGAGCGCGGCCCGGTCGCGGAGGTGTTTGCCGCGCCGCAACACCCCTACACCCGCAAGCTGCTGCAGGCCGAACCGAGGGGCGAGGCGGCGCCGGTCGCCGCCGATGCGCCGGTGGTGGTGCAGGCGGGGCCGGTCAAGGTGTGGTTTCCGATCCGCGAGGGCTTCCTGCGGCGCGTCACCGGTCACATCAAGGCGGTGGACGGGGTGTCGATCAGCCTGCGCCAGGGCGAGACCCTCGGCGTGGTGGGCGAATCCGGGTCCGGCAAGACCACGCTTGGCCTGGCGCTGTTGCGTCTCATCCAGTCGGAAGGGCCGATTGTCGTGCTCGGCCAGCGCATCGACGGCGTTGGCGCGCGCCAGCTTCGCCCGCTGCGCCAGCGCATGCAGGTGGTGTTCCAGGACCCTTACGGCTCCCTGTCGCCGCGCATGTCGGTGGCGGAAATCATCGCCGAGGGCCTGCTGGTGCAGCAGCCGGGCATGCCGCTGGCGGCGCAACGCCAGAAGGTGGCGGAGGCGCTGCACGAGGTCGGTCTCGACCCGGCGACCATGGACCGCTACCCGCACGAGTTCTCCGGCGGCCAGCGCCAGCGCATCGCCATCGCCCGCGCCATGGCGCTGGAGCCGTCCTTCGTCATTCTCGACGAGCCGACCTCAGCCCTCGACATGTCGGTGCAGGCGCAGATTGTCGACCTGCTGCGCGATCTGCAACGGCGCAAGAACCTGTCCTACATCTTCATCAGCCACGACCTGAAGGTGGTGAAGGCTTTGGCCAACACCATCATGGTGATGCAGAACGGCGTGGTGGTGGAGCAGGGGCTGGCAAGCGATATCTTCGCGGCCCCAAAGACCGACTACACGCGGGCGCTGTTCGCGGCGGCGTTCAACATCGACGCCGCGCCGGCGACGGATGTGGCCGACGCCGGGGCGGCATAGGGGAAGCGCAGCGCCCATCCGCCGGGGTCAGGTCCGCGCTCCCCTCACGCCTGCCGCAGCCGCAACAGCCGCAGCGCATTGGCGGTGACCAGCACGGTGGCGCCGGTGTCGGCGAGGATGGCCATCCACAGCGGGGTTTCGCCGAGCAGGGTGGTGAGCAGAAACGCCGCCTTCAGTCCCAGGGCGATCACCAGGTTCTGGCGGATATTGCCCATGCCGGCGCGGGCGAGGCGGATCAGGCTGGCGACGTCGCCGATGCGGTTGCGCAGCAGCGCTGCGTCCGCCGTTTCCAGCGCCACGTCCGTGCCGCCGCCCATGGCAATGCCAACGGAAGCAGCGGCCAGCGCCGGGGCGTCGTTGATGCCGTCGCCAACCATCGCCACCGGGCCGGACTGTTGCAGCTTGTCGATGGCGGCGAGCTTGTCGCCTGGCAGCAACTCCGCCTGCACGGCGAGGCCCAGCTTCGCGCCAATGGCGGCGGCGGTGCGGGCGTTGTCGCCGGTCAGCATCACTGGCGTGACGCCCAGCGCCTTCAGTTCCGCCACGCCGGCGGCGGCATCCTCGCGCGGTTCGTCCCGCAGGGCGACCAGCGCCAGCGCCACGCCGTCCTCGCTGACCACCACAACGGTCTTGCCGTCGCTCTCCAGTTGCGTCGCTGCGGCGTCGGCGCTGGCGGGCAGGGCGCCGGCCTCGCGCGCCTGGCGGGGCGAGCCCACGGTGACGAGGCCGCTGTCCAGGCGGCCGGCGACGCCCTTGCCGGCGATCGCCGCGCTGCCGTCAAGGGTGCGCGGAATGGCGAGGCCGCGCGCTTCCGCATCGGCGATGATGGCGAGGCCAAGCGGGTGGCTTGAGCCCATTTCCACGGCGGCCGCCTTCGCCAGGGCCGCATCGGCCGTCCCCGCCAGCGCGACGATGTCGGTCACCCGGGGCTCGCCGCGCGTCAGCGTGCCGGTCTTGTCGAAGGCGATGGTTTTGACGTGGGCCAGCGTCTCCAGCGTCGCGCCGCCCTTGGCCAGCAGGCCGCGCCGGGCCCCGTTGGCGATGGCGGCGGCGATGGCGGCGGGGGTGGAGATCACCAGGGCGCAGGGGCAGGCGATCAGCAGCACGGCGAGGCCGCGATAGATCCAGGTTTCCCACGGCTGGCCGGCGAGCAGCGGCGGCAGAATGATGACCAGCGCGGCGAAGGCCATGGCGGCCGGGGTGTACCAGCGGCTGAAGCGGTTGATGAAGCGCTCGATCGGCGCCTTCTTCTCCTGCGCCTCCTCCACCATGGCGATGATGCGGGCGATGGTGTTGTCGGCGGCGGCGCTGGTGATGCGCACCCGCAATTCGCCGGTGAGGTTGATGGCGCCGGCATAGATCCTGTCGCCGGTCTTGCGGGCGACGGGCGTCGACTCGCCGGTGACGGGCGCCTCGTTCATGTCGGAGGCGCCGCTGAGGATTTCACCATCCGACGGCGCCCGGTCGCCGGGCCGCACCACGACCGTATCGCCGACAGCCAGAACATCGACGCTGACGGTTTCCAGAACGCCGTTGCGGTCCCGCAGCGCCGTGCGCGGCGCGACATCCAGCAGCGCGGTGACGCCGGCCCGCGCCCGCCCGGCGGCGATGCCCTCAAGCATCTCGCCGATATTGAACAGCACCACCACGGCTGCCGCCTCGACGGATTCGCCAATGGCCAGCGCGCCGACGGCGGCGACCACCAGCAGCGTCTCTATGGTGAACGGCGAGCCGGTCAGCGCCGCCGCCCACGCCCGGCGGGCGATGGGGGCCACGGCAATCAGGGTCGCGCCGCTCCAGATGATGCGCGACCAGTCGGGCATGATCCAGGCGACGACGAACGCCACGGCGACGATCGCGACGGCGAGCAGGGTTTGCCAGCTTCCAGCCGGCATCCACGCCGGCAGGCGCGCCGAAAACCAGGCGGGCGCCGCGTCTGGCGCATGGCTGTGGCCGAAATGGTCATGCCCATCCGCATCGTCATGGTCATCATGCCCATGCCCATGCCCATGCTTTTGCCCGTCGCGCGGGTGATCGTGAGAATGGTCATGCGCGTGGTCATGGGCATGATCGCCGCCGTCACAGCATGGGGCGTGTGCGCGCGCCATTGCATCCGCCGCGGCGCCTGCCAGCTCTGGCCGCGCCGCGTAACCCAGCCGTTTCAGCAGCGCCGTCACATCGGCGGCGCCTGGCTGTGGGGCGGCCTGGATGGTCAGGCGTCGCAGGGTCACGTTGACGGCGACGCCGGTCACGCCGGGCAGGCGTTGCACCGCTGTCTCGATCTTCAGCGCACAGGCGGCGCAATCCATGCCTTCAACGCGATAACGCTGGGTGATGGCGGGCGCGTTCATGCTTCACCAGCTGGTAATTTTCCACTGCCGACATCAAATAGGGTCTGTAGTCACTACAGGGTCAAGAGGCGGCGACAATGCATGCGCAGGTTGAAAACGGGGCGTGGTCGATCGGCGAACTGGCGAAGCGCGTTGGCAGCAATGTGGAGACGGTGCGTTATTATGAGCGCATCGGCGTGATGCCGCCGCCGGCGCGCAGCGCCGCCAACTATCGGGTCTACAGCGATGCGCATCTGCGCCGGCTCAGCTTTGTGATGCGCGCCCGGCGGCTGGGGTTTTCGCTGGAGCAGGTGCGGGCGCTGCTGGAGCTGGCTGGCCAGGTCAGCCAGCCCTGCGCCGGCGTGCATGACATTGCCCGCGCCCATCGTGACGAGATCGACCGCAAGATCGCCGACCTCACCGCGTTGCGCGCCGAGCTGGACGCCCTGCTGTCGCACGCCCACGCCGGCGCCATCTCCCAGTGCCGGATTATCGAAGCCCTGTCGCCGCATGAGGCGTGAGCCGGATTGCGGCAACGCGGCGTTTACCATCCGCCGCAACGCATCGGGCGGTTTTGTGAACCGGCCGGCGGGCGTTGCATTTCTGCCAGGCAACTGATGGGAAAAGCAAAATATCGCCGCCGCCCGCTGGGGTTTTTCGGGGCGCCGCGCGGTAAGATTTGATTCAGGACGATCCTTAATCAGCGCGCAATGCGGCGTGGCTAGCGTTCCCGCAAGTCTGGCGATGGCCAGCGTTTTCGGGGGAACCACATGATTTTGCGCGGTAGCCGCTCCAGCTCCCAGCCGCCGTCACGCCTCACTGCCTCGGTCATCGAGCAGTTGCTGATCGCCACCCTGATCGCCGTGGCGATCGTCACCGCCGTCGGCACCATCCGCAACAGCCTGCCCCTGTCGATCCAGGGCGTCAGCGAGAGCTACGCCAGCCGCTGAAACCACGCGGGACCGGAGCTGCATCTCTTTGAATTGGCACATTCATTCTTGTGAAAATTCGCGTGAAAGTTCTTGGGACATTGCCTGGGGCAGAACGATTGTGCGGTCGCGCGCGCGGGGCATAAGATGGGCCGGAACGGGCGCGTTCCTGGACCCCGGTCGCGGCAGCGCCCCAGACCTCTGATTTGACGCCATTCCGCTGACAAAAGCCGGATGCTTTTGCCGGGATGGTTTTGGGCCACGACAGCCAGGGATCGTTTGCGTGCCACTTCAACTGTTGCTTGCGCCGGAAGCCGCGGCGCTTCCCATCTGGTTCGTCACCGCCGCCACCTGGGCGGACATCGCCGCCGGGCTGCCGGCCAGCGCCCGGACGTTCGCTGCGGCGCAGGACTTCACCGGCGCCGCCGGCAAGGGGTTGCTGCTGCCGGGAGCGGACGGGGCGATCTGCGCCGCCGTTTTCGGCGTGGAGGATGACGGCGCCCGTCACGTCGATCCCTTCCTTGCCGGCTCCCTGTTCGGCCTGCTGCCCGGCGGGACATGGCGGTTCGCCAACGCGCCGCGCGATCCGCAACTGGCGGTGCTGGCCATGGCGCTCGCCGGTTACGCCTTCAATCGCTACAAGGCTGCGGCGAAGGTCAAGGAACTGGCGCTGGTGGTTCCCGACGGCGTCGACGCGGCTGAAATTGGCCGCATCGTCGATGGCGTCTTCCTGGCGCGCGACCTCATCAACACCCCGGCCAACGATCTGACACCCGCTGACATGGAGCGGGCCGTGCGCAACCTGGCGGCGCGTTTTGGCGCCAGCGTTTCCGTCGTTGCCGGCGACGATCTGCTCGTTGAAAATTATCCGCTGGTCCACGCTGTCGGCCGCGCTTCGGCCACCGCGCCGCGCATCATCGACATGGTCTGGGGCGAGGTCGGCGCGCCGAAGGTGACGCTGGTCGGCAAGGGCGTCAGCTTCGATACCGGCGGTCTCGACATCAAGCCCTCATCGGCGATGCTGCTGATGAAGAAGGACATGGGCGGCGCGGCGGCGGCGCTGGCGGCGGCGCAGATGATCATGGCCGCCAATCTGCCCGTGCGGCTGCGCGTCATCGTTCCGGCGGTGGAAAATTCCATTTCCGCCGACGCCTTCCGTCCCGGCGACGTTCTGCCCAGCCGCAAGGGCCTCACCGTGGAGATCGGCAATACGGACGCGGAGGGGCGGCTGATTCTCGCCGACGCCCTGGCGCTGGCTGATGACGAGGCGCCCGAACTGCTGTTCGATTACGCCACGCTCACCGGCGCGGCCCGCGTCGCCACCGGCCCCGATCTGCCGCCGTTCTACACCCGCGACGAGACCCTCGCCGCCAGCATCGCCAGCACGGGCGAGGCGGTGAACGATCCGGTGTGGCGCCTGCCGTTGTGGGGGGCCTATGAGCGGTTGCTGGATTCGAAAATCGCCGACGTCAATCACGTCTCCAGCGGACCGTTCGCCGGGTCGATCACGGCGGCGCTGTTCCTTGGCCGGTTCGTCTCGCAGGCCGGCGCGTGGGCGCATTTTGACATTTATGGCTGGACGCCGTCGGCGCGGCCGGGACGCCCGGAGGGCGGCGAGGCCCAGGCGGCGCGCCTGACCTACGCCCTGGTGCGCGCCCGCTACGGGCGCGGCGCCTGACGGGGAGAACGGCATGAGCGAGCGTGATCCGCGCCTGACCCCGGCGCGCGCCGATCTGGCGGCGGAATCCCTGCGCGGTGAGGTTTCCGCGCCGCGATACGCCGCGCCGCGCCGCATGGTGGTGCGGGCATATACGAGCAGCGTCCGCCGCGCCCCGCGCCGCGATGCGCCGCTGGATACCGAAGCGCTGCACGGCGAGGCCGTCGACATTTACGAAATGGACGACGAGGGCTGGGCCTGGGGGCAATTGCGCGCCGATGGCTATGTCGGCTACCTGCCGGCCGACGATCTGATGGACGCGGGGCCGGCGCCGACCCACCGCGTCATCGCGCCCCGCACCTTCATTTATCCGGTTCCCGACATCAAGGCGCCGCCGCTTGGCGCCCTGCCGCTGGCGGCGTCGGTGACAGCCGCCGCCACAACGGCGGGCGCGGAGGCGACGGCGAAGTCCGCCGCCGCCGGGGCGGCAGCGGCGCGCTTCACGCGGCTTGCCCAGGGGGGCGGCTATCAAGGAGGCGGCTACGTCTTCGCCGCCCATCTGGCGGACCAGACCGCGCAAACCGGCGGTGATCACGCCGCCGTGGCGGAGCGACTGGTTGGCGCGCCTTATCTGTGGGGCGGGCGTAGCTCGTTGGGGCTGGACTGTTCGGCGCTCGTCCAGCTTTCGTTGCTGGCGGTGGGGCGCGCCTGCCCGCGCGACAGCGACATGCAGGCGACCGGGGTGGGCGCGGCGTTGCCAGTTGACGCTCTGGAAGCGTTGACCCGTGGCGACCTGGTGTTCTGGCGCGGGCATGTCGGCATGATGCTGGACCAGCGCAAGCTGGTTCACGCCAACGGGCATCACATGCAGGTGGCCGTCGAGCCGCTGGCCGCCGCCATGAGCCGCATCGCCGACGCGGGCGGCGGCGGGGTGACGGCCCTGCGCGCCGTCCGGTGACGGGATCGCGGCAGCCGCAACGCAGCGCCCGCGCCAGGCCGGCCATGCAGGACGCGCGCATGGGCCATCAACCGGCCAGCCCCCTTCCATGGCGCAATGATGCGTCGCTGAATTGATGCGCCGCTATCTTGATGCGAACCGGCCTGCCGCAATCCGGACGGGCCGGTTCACAGCGGGCGCGCAGGCGTCGGGCAGCGACCTTCGGCGGTCAGCCCTGTAACCACCAGCGCGCCGGTGATGATGGCGGTGACATTGTCCTGCAAGGCCGCGCGCACCTCCGGCGGGGTCGCCGGCGTGACGGCGTCGTTCAGGCGCAGCGCGACGCCCCCTTCCTTCAGGCCAACGCTGACGGCGCCCGCGGTCCAGCCGTTGCCGGCGCTGGCTTCCAGGGCTGACAGCACAATGGCGTCATAGCGCCGGGCCTGCACGGCCAGGACATTGCGCGGAAACAGTTTGAGGGCGTTGCTGTTGCGGACGACGCCGAGGGCGCCGAGATCGCGCACGGCCTCCATGGCGCCGGCGCCAGCCGCGCCTGCGGGGGTGATGATGATGCTGGCGCCGCGATCGATCTGCCCACGCGCCAGCTCCGCGCCGCGCCGCGCCTCCAGCTTTGGCTCCACATCGGCGCTCTCCAGATCCGGGAACAGCAGGGCCCTGGGGTTGGCGGTCACCAGCCCCTGGGCGGTCGCGCACAGGGTGGGCCGGCGCTCCTGGAGGGCGGGGCCGCCGACAAAGCCCACATGCCCGTCGCCAGCCAGCCGCCCGGCCAGCCAGGCTGCCAGCCAGCCGGTTTCATTGTCACGGAAGGTAATCGCGCGGATGTTGGCGCCGCTGGCTACGCCGCCGATGAGGGTGAAGCGATTGTCGGGGAACTCTTTCGCCACCTGCTCCAGGGCGGCGCCCACATTGGCGCCGAGAACAACAACCGTCCGGTGTCCCTGGGCCAGGCTGCGCATCGCCTCGGCGGCCTTCGGGACCGTCGCGGCCGCCAGGTCGGCCTTGCGGCCGTTGACCCCGTAAAGCCGCATGGCTTCCTGTACGCCAGCCAGCGGCTCCGCGCCATTGACGCCGTCGTCGACCACCAGAATTCCAGCGGGCGACGGCGGCACAGGCGCCGACGGTGAGGGCGGGGGCGCCGCGGGTGGGGCGGCCTGCTGGGCCATCGCTGGCTGGGCGTGGGCCAGCGCCATGGTCGCGGCCAGCGCAAGGGCGCTGGTCCGGAGCATGGCCGCCGCTCCACGGCGGAACGGTTCTGCATGCCGGCGCGCGCCGGATGTCGCCATGGAGTGGTGATGCGGCGCCTTCGACGCGCTGTTGTCATGCCTGGTCATCGTGCGCATCTTAACGCTCCAGCCGGAGGGCGCCAGACTGTTGTCAGACGGATGCGCGTCGCCAGAACAGTGGAGCGGATGCGCAGGTGCTCGCGGGCGCCGGGCGGCGCAACAGCATTTCCTGTATGGAAGCGTCGGGGGATATATCAGCCATCGCCGGCGGTGGGCGCCTGGGCGTCTTGATGCGCCGCATGCGCCGCCAGTTCCACGCCGGAAGCAGGAGAGATCATGTTCGACGCCGACGAGGTTGAGCGCTACGCCCGCCATCTGGTGCTGCGCGATATCGGTGGCCCAGGTCAGGCGCGGCTGAAGCAGGCCCGGGTGCTGGTGGTGGGGGCTGGCGGCCTTGGCGCGCCGCTGGTGCAATATCTGGCGGCTTCCGGCGTCGGGACCATCGGCGTCGTCGATGACGACGTGGTGTCGCTGTCAAACCTGCAACGTCAGGTGCTGTTCGCCACGGCGGATGTGGGCCGCCCCAAGGTGGCGGCGGCGGTGGACGCGGCGGGGCGGCTGAACCCGCATGTCACGGTCATCCCCCTGCAGCAGCGCCTCGACGTCGCCAACGCCCGCGAGATGGTGCGCGCCTGGGATGTGGTGGCGGAAGGCTCTGACAATTTTGATGCGCGGTACGCCGTCTCCGACGCCTGCTTTCATGAGAAGAAGCCGGTGGTCATGGGCGCGCTTGGCATGTTCGATGGATCGGTGACGACAATACGCGCCCATGAGGTCACGGCAGATGGTCGTCCCAACCCCACCTGGCGCTGTCTGTTTCCGCAACAGCCGCCGTCGGATCTGGTTCCCACCTGCGCCCAGGCCGGGGTGCTGGGAGCGGTGACCGGGGTGGTTGGCTCGCTGATGGCGGTGGAAGTGATCCGCGCCATCACCGGCTTCGGCGACAGCCTCGTGGGCCGCCTGCTGACTTTTGACGCCGCGCGCATGCGCTTCCGCGATCTGGCTTATGGCTGGGACCCGGAAAATCCGTTGTCAGGCAGCGTTTCACCGACCGCGCAATGATTTGCCGCTGATGATCGACTCGGGCACCGAGAAGGTCGCGGAGGCGCGGCCGTATCTGTGGCGTCCGTATCCGCCGCGACTGCTGCGATAGCTGCGCCCATAGCGGTTGCCGCGCCTGCTGTAACGGTTTTCGGCGGCCTTGCCGGCGGTTTCCGCTTTCCCGTCGCCGTCGCTGGAAACCTCCTGCGACACCATGGGCGCGCCGTGGCGGCGTTCGGGGCCGAAGCTGGCGAGACAGGCGTTGTAGGCGAGGGCTTCCTTGAAGCGCTCGCAATCATCAATGGATTTGGGCGCGCTGGCCGGTTTTGTCCGGGGGCTGGCCGCAGCCTGACCCGCGAAGCCTGTGAGGAAAACTGTCATGGCGGCCGCAAGCAGCGCCGCCATGCCCATCGTCCAGAATTCAGTTCTCCGCACGGGCCGTATCTCCGCAGATGAGGCGACATTCTGTGCCGCCGCCGCTTGTCCGGCAAGTCTGTGCTTCAAGTCTGTGCTTCAAGTCTGTGCTTCAAGTCCGCGGCTCAGGTCCGGGCCTCAAGTCGACTTGTCCCTGAAGTCGGCCCGCCGGAACGGCCGGCTCTGGCCACCGGCGCCGGGAAACTCCGCCAGAGCAGTTTTCGATCAATCCGGATCGCAAACTGCTCCAGCGCCCCCTGTTTTGAGCGCATCCGGATCGATCAGCCGATGCCGGCTGACCGGAAAGCGCCCTGACGCCGGCAGACAGAGAGCCAGCCAGTTATGTCCGCAGGATGGCGCCGGCGCGCTTCGCCGCCGCGGCGACGATCTTTGCCGACACGTCCTCGATGTCCGCGTCGGTCAGCGTCCGGTCCTTCGGCTGCAGGGTCACCGACAGGGCCACCGACTTCTTGCCCGGGCCAACGCGCTCGCCCTCATAGATGTCGAACACGCTGACATCGACGATCAGGTTGCGCTCGGCGCCCGCCACCGCCTTCACCAGGTCGCCGGCGGCGACGCCCGCGTCGACCACGAAGGCGAAGTCGCGGCTCAGCGGCTGGAGATCGGCCAGCGCCAGCTTCGGCCGGGCGCGGGTGGCCTTTGCCTTGGCTGGGGGCAGGGCGCTGAGATTGATCTCGAACGCCGCCAGCGGCCCCTTGATGTCCAGGGCCTTCAGGGTCGCCGGGTGCAGCTCGCCGAACCAGCCGATCACCGCCTTCGGGCCAAACTGCAAGGTGGCGGAGCGGCCCGGGTGCAGCCACGCGGGGCCACCGGCAACGATCTGCGCGCCGGCGGTGGAAACGCCGAGCGCCGTCAGCAGCGCGAACACGTCGGCCTTGACGTCGAACACGCTCACCGGCTTCGCATCGCCCTCCCAACTGCGGCCAGCGCCGGCGATGCCGGCGGTTCCGCGCCGCACGCCGGCGGCGACCATCGACTGGCCCTCCGGCGCATCGGACGCGAAGGTCTGGCCGGCTTCGAACAGCGCCACATCCGGGAAGCCCCGGTCGGCGTTGCGCTGCGCCGCCGCCAGCAGGCCTGGAATCAGGCTCGGGCGCATGTCGGACATGTCGGCGGCGATCGGGTTGGCCAGCTTCAGCTCCGGCTTGCCGCCGCCAAAGGCCACGGCTTCCTTTTCGGAGATGAAGGAGTAGGTCACCGCTTCCACCAGACCGCGCGACGCCAGCAGGCGGCGGGCGGTGCGGGTGCGGCGCTGCAACGGCGTCAGCACGCCGATGGTCAGCCCGCCGGGGCGCGGCAGCGGCGTCGATTCCACCCGGTCGATGCCGGCGATGCGAACGATCTCCTCCACCAGGTCGGCCTTGCCTTCCACGTCGGCGCGCCATGACGGCGGCGTGACCTGGATGACGTCGCCCGCGCCGGCGACGGTGAAGCCGAGGGCGACCAGGATGGCGCGCATCTCGGCCTGATCGAGCGCCAGCCCGGTGAGACGCTCCACCTCGCTGAACGGGAAGTCGATGACCCGCGCCGTATCCGGAATGGCGCCGGCCAGCGTGACGTCGCTGGCCTCGCCGCCGCACAATTCCTGCACCAGACGGGTGGCCATCTCCATGCCGGGCAGGGTGAAGGCCGGGTCGACGCCGCGCTCAAAACGGAAGCGGGCGTCGGAAATCAGCCCGAGCTTGCGGCCGGTGCGGGCGATGTTCAGCGTGTCCCACAAAGCGGATTCGATCAGCACGTCGGTGGTGGCGTCTGAGACGCCCGAGTGCTCGCCGCCCATGACGCCGGCCAGCGACTCAACGCCGTTGTCGTCGGCGATCACCACCATGTCGGCGTCGAGTTTGTAGGTCTTGCCGTCGAGCGCCAGCAACTCCTCGCCGTCCCGGGCGCGGCGGATGACCAGGTCGCCCTTCACCTTGCCGGCGTCGAACACGTGCAGCGGCCGGTTACGGTCGAAGGTCATGTAATTGGTGATATCGACCAGCGCGTTGATGGGACGCAGGCCGATTTCACGCAGGCGCGCCTGCAACCACGCGGGCGAGGGGCCGTTCTTCACGCCGCGCACCAGCCGCAGGGCAAAAGCCGGGCACAGGGCCGGGTCGTCCAGTTCGATGCGCACGCCAACCGGATTGGCGCCGGCGCCGGCCACCGGGTCGACGGCTGGCGTCTTCACCTTGCCAAGGCCGGCGGCGGCGAGATCGCGGGCGATGCCGGCGAGACCCAGCGCGTCGGCGCGGTTCGGCGTCACCGAGACTTCGATGATGGCGTCGTCGAGGCCCGCCCATGGGGCGAAGGCTTCGCCCACCGGCGCGTCTTCCGGCAATTCCATGATGCCGTCATGGTCTTCCGACAGTTCCAGCTCGAAAGCCGAGCACAGCATGCCCCGGCTTTCGACGCCGCGAATGACGCCGACGGCAAGGGTGATGTCCTTGGCCGGAACATAGGCGCCGGGCGGGGCGAACACCGACTTCAGGCCGGCGCGGGCGTTGGGCGCGCCGCACACCACCTGCAGGGGCGCGCCGGAGCCGTCATCGACCATGCACACGCGCAGCTTGTCGGCGTTGGGGTGCTTCTCGGCCGAAATGATGTGGGCGATCCTGTATGGCGCCAGCTCGGCGGCGCGGTCGCGCACGCCTTCCACTTCAAGGCCAACCTGGGTGAGCGCTTCCGCGATGCGATCGGTGGAGGCGTTGGTGTCGAGGTGATCCCTGAGCCAGGAAAGGGGGAATTTCATCGTCAGTCTCCGGTGACGCTCAGGAGGACAGGCCGCCGGCCAGCGACGGCAGATCGAGGGGGCGGAAGCCGTAGTGCTCCAGCCAGCGCACGTCGGCCTCGAAGAAGGGGCGCAGGTCCGGCATGCCGTACTTCAGCATGGCGATGCGATCGATGCCCATGCCCCAGGCGAACCCCTGGTACTCATCGGGATCGATGCCGCAATTGCGCAGCACGTTGGGATGCACCATGCCGCAGCCCAGAATCTCCAGCCAGTCGTCGCCCTCGCCAAAGCGGATTTCGCCGCCCTTGCGCGAGCACTGGATGTCGACTTCGGCCGAAGGTTCAGTGAAGGGGAAGAACGACGGACGGAAGCGCATCTTGACGCTGTCCACCTCAAAGAACGCCTTGCAGAACTCCTCCAGCACCCATTTCAGGTGGCCCATGTTGGCGACCTTGTCGATGACCAGGCCTTCCACCTGGTGGAACATCGGCGTGTGGGTCTGGTCGGAATCGGTGCGGTAGGTGCGGCCCGGGCAGATGACGCGGATCGGCGGCTTCACGCTCTGCATGGTGCGGATCTGCACCGGCGAGGTGTGGGTGCGCAGCAGCTTGCGCTTGCCGTCGGCGCCCTCCGGCAGGAAGAAGGTGTCGTGCATTTCACGCGCCGGGTGACCTTCCGGGAAGTTCAGCGCGGTGAAATTGTAGAAGTCGGTTTCGATATCCGGCCCTTCGGCGACAGCGAAGCCCATGTCGGCGAAGATGGCGGTCAGTTCGTCCACCACCTGGCTGATCGGGTGCAGGCGACCGCGGCTCTGGGGCGTCTCGCGCAGCGGCAGGGTGACGTCGACCCGCTCGGCCTCGAGGCGGGCGGTGAGGGCGGCGGCGGCGAGTTCTTCCTTGCGGGCGGTCAGGGCGCCCTGCACGCGGTCGCGCAGGCCGTTGATCAGCGGCCCCTTTTCCTTGCGCTCGTCAGCGGACATGGCGCCGAGGGTCTTGAGCAACTCGGAGATGCGCCCCTTCTTGCCCAGCGCCGCGACGCGGATGGCCTCGATGGCGGCCTCGTCCGCCGCGCCGGCGACGTCCGCCGTCAGGCTCTGTTCAAGCGCGGCGAGATCGGAAGCAAGATCGGTTGGAGAACTGGCGTTGGGATCGGTCATTGCGGCCTCGCAGGCTCCGGGCCAGCCAGGCCGCCCATCGCGATGGCGGGCCGTGATCTGCCGGAGCGGATTATCGCGTCAGGAAAGCGCGTCAAACCAGAAAGACAGGGCCAGGAAGACAGGGCAAAGCGCCGTTGTAGCGTGAACGGGCTTTGCTCCGGAACAGCCAGGCCGCGCGGCGCGGATGGCGACGCGCGGGGCCCTGACATGCGACAGCGCCGCGACGGTCTTGCGACCGTCCGGCGCTGCTGCCTCGGTAAAGCTGGGGAGAGGGCGCCCGTTGTGAGCGCCTCCGCCGATCAGGCCGCGGGAAGCGCGGCCTTGGCCTGGTCCACGATGGCCTTGAAAGCGGCCGGCTCGCGGATGGCCAGATCGGACAGCACCTTGCGGTCGATCTCAACGCCGGCCTTGCCGAGGCCGTCGATAAAGCGGCTGTAGGTCAGGCCATGTTCACGCACGGCGGCGTTCAGGCGCTGGATCCAGAGCGCGCGGAACGTGCGCTTCTTGTTCTTGCGGTCGCGATACGCGTACTGCATCGAACGGTCGACAGCCGCCTTGGCGGTGCGAATGGTATTTTTGCGGCGGCCGTAGAAGCCCTTGGCTGCCTTGAGAACTTTTTTATGCTTGGCGTGGGCTGTCACGCCGCGCTTGACGCGGGCCATGTTGGATCTCCTGGGAACCTGTCAAAGATGCTGGCGGAATGGATCAGTGGTTGGGGAGGAAGAACTTCTTGATGTTCTTCGCGTCGCCCTCGAACAGCACGGTGGTGCCGCGCTGGTTGCGGATCTGCTTGTTGGTCCGCTTGATCATTCCGTGGCGCTTGCCGGCCTGGGCGGCCAGCACCTTGCCGGTGCCGGTGATCTTGAAGCGCTTTTTTGCGCCCGACTTGGTCTTCAGCTTGGGCATTTGGCTCTCCTCAACGCGAGAGAGGCGGCGAACCGCCCCTGAACTCATGGGATTTTCATGAGCTTTCACGAACCGCCACGGCAGCCCTTTACAAGCCGGTCGGTCCGAATGAAGCGTGGCTTATGGCAGAAACGGGGCCCGGCGACAAGGCCGGGGGGCGCGTCGAAACGTCCTTGCCCACAACGCCAGGGCAACCTGGTTGCCAAAACAGTTTCGTTGCCGGGTCAGTTTCGTCGTCAGGCGCGGATCAGCCCACCCGGCGTCACGCCGCGCGCAAAAGAAAACCGGCCAGACCGGGTGGTCTGGCCGGAAACATGCGCAGGACCTGCCTGGCGGGCGCGTCAGTTGCGCGGCGCCAGAATCATGATCATCTGGCGGCCTTCGAGCATCGGCTCGCTTTCCACCTTGGCAAGTTCAGCCATTTCCGTCTTCACGCGCACCAGAAGGCGGTAGCCGATGTCCTGGTGGGCCATTTCACGGCCACGGAAACGCAGGGTCACCTTGACCTTGTCGCCTTCCTCGAAGAAGCGGCGCACCGCCTTCATCTTGGTTTCGTAGTCGTGTTCGTCGATGCCCGGACGCAGCTTCACTTCCTTGACTTCGACGGTCTTCTGCTTCTTGCGCGCCTCGGCCTGCTTCTTCTGCTCGAGGAACTTGAAGCGGCCGAGATCAAGGATCTTGCACACCGGCGGCGCGGAGTTGGGCGCGATCTCTACCAGATCAAGACCGGCTTCCTCGGCGATATTGAGCGCGTCAAAAAACGACACGACGCCGCGGTTCTGCCCGGTGTCATCAATGAGCTGGACTTCGCGGACGCCGCGAATGTCGCGGTTGGCGCGGGGCCCTTCCTTCTGTGGGGCCTGCATGGATCGCATTGGGCGACGAATGGCGGTCTTCTCCTCTAACTGCGCGCCGGAATGTGCGAGCCTCGCCGGACGGCGGCGTTCGCCTGCGCGCAAATATAACCTGAAGCCGGGACATTCGCAGAATGCGCCGGCAAGTCAAGGCGCCAGCGCGATCCGGCCGCCGCCAGGGGCGTCGGGGCGCTGTTCGCCAGAGTTTCGCGCCGCGCAGCGTTTCAACAGATCAGCATCGCCTGCAAGCTCAGGCCCGCTTGCCCGCCAGGGCGGCCGCATAGGCGTCCAGGGTGGCGTTGACCATGGCTTCCAGTGAAAAATGCTGCTCCACATGCATGCGGGCGCGGCGGGTCATGCCTTCCAGCGCGCTGGCGCCCATGGTCAGGGCGGCGCCCACCGCATCGGCCAGGGCGTTGGCGTCGCCAGGCGGCGTGACCCAGCCGGTGCGCTCGCCCGCCGGCACCCGTGGCGGGTAGAGCACGGTTTCCGGCACGGCGCCGAGATCAGAGACAATCACCGGCGTCCCGAGGGCCTGCGCCTCGACGGCGACGCGGCCGAAGGCCTCCGGCTCGGTCGAGGGGACGGTCACCACCGCCGCCGCCAGCAGCGCCGCCGGCATGTCGGTGCAATGGCCAACGCGATGCACCACGTCCTGCAGGCCAAGCCTGTTGATCATGCCGTCCAGCTCGCGCACGTAGGATTCGCGCCCCTGGGGGTCGCCAGCCAGCACGAAGGCGACGTCGCGCAGGCCCCCATCGACCAGCTTTTTCGCCGCTTCGATGAGGATTTTCTGCCCCTTCCAGTTGGTCAGCCGGGCGGCCAGCAGCACAATGCGCTCATGCGGCGGCAGCTTCCACGCCTTGCGCAGCGCCTCCACCCGCTCGGAGGGAACGGAGCGGGCCGAGAAGGCTTTGAGATTGGTGCCGCGGTGGATGACGCGGATGCGCGGCCGGGCCTGCGGATAGGCCGAGCAGATCAGATCGGCGGTATAATGTGAGTTGGCGATCACCACGTCGCCGCGCGCCATCACGGAATTGTACTGAACCTTGACCGGCGACTTGCCGGAGTAGCTGCCGTGGTAGGTGGTGACGAATGGCAGGCCAAGCGCCCGGGTCGCCGCCAGCGCCACCCAGGCCGGGGCCCGGGAGCGGGCGTGCACCAGCGAGACGCCTTCGTCGAGGCAGATGCGCATCAGCTTGCGCGCGTTCAGCGCCATGGCCACCGGGTTCTTGGTGCGGGCGGGGAAGGGGATCCAGATGCCGCCCTCGGCCTGGAGTTCGCCGACAAGCCGGCCGCCCTCCGTCGCCACCAGAGCGCGGGCGCCGCAGCGCGCCAGACCGGCGGCGATGTCCACCGCCGTGCGCTCGGCTCCGCCAGCATCCAGCTCAGGAACGATCTGGAGAATGGTGCGGCCTGCGAGGGCGTGCGCGGTGGTGGGGAAATGATTCATTAACGGACCGGCGTCGTGACGTGAAAAATCGGATATGGCGCGATGGACCTGCGTCAGGACAGGCGGATTGCACGCGCCATGATGCCGCAGAAATGTTAACCGATCGGAAGTTGTCCGACTATCATCCGGAAATCGGACAACTTTCCGACTCTTCCCGATTCGCCTTCTGAAAATGAATGCCCCTTCTGGTTCCGGCGCGGGGATATAATTCCGGCCATATTCTCCCGGCCATATTCTCATGGAGGCTGGCGCATGCGGCCCCGGGAGGCCTCGCGGCTTTCCGGCAAGGCGAACGCGGCCTCCAGGCGCATGGCTGCGCGAACATCCGTGCGAATCCGGCGCCGGCGAAAAAGTTTGGTTTCCACGCAATCGCCTTTTGCTTCAGAATCCCGCAAACCCCTTGGGCTCACGCAAAGAGAGGATGGCAATGACCGCAGAAGCCCCTGAATTTCTCGAGGTAGGCCAGGGCGACGCCGCCCGCCGCATCGCCTTCCGGCGGCGCGCCGGCTCTGGCCCCACGGTGATCTGGCTTGGCGGATTCCGCTCGGACATGCTGGCAACCAAGGCCAGCGCCCTTGACGCCGCCGCCGAAGCCGCCGGCAGCGCCTTCCTGCGGTTTGATTACGGCGGCCACGGGGAATCCGGCGGCCGCTTCGAGGATCTGTGCATCTCCACCTGGCTCGAAGACGCCCAGGCGGTCATCAGCCGGTTCGGCGGCGAGCGGCCGGTGCTGGTGGGGTCGTCCATGGGCGGCTGGATCGCCCTGCTGGTCGCTCGCGAAATGGCGCGCCAGGGCAACGCGCCCGGCGCCATGGTGCTGATCGCGCCGGCGGTCGATTTCACCGAGAAGCTCATGTGGCCGTCGATGCCCGAGGACGCGCGCCAGGCGGTGATGCGCGACGGCGTCTGGCTACGGCCATCGGAATATTCCGATGCGCCCTATCCGATTACCCGCAGGCTGATCGAGGATGGCGCCCGGCACAGCATGCTCGAAGCGCTGATTGATCCAGGCTGCCCCGTGCACATCCTGCAAGGCATGGAGGACCCCGACGTGCCGTGGCGGCACGCCAGGCATGTGTTTGAGGCGTTGCCCAGCGTCAGCGTCAACATGACCTTCATCAAGGATGGCGATCACCGCCTGTCGCGGCCCGAGGACATTGCCCTGCTGACGCGGGTGGTCGACGCCATGCGCGCCCGGGCCTGAGGCGGAGCAGCCGTTGCAAAAGGCGTCGCCCGGGCCGTGGGCCCGGGCGCGCATTCAGGTCTGATGCGTTTGCGTCGTGCAAAGCGCTGACCGCTCCGCCGGGCGGCGCTTCAGTGCAGGCTCACCGGCGTCAGATCGTTGGCCCAGGCGTTGGCGAGGGCGGCGTCGCGCGTATCGGTGACGAGGATCGGCGTGCCGTCGCCTGCCAGCAGCGCGAACAGCTCCATGCCGGGCTGCAGGGCCGGGGCCTGCGGAAACAGGCGCTTCACGTCTTCCGAGCGGATGGCGCGCACATATGCGAGGCCATTGGCGGCCGCCAGGCCCAGATTTTCCGGGCTGGCGTTTTCGGGGCTGTTGTCAAATTCGTGTCTGGTCATGGCTGTCCTCCTGTGCGCCCCCGTGCTGGGCGACGCTGGTGCATGACCGCAGGCGCCATTGTCGCTGTGGTCATGGTCGGCCGGCCACAATTGGCCCGGCCTGTACATGTGCTGCGCGCGGCGCCTTCCCGGGCGTCAGATGCTTTCGGCAAAAGAGCCCGGGTCAAAGCGCCCGCCCCAGCGCATGAAGGGGCGCGGCGTCGGAAACCGTCCGGTGTGTCAGTCCCGCGCCGCTATATCGATCCGGCGGACAACGCGCTGGGCGTCGGGGCGCGCCACATCGACGGAAAGAAGCCCGTTGGAAAGATCGGCTCCCAGCACTTCCATGCCGTCAGCCAGCAGGAACGACCGCTGGAATTGCCGCGCCGCGATGCCCCGGTGCAGGAATACCCGCGACTTGTCATCAAGCTGCCGCCCCCTGATTACCAGTTGGTTCTCTTCCAGGGTGATTTCAAGCTGGTCGCGGGTGAAGCCGGCGACCGCAAGCGTGATGCGCAGACGTTCGGGATCGACGTCGCCGCGCTGGAGGCGCTCAATATTGTACGGCGGATAGCCGTCCGTCGCAGCCTTGGCGGCCCGGTCCAGCGCCTGCTCGATTTCGTCGAACCCCAGCAGGAACGGATGGGAGAATGGTGATGCTCGCGTCATGTAGCGAAGCCCTTTCGAAGGCGCCTCGTGGATCGACCCGCTTGCTGCGGCGTCAGGGCAGACTTGGGGAGTGGCCCCGCCGGTTTCAAGCAGTGCGCCCTGCGGGCAACGCCTGGGAGCCGGGACCGGAGCGCTGGGGTCAGAGCGCTGAGATCATAGCGCTCATGCGGGAGCTCTCATGCAGGAGCTCCCTGGCCAGAAGGTTGGGGCCAAAGCCGCTCAGGCGTCTGCCGTCGCCATCCGCCGCAGCCCTTCCGCCAGGGTGAGCGGCGGGGTCCAGCCGCTGCGCGCCAGCACTGGCCCCATGTCGATCTCGAAGGAATCGATCAGGCTTTCGGCCATGCCGCCGCGTCCGGCCAGGGTCAACGCCCGCCGCAGCAGTGCGGGCGGAAAGGGGACGAGGCGCGGCCGCCGGCCCGTTGCGGCGCCGAGCAGGCGGACGAAATCCGGCGTGGACGGGGTTTGCGCGTCCGCCAGCGTCCAGGCCGCGACGGCGCCCGCCGGCGGCGGATTGTCGAGGGCGTGGGCGATGAATGCGGTCAGGTTTTCCAGCCCCAGGAACGAGCGCCGGTTGTCGATGGAGGCGAAAGGCAACGGCAGGCCCCGCCGGACCGCCCCCAGCAGCGCCCGGATGTTGGCCGTGGGGTGGGGGCCATGCACCACCGCTGGCCGCACGATGCTGACGGCGAGGCCCAGCTCCGGCGCCAGGCGGCGCAGCCCCGTCTCCGCTTCCGCCTTGCTGAGCGCATAGGCGCCGGATGGGGCGAGCGGCGAGTCGCTGCTGAACGGCTGGCCGGGCCGCGTCACATGGCCATGCACATATGACGTGCTGGCGAAGACCATGTGGCGGACCCCGGCCGCAGCCGCGGCCTGGGCCAGGGCAAGGGTCGGCGCCGTGTTGTGGGCCCGGTACAGGGCCAGCGCCTCCGCTTCATCGCCGATGGCCCGGTGGGCCCGGCCGGCCAGATGCACCAGGGCGTCGCAGCCGCGCAGGGCCTCGATCAGGTTTTCGCCAGGCTCCTTGCCTGACTCCCTGGCAATCAGCGACAGATCTCCGGTCTCAACGAGGCGCGCTCCAGCGATGGCGGCGGTCTGGCCGGGCGTCGCGGTTCTTTGCAACAGCACAAGCGCGCGGCCTTCCCCGGCAAGGGCCGGCGCGCAGAAGCGGCCGATAAAGCCGCTGGCGCCAGTCAAAGCGACGACGCGCGCCGGGCGGGTCGCAGCCTGGCTTGCGGCAGGACCTGGCGCGGAGCCTTGAGCAGGGCTTCGGGCAAGACTCCGGGCAAGACTCCGGGCAGGACTTCGGGCAGGGCCTGGGGTGGGGGTGTCGGCGTTCATCATCAAGGCATGGGGCGCGTGGCGCCGGAAATCAACCGCCCGGCGCGTGGCGCGGGCGCGGAAATCCTGTGGCTCCGGCTTTGCCTCATCCATGTGGGGCGGTTGAAATTCTGACGCAGGGCTGAAATATGCCAGGAGCAGAAAGAATGGGCTGCGTCCGGCTCCTGTGGCTGTCGCCTGGTTGCATGGAGCGGCGGTTTCGCGCCGGATGCGGCCTGTGGTCTGGCGGTTGCGGCCGCGGCGATGGAGCTTCCGGTGGTCGCTTCCGATGGTCAACGGGATTGAAGGGTTCTGATGTCAGGCAGCACGAAGCGCAGTTCCGAGGCCGACGGCGCCGACGCGCTGGTTGCGGAAGTCGGGCCGCCTGACGTCGCTTTCGGGGAGCCATCCACCCGCAAAAGTCGCTGGTCGTGGATCGGCATTGGCGCCAGCGTGGCGATTTTCGTCGCCTCCGCCTTTGTGCTGTGGCGGACGGCGCACACCATCAGCGCCGCCGATGTGCTTGCCGCCCTGGCCCGCGTTTCGGCGGGTCAGCTCGGGTTGGCCATGCTGCTGACAGCGGTCAGCTACCTGCTGCTGACCGGCTATGATTTTCTTGCCCTGCGCCAGATGCGCATCAAGGTCCCCTACCGCACCACGGCGCTGGCCTCGTTCACCAGCTATGCGGTCAGCTTCACGCTGGGTTTTCCGCTGCTGACCTCCGGCACGGTGCGCTACTGGATTTACGCGCCGCATGGGGTGCGCGCCCCGCAGATCGCCAGCCTGACGGTGATCGCCGGGACGACCTTCTGGCTGGGCATGGGCGTGGTGCTTGCCTGGAGCCTGATGACCCAGGCCGGCGCCATTTCGCTGCTGGCCCACACCAGCATTTTCATTAACCAGCTGGTCGGCCTGCTCACCGCCTGCGCCGTCATCGGCTATCTTGTCTGGGTGTCGCTGAAGCATCGCTATGTGGCGGTGAAGGGCTGGCGGCTGGAGCTGCCGGGCCTGCGGCTGTCGCTGGGGCAGATGGCCCTGGGCGCCGGCGACGCCTGCGCCGCGGCCGGCGTGTTGTTCGTGCTGCTGCCCGATGGCCATGGCGTGAGCTTCGCCACCTTTCTCGCCATCTACGTTTGCGCCTGCATGCTTGGCATCGTCAGCCACGCGCCCGGCGGCATCGGCGTGTTTGAGGCGACCATACTGGTGGCGCTGTCGTCGTTGCCGGGCTCGCAGGTGCTGGGCGCGCTGCTGCTGTTCCGGCTCTGCTATTATCTGCTGCCCTTCCTGCTCGCGCTGGCGCTGCTGGGGGGGTATGAGATTGTCAAACGGTTGAAATCCGGCCGTGACAATCTGTGTGATGATTCTGGCGGCGCAGCCGGGTCTGACCTGCGCCGGGAGGCACCGTAAAACCGGACGGCAAGGCCCGCGTCGGGGCCGGCCCATCAACCCCGCTCAGGATCGGGTTTTGCTGCACGGCCAGATGACAGATCCCGGGACAGATCCGATGACACCCGAAGTCGCCAGCGTGGCTCATGAACAGGCGTATGGAGCAGCGGGCAGGGAGCCGCGCGCAGAAACGCGCGCAATGGCGGCGTTGCGGGCGGTGCGCGGCCTGGCGCGCGCGCTGGCGCCGGTCTGCGTGGGGGCGGCTGGCGGTCTGGCGCTGGCTGGCGCGGGGGCGGGCGCCGCGGCGACCCGCATCTGGCCATGGGCGGCGCTGGCCGGCGGCGCGCTGTGGTTGCTGCAATTCGTGATTGGCCGGGCGCTGCGCCAGGCGCGGGCGGGCGGCGGCGTGGGGCCGGCGCGGCTGGCGCCGGCTGGCGGCGCGGCCGATCTGGCCTTGCCGGCGGTGGTGTCGGCGTTTCCCGATCCGTGCGTGGCGGTGGACCGCCGCGGCGTGGTGCTGGCTGTCTCGCCGCCGGCGCTGCGGCTGTTTCCGCACCTCGCCATTGGCCGCCCCATGTCCTTCGCTCTGCGCGCGCCGGAGTTTGTCGAGGCGCTTGAGGCCGTGCTGAACGGCGGCGCCGGGCGGACCGTGCTGGTGACGCAGCGGGTGCCGGTGGAGCGCTCGTTCGAGATTGCGGCGGCCCCGCTCAACGCGGATCGCCGGCGGGGCGCCCTGGTGGTGCTGCGCGACCTGACGGACCAGTTGCGCGTCGAGCAGATGCGCGTCGATTTCATCGCCAACGCCAGCCATGAGCTGCGCACGCCGCTGGCAACGGTTCTTGGCTTTATCGAGACGCTCCAGGGGCCGGCGCGCAATGATCCGGCGGCGCGCGAGCGTTTCCTTGCCATCATGCGCGACCAGTCCATGCGCATGAAGCGGCTGATCGACGATCTGCTGTCGCTGTCGCGCATCGAGGGGCGCGCCCATCATGCCCCGTCCGCGCCTGTGGACGTGGCTGACGTGGCCCGGCAGATCACCGGGGCCATGCGGGCGATGGCAACGGACGCGGGCGTCGAGATCAGCCTGAGCGCGCCGGAAGAGCCGGTGATCGTGCCCGGCGATCGCGACGAACTGCTGAGGGTGGTGGAGAACCTGGTCGAGAACGCCGTGAAATATGGCGACAGCGGCAAACGGGTGGCGATCGCGGTGACGACGCGCGGCTCTTCGGGTGCGGTCTCAGGGGATGCGGGGGAGGCTGCTTCAGAAGCCGTGATCGAGGTGCGTGACTTTGGTCCCGGCATACCCGCTGAACACGCGCCGCGCCTGACCGAACGGTTTTACCGGGTCGACGCCCAGGCCAGCCGCGGCAAGGGCGGCTCCGGTCTTGGCCTGGCGATCGTCAAGCATATCGTCAACCGTCATCGCGGCCGGCTGTTCATCGAGAGCGCGCCCGGCGAGGGGGCGACGTTCCGGGTGGCGTTGCCCCTGGCGCGCACCCGCCAGGCGGATTGACGCGCGGGCCGGGGATTCGCCTGACTGTTCAGGGCGTTCGCCACCGGATGCGGTCCGGCTGGCGTGCGCCGGGCGCGCCGCGTTTTGTGACAGTCAGCGCCCCAAAGGCACTAATGTACTGATAGTCATGGGTTTCCAGATGTCATACAAGCGTCATGGCATGGGCCTAAACAGGCCGCGTTGACCGGGGCGGAGCATCTTCGCGCGGGTCAGTTGCGTTCCGGCGCGGAACGCAGGACGGTTGTACAACCCTGGAGACGCACCGTGAAATTCAAATCGCTTGCCGTTGCCGCCGGCATGGCCATTGCGGCGCTTGCAATGCCTGCCGCCGCGCGCGCCGACATTTCCGGCGCCGGCGCCAGCTTCCCGTTCCCGGTCTACGCCAAGTGGGCGGATGCCTGGAACAAGGAAACCGGCAAAAAGCTGAATTACCAGTCGATCGGCTCCGGCGGCGGCATCAAGCAGATTCGCGCCCGCACCGTGACCTTCGGCGCCACCGATGCGCCGCTCAAGGGGCCGGAACTTGAGAAGGACGGCCTCGTCCAGTTTCCGATGGTGATGGGCGGCATCGTGCCGGTGATCAATGTCGAGGGCGTCAAGAGCGGCGAGCTGGTGCTCGACGGCCCGACCCTGGCGAAGATCTTCCTTGGCGAAGTGAAGACCTGGGATGACGCCGCCATCAAGGCGCTGAACCCTGACCTGAAGCTGCCTTCCGCCGCCATCGCCGTGGTGCGCCGCTCGGACGGTTCGGGCACCACCTTCAACTTCACCGATTATCTGGGCAAGGTCAGCGCGGACTGGAAGTCGAAGGTCGGCTCCGCCACCGCCGTTGAGTGGCCGGTCGGTCTCGGCGCCAAGGGCAATGAGGGCGTCGCCGCCAACGTGAGCCAGACCAAGGGCTCGATCGGCTATGTCGAATACGCCTATGCGAAGGAAAACAACATCGCCTTCGCCCGCATGAAGAACAAGGCCGGCAAGATCGTTAGCCCGGAAGTGAAGAGCTTCCAGGCCGCCGCCGCCAATGCTGACTGGTCGTCGGCTCCGGGCTTCGGCGTGATCCTCACCAACGAGCCGGGCGACGACTCCTGGCCGATCACCGCCGCCACCTTCATCCTGATGCACAAGAAGCCGAACGATCCGGTCGCCGCCGCTGAAGCCCTGCAGTTCTTCGACTGGGCCTTTGAAAAGGGCGGCCCGATGGCCGAGCAGCTGATCTACATCCCGATGCCGGCCAACGTGGTGAAGCAGGTGCGCGACGCCTGGAGCGGCATCACCGGGGCTGACGGCAAGCCGCTGGTGATCGCGAAGTAAGTCGCCAGGGCAAGCCGTTAAGGCAAGCCGATCAGGCGTCCGGCCGGCATATCTGGCCGGACGCAATCTTCGCCCGCTGGGGCGCCAGGCTCACTGGCGGCTCTGGTGGGCGGATGCGGGCGCGCTGGCGGGGCGTTCGGGCAACGCTTGCGCCAGAGATGTCGCCGGGCATGGCGCAAATCTGGGCCGGACAATCGCGGCAAAGAGGCAAATCGGGGCTATTGATGGCTGACACCTCACTATCGGGACCTGTGGCCGGGGCCGCGCAGGCGGCGCCAGAGCGAGCGGCGGTCCTGCGCAAGTTCCGGCTGGGCAACCAGCTGTTTCTCAACCTTACGCGCGCCGCCGCCGTGCTGGTGCTGGTGCTGCTTGGCGGCGTGATGCTCGCCCTGATCGAAGGCGCCTCGCCGGCCCTTCGCGAGTTCGGCTTCGGTTTCATCACGTCACAGTCGTGGAACCCGGTCACCGAGAAATTCGGCGCCCTCGCGCCCATCTACGGCACCATCGTCACGTCGCTGATCGCCATGCTGATCGCCGTGCCGGTGGGGCTTGGCATCGCCATTTTCCTCACCGAGCTTTGCCCCATGTCGCTGCGGCGGCCGATCGGCATCGCCATTGAGCTGCTGGCCGGCATTCCCTCGATCATCTACGGCATCTGGGGTCTGTTCGTCTTCGCGCCCTTCCTGCAGACCACGGTGCAGCCATTCCTCATCGCGGTGTTCGGCCCCATTCCGGTGCTGAATGCGGTGTTCGCGGGGCCGCCCTACGGCATTGGCATGCTCACCGCCGGCCTGATCCTCGCCATCATGGTGCTGCCGTTTATCACCTCGATCGCCCGCGACGTGTTCTCGACCGTCCCGCCGGTGCTGAAGGAAGCCGCTTACGGCATCGGCTGCACCCGCTGGGAAGTGGTGAAAAACGTCGTGTTGCCCTTCACCCGGGTCGGCGTCATCGGCGGCGTCATGCTGGGCCTCGGCCGCGCTCTCGGCGAAACCATGGCGGTGACCTTCGTCATCGGCAACGCCCACAAGATTTCGGCGTCGATCCTGGCGCCAGGCACGACGATCTCGGCCACCATCGCCAACGAGTTCACCGAAGCGGTTGGAGATATCTACACGTCTTCGCTGATTGCCCTTGGCCTGCTGCTGTTCGTCATCACCTTCATCGTGCTCGCCATCGCGCGCTACATGCTGCTGCGCCTTGAAATGAAGGGCGGGAAATAAGCCAATGAGCAACGCCAATCCTTTCTACGGTCGCCGCAAGAGCCGCTCCAACCTGATGATGGGCCTGTGCATGGCCGCATCGCTGTTCGGCCTGGCCTGGCTGGTGCTGATCCTGGCCGCCCTGCTCTGGAATGGTTTCAGCGGCCTGTCGCTGGACGTGTTCACCCAGAACACCCCGCCGCCCGGCTCCGCCGGCGGTCTGCTCAACGCCATCGTCGGCAGCCTGATCATGACGGTGATGGGCGTGGTGATCGGCACGCCGGTTGGCATCCTCGCCGGCACCTACATGGCCGAGTACGGCGCGCATGGAAAACTGTCGCTGGTGGTTCGCTTCATCAACGACATCCTGCTCAGCGCCCCGTCCATCGTCATCGGCCTCTTCGTCTACGAGGTGATGGTGGTGCGCATGGGCCACTTCTCCGGTTTCGCCGGCGCGGTCGCCCTGTCGATCATCGTCATCCCGGTGGTGGTGCGCACCACGGAGGACATGCTGAACCTGGTGCCCAACCAGTTGCGTGAGGCGGCCTCGGCCCTTGGCATGCCGCGTCATCTGGTGATCCGCCGCATCGCCTACCGCGCCGCCCGCGCCGGCATGGTCACCGGCGTGCTGCTCGCCATCGCCCGCGTTTCCGGCGAGACGGCGCCGCTGCTGTTCACCGCGCTGAACAACCAGTTCGGCGGCGCGAACATCAACGGCCCGATGGCCAGCCTGCCGGTGGTGATCTTCCAGTTCGCCCTGTCGCCCTACAAGGACTGGCAGCAGCTTGCCTGGACCGGCGCCCTGATCATCACCCTGTCGGTGCTCACCCTCTCCATCCTGGCGCGCGTCATCGCGTCCAGGAGCCGCCAGTGAACGGAGGCCGCCCATGAACATGACCGTCGCACAATCCGCCGCCGTGTCGTCGGCGCGCCCCATGCAGCCTGCCGGAGCCAGACGCCAGATGCCCCACGCCCAGGAAACCGCGAACGAGAAGATCTCGGTCCGCAACCTCAAGTTCTATTACGGCGATGCGCTGGCGCTGAAAGGCATCTCGCTGCCGCTGTATGAGCGCAAGGTCACCGCGTTCATCGGACCTTCCGGCTGCGGCAAGTCCACGCTGCTGCGCATTCTCAACCGCATGTATGACCTGTATCCGGGCCAGCGCGCCGACGGCGAGGTTCTGCTCGACGGGGAAAATATCCTGTCGCCAAAGCAGGACAAGAACCTGCTGCGCTCGCGGGTCGGCATGGTGTTCCAGAAGCCGACGCCGTTCCCGATGACCATCTATGACAACATCGCCTTCGGCGTGCGGCTCTACGAGAAGCTCTCGAAAACCGAGATGGATGAACGGGTCGAGTCGTCGCTGCGCCGCGCCGCCCTGTGGAACGAGGTGAAGGACAAGCTTCACGCCAGCGGGCAGAGCCTTTCTGGCGGCCAGCAACAGCGCCTGTGCATCGCCCGCACCGTTGCCATCAAGCCGGAAGTGATCCTGCTCGACGAGCCGTGCTCGGCGCTCGACCCGATCTCCACCGCCAAGATCGAGGAACTGATCGACGAACTGAAGGCCGAGTATACCATCGCCATCGTCACCCATAACATGCAGCAGGCGGCCCGCTGCTCCGAGTACACCGCCTTCATGTATCTGGGCGAACTGGTCGAGTTCGACGAGACCTCGCGCATCTTCACCACCCCATCCGACCAGCGGACGCAGGATTACATCACCGGCCGGTTCGGCTGACGGGCGCCGGTCAGCGCCCGCGCCCCGCGCGATGACGGGCCTGAGGAACAGCAACATGACCCGGAGGCGAGGGCGAGGCCGCCCCCTCCGCCAGAACAGCACGGACATCGCCGGCAACCGCCGGTTGATGGTCCAGGGAGACAGAGCATGGCCGAACATATCGTTTCCGCCTATGACGCCGAACTCGCCGCCCTGCGCAACCGCGTGGTCGAAATGGGCGGCATCGCCGAGAAGATGCTGGATGACGCGACCCGCGCGCTGGTGCGCCGCGACGCCGAACTGGCCCAGTCGGTCATCAACACTGACGCCCGCCTCGACAGCCTGCAGCGCGAGATCGAGGAAAACGCCATTCTCACCATCGCCAAACGCCAGCCGATGGCGGTGGACCTGCGCGAGATCATCTCGGCGATCCGCGTCGCCGGCGACGTCGAGCGCATTGGCGATCTGGCCAAGAACATCGCCAAGCGCGCCGTGGCCATCAGCGGCCAGATGCAGCCGACCCGCATTGTCGTCGGCGTCGAGCACATGAGCGACCTGGTCCAGGAACAGCTCAAGGACGTGCTTGACGGCTTCACCCAGCAGAACGTCAACGTCGCCATCGACGTCTGGAAGCGCGATGGCGAAATCGATGCGCTGTACACATCGCTATTCCGTGAGTTGCTGACCTATATGATGGAAGATCCGCGCAATATCGGCTTCTGCACCCACATGCTGTTCTGCGCCAAGAATATCGAACGCATCGGCGATCACACCACCAATATCGCCGAGACGATCTATTACCTGGTCACCGGCAATCCGCTGGTCAGCGAGCGGCCGAAAAATGATGACACCAGCTTCGCCCGCGTGGGCGAGGGCTGAGACGGGGCTTTCGGGCCAGGACCGCCGCCAGGCAAAAGAGGGCGCCGCTCTCCCTGATGCACTGCATCGGGCTGGGGGCAGGGCATGGACGGGCGCCTGGCGGAGCTGTGACTGGCTCCGGGCAGGCGCGACATGCCGCAGAGGCTGGCGGGATCGCGCCGCTGGCCGGAGAACCGCCGGGGCGTGAGAAGTCCGCCGGGCGTGGAGTGGAATATGGCGACGCGCATTCTGATTGTTGAGGATGAGGAATCCCTCTCCCTGCTGCTGCGTTACAACCTTGAAGCTGAGGGTTATATTGTGGATGCCGTGGCGCGCGGCGACGAGGCCGAGGTGCGCCTGCTGGAGGCGCCGCCGGATCTGGCGTTGCTGGACTGGATGCTGCCAGGCCTTTCCGGCATCGAGCTGTGCCGCCGCCTGCGCCAGCGCGAGGAGACGGCGCGCCTGCCGGTCATCATGCTGACGGCGCGGGGCGAGGAGGCGGAGCGCATCCGCGGCCTTGCCACTGGCGCCGATGACTATGTGGTCAAGCCATTCTCGGTGCCGGAGCTGCTGGCCCGCGTTCGCGCCCTGCTGCGCCGCGCCAAGCCGGGCCACGTGGCGGCGCTGCTGACCGCCGGAGATATCGAGCTGGACCGTGAAACCCGTCGCGTCCGCCGCTCGGATCGCGAGCTGCATCTGGGCCCCACCGAATTTCGCCTGCTGGAATTCCTGATGCAGAGCCCAGGCCGGGTGTTCACCCGCGAACAGTTGCTCGACAGCGTCTGGGGCCGGGACGTCTATATCGACGAGCGCACGGTGGACGTGCATGTGGGCCGCCTGCGCAAGGCCATCAACCGGCCGCGCCAGCCCGATCCGATCCGCACGGTTCGCGGGGCGGGCTATTCGTTCGATGAAACCTTCGCCCGCTCCTGAGCGGGGGTGTTGTTGGGGGGGCCGGTTTTCAGCGGGGCGGTCGCCGTCCTGCGTCAGGACAATGCGCCAGATCAGGGCCGTAAGGCAGATCGCCCCCGGCGTGGTCTGGTTGCACAGGCTGGATGCCCGTCATTGCAAAACCCGCCGCGCCGGCGGGTTTTTTGTGCGCGCCTGAAGTCTTGCCGCGCGAAGGCGGTGCGCGCCGGCAAACCAAAAAGCACCAAAAAGCAAATGCCCGCGACGGGCGCGGGCATTGGATCGGCGCGATGGCTGGCGGCCGCCGCCGGCTCAGTTGCTGCGGCGGTCGCGGCGACGCTCCGGCGGCTGGTAAGCGATGCGGCTGTGGAAGGTGCAATAGGGAATGCCCGGCGTCGTCCGGTTGCCGCAGAAGCAGAAATCCGCCGTGGTCGGATCGCCCATGGGCCAGCGGCACATGTTCTCGCGCAGTTCCATGATGGTGACGCGCTGGGATTCCGGCGCGGCGATGGCCGGAGAGGACGACACGGCGGCGACGGCCGCAGGCGCCGGCGTTTCCATCGGGCGCTCAGGCGCAGCGGCGACGGCGGCCAGCGCCGTGTTGCCCTGCACCAGCGGAATGCTGGCGGTGGCCCGCGCGGTTGTCGTCGCGACGCGCGGTGCGGCGACGGAAACGGTCTTGCGCGGCTTCTGCGCGCTCCCCGATGGTGATTTTGCCCGGCCGGACAGGCCAAGGCGATGAACCTTGCCGATCACCGCGTTACGCGTCACGCCGCCCATGGCGGTGGCGATCTGGCTGGCGCTGAGCCCTTCCGACCAGAGCTTCTTCAGCAGTTCGACGCGTTCGTCGCTCCAGCCGCTTCCAGCCTCGCTCATCCGTCCCTCCGCACCAAATTCGGTCATGCAGAAAATCTGCGTAAACGCGCTGAACTGGTTCAGCTACGCAAAACATCAATTCGCCAAGGTAACGGCGCCACGATATGTCGTGGGATATGTCCAGGACCATACAAGATGGCGGGACAGGGCTTCAACCGCAGCAGTCCGCTCCCCACCGTTTTCCCCAGGAACATGATGAAAACGAGTCCGTGATCATCTTTTTTCAACGATTTTACGGACGTGGGAGGCTGGACGGGCGGTTGCCGCTGGATAACACATATGGCGGCAAAGGCACGCCGTCATTGTCGCGTGACTGTTGCACGCCGGCGTCATGATCCGCCGCCTGGCTGCTCCGCGCCACTGGCCGGAACCGGCAGGAACTTCGCCTTGGCCTGGTCCCGACCTGGTCTGGATCTGGCCCGAAACCGGGAGCCTGTCTGGCGTCGCGGTGTAAATGCATCCCGTAATTGACAGAATTGTCGCCCGGCATAAAATACAGCCGGTGCCGCCCTTCGTGAGGGCGGCACTTTGATTTTCATGAACGATTGGGCTCTGGGCGCTGGCGCCCCGATCCCGCGTTCGCAGGCGCGACGCAGCCTGACGGCGAATACGGCAAAGTTGATGTCGGGGCCGGCGTCGCCATCAGGGAGTGCGGTCAGTGACGTCGCCGCTGTTGCCAACTTTTGCGCGTGTGGATCTTCAGTTCGAGCAGGGCCAGGGCGTCTGGCTGACGACGCGCGATGGCGAGCGATATCTCGACTTCGGCTCCGGCATCGCCGTGAATTCGCTCGGCCACGCCCATCCGCATCTGGTGGAGGCGCTGACCCGGCAGGCCGGCAAGCTCTGGCACACCTCCAACCTGTTCCGGATTCCGGAAGGCGAGCGGCTGGCCCAGCGACTGGTCGACAACTCCTTCGCGGATCAGGTGTTTTACACCAACTCGGGCGCCGAGGCGCTGGAGTGCGCCATCAAGATGGCCCGCAAATATCACGCGGCCAACGGGCAGCCCGAGCGCTATCGCATCATCACCTTCGAGGGCGCGTTCCATGGCCGCACCCTGGCCACCATCGCCGCCGGCGGTCAGGCCAAATATCTGGAAGGCTTTGGCCCGAAGGTGGATGGCTTCGACCAGGTGAAGGTGGATGACGCGGAGGCGTTGAAAGCCGCCATTGGCCCGGCCACGGCCGCCATCCTCATCGAGCCCGTGCAGGGCGAGGGCGGCGTGCGCGTTGTGCCGCCCGCCAAACTGCGCGAACTGCGCAAGCTGTGCGACGACAATGGCCTGCTGCTGATCCTCGACGAGGTGCAGACCGGCGTCGGCCGCACCGGCAAGCTGTTCGCCCATGAATGGTCCGGCGTCACGCCCGATATCATGGCCATCGCCAAGGGCATCGGCGGCGGCTTCCCGCTGGGCGCCTGCCTGTCGACGCTGGAGGCCGGCAAGGGCATGACCGCCGGCACGCACGGCACCACCTTCGGCGGCAATCCGCTGGCGGTGGCGGTTGGCAACGCCGTGCTCGACGTGGTGCTGGCGCCGGGCTTTCTCGATCATGTCAACCAGATCAGCCTGGCGCTGCGCCAGCGCCTCGCCGAACTACGCGACCGCTTTCCGCACATCATCGCCGAGGTGCGGGGCGAGGGGCTGCTGCTGGGCCTGAAGCTCAATGTGCCCAACACCGATTTCGCGGCGGCGGCGCTGGATGAAAAGCTCATCCTGGTCGGCGCTGGCGACAACACCGTCCGGCTGTTGCCGCCGCTCACCATCACGGAGGATGAGGCGCGGGAAGGTCTTGCCCGGCTTGAGGCCACGGCGGGGCGCCTGCAGCGCGAGGTGCGCGGCGCCGCGGCGGGAGCGGCGTGATGAACGTGCGTTTCGGGACGGCGTCGCCTGGCGACCCCGTCAGTCTGTCACCGGAGTTACTGAAGGATCAGAATTTGTCGGCTTCGTCGCAGCAGCGGCGCAACTTCCTTGACCTCACCGATTTTAGCGGTGAGCAGTTGCGCCATGTTCTTGAGATCAGCAAGCGCCTGAAAGCGGCGCGTCGGCGGGGCGAGCGCTCCGACTTTCGCCCGCTGACCGGCAAAACCCTGGCGATGATCTTCGACAAGCCATCGACGCGAACCCGCGTGTCCTTCGATCTCGCCATGCGCGAACTGGGCGGCGAAACCATCATGCTGACCGGCGCAGAGATGCAGCTTGGTCGCGGCGAGACCATCGCCGACACCGCCCGCGTCATGTCGCGTTACGTCGACGCCATCATGATCCGGATTCTCGACCACGCCGCCATGACCGAACTGGCCGAATACGCCAGCGTGCCGGTCATCAACGGCCTCAGCAAGCAGTCGCATCCCTGCCAGATCATGGCCGATCTGCTGACGTTCGAGGAGCGGCTGGGGCCGATCACCGGCCGCAAGGTGGCGTGGACCGGCGACGGCAACAATGTGCTGGCCTCGTGGATCCATGCCGCCGCGCGCCTCGATTTCGAGATCGCCGTGGCGGCGCCGAAGGACCTCGGTCCGGCTCCGGAGGTGCTCGACTTCATCCGCGCCAGCGGCGTGAAGGTGACCCTGACCGATGACCCGGCGGAGGCCGTGAAGGGCGCCGAGGCGGTCATCACCGACTGCTGGGTGTCGATGGGCGATGAAGAAAGCGAAACCCTGCGCCAGAAGCTGCTGCTGCCATACCAGGTCAACGCCGCGCTGATGGCGAAGGCTGAAAAGAACGCCATCTTCATGCACTGCCTGCCGGCCCATCGCGGTGAAGAAGTCACTGACGAGGTGATGGACGGCCCGCAGTCCGTGGTGTTCGACGAGGCGGAGAACCGTCTGCACGCCCAGAAGGGCGTTCTGGCCTGGTGCCTGGGCGCGGCTGAGTGATGGCTGGAGAGGAAGCAGGCGGCCTTCACGCCGGCGACGACCTGTCCCTGCCGTTCGCAGTCGAGGCGCTGGACGTGCGCGGCCGCGTCGTGCGCCTCGGGCCGGCGCTGGACGCCGTGCTGGCGCGCCACAACTATCCGCCGGCGGTGTCCCGCGTGGTCGGCGAGGCCATGGCCCTCACCGTGCTGCTCGGCTCGGCGCTGAAGCTGGAAGGCCGTTTCCAGCTGCAGACCCGTTCATCAGGGCCGGTCAACATGGTGGTTGTCGATTTCGACGCCCCGGACCAGGTCCGCGCCTGCGCCCGGTTCGACGCTGCGGCGGTGGCTGCGGCGTCGGAAGCCGGCGAGACGTCGACGGGGGCGCTGCTTGGCAGGGGCCATCTGGCCATGACCATCGACCAGGGCAGCCACGCCAGCCGCTACCAGGGCATCGTGCCGCTGGAAGGCCAGAGCCTGGAGGCCTGCGCCCATACGTATTTCCAGCAGTCGGAGCAGATCCCGACCCTGGTGCGGCTTGCCGTTGGCGAGGAAATGACGCCGGAATCGCCTACGGGGCGGTTCTACCGGGCCGGCGGGCTGATGGTGCAGTTCATGCCCCATTCGGTTGACCGTCTGCGTCATGCAGACCTGTCGCCTGGCGACGCCCCGGCGGGCCACCAGATCGCCGCCGGCGTCGAGGATGAGGCCTGGAACGAGGCCCGCATGCTGGCCGAGACCACCGAGGCCCACGAACTGCTCGATCCCCTGCTGTCCAGCGAGCAACTGCTGTACCGGCTGTATCACGAGCGCGGCGTGCGGGTGTTTCCGGCCCAGCGGGTGCGCGAGGCCTGTCAGTGTTCGCGCGAGCGCATCATGGGCATGCTCACCGGCTTCAGCCATCAGGAGCGCGCCGACATGGTGGGGGATGACGGCCGGATTGGCGTGACCTGCGAATTCTGCTCGCGGCACTATGACCTGGACCCCGGCCAGGTGGAGGCGGAAATCGTCGCCGCCGCGCTGGCGAATTCAGGAGAAGGCGGCGACCGCGAGCACTGAGTGTTCCTGACATCGGTAATGTTTGACCGGCGCGGCCCAGTCGCGCCGTTTTTTGCTGGGGTTCGAGCAGGCGCTGGCCTTCAGGCAGTGCCTGGCCAGGACGTCTTCATGGGCAATGGCCCGCGCTTTTGTGATGGAAACCGCGTCAGGCCGGCAAATATCTCCCGGACAAAAAATGTCATCAGGCCAAAGGGACAAGGGCGTCCCGCGAGCCGGATTTTAGCCGCGATGCCCCGGCTTTCGCGCACGCCGCGCCACGTATTTTACCGCGCCGCGCGCCGCGCCCGATTGGCGTCATGCCCGCGCTGTCGCGGCATTCACGTCTTTCCACGGCTGGGCATGGGCCACGCCGATGGCCAGAACAGGCCCGGTCAGACACACCCGGCCCCGCCAGTCACCAGGCGGCCAGCCCCGCGCGTCAGGCGCTGAGCGCCCCGATCAGCCGGCGGACAAAGGCGGTTCCATTTTCCAGCTCCGCCAGGGTGATGAACTCGTCGGCCTGGTGCGCCTGGTCAATGGAGCCGGGGCCGCAAACAACCGTGGCGATACCGCCATTCTGGAAATGCCCCGCCTCCGTGGCGAAGGACACTGTCGTGGTGTGATTGCGTCCGGCCAGACGCAAGGCCAGTTGCTCGGCGGCGGAGCCGGGCTTCGGCGCCAGGTGCGGCACCGCCACGTCGCAGATGGTTTCGATGCGGGCTTCCGGGGCGCCCAGGCGCATGGCCGGCAGCACGGAAGCTTCGGCGAAGGCGGCCAGTTCATCCATTACGTCGCGATGGCTGTGGCCGGGCAGGCCGCGAAACTCCCACAGGAAGCTGCAGTCGCGGGCGATGATGTTGCGGGCCGTGCCGCCATGGATGGCGCCGACCTGCAACGTCGAGCAGGGCGGGTCGAACAGGCCGGTGGGGTCGCCCGCCGCCGTGAACAGCTCCTGCCGGCGCGCCAGCCAGTGGATCAGCTCCGCCGCGGCCATCACCGCGTTGGCGCCATGCGCCGGCTGTGAGGAATGGCCTTCCTTGCCGGTGATGCGGGTGGTTAGCGACACCACGGATTTGTGGGCGGTGACCACATTCATGCCGGTGGGTTCGCCCACGATGGCGACGCCGGGGCGCGGCAGGTCCACGCCCATGCGCGCCACCGCGTCGACTACGCCAAGGCAGGAGACCTCCTCGTCATAGGACAGCAGGATATGGATCGGCGTCGCCAGCCGTGCGGCGAGCATCTCCGGAACCAGCGCCAGCACAATGGCGACGAAGCCCTTCATGTCGACGGCGCCGCGCCCGTAGGCGCGCCCGTCCGCCACCCGCAGCCGCCAGGGATCGCTGCTCCAGGCCTGACCCGCCACCGGCACCACGTCCGTATGGCCGGACAGCAGCACGCCGCCATCCTGTGCGGGACCAATGCTGGCGAACAGCGCGGCTTTCTCGCCGGTTGCGTCGGGGATGCGCACGGAAGCAACGCCAAGCTGCGCCAGCCAGGCTTCGACAAAGGCGATGAGCTCCAGGTTGGAGCGGTGGCTCTCCGTATTGAAGGCGACCAGTCGCTCCAGCATGGCGAGAGGCGTCACATTGGCTCCTGATGGTTCCGGAGGGGGCGCGCCGGTCCAGACGGCGCCTGCGCTCCCTGTCCTGTTCGATGCGGCCACAGGTGGGACTGGCGAACCGCGCGGCGTCGTTGCTCTCCGCCCAGTTTCACATCAGATGCGGCTTCGCGCCAGACACGCCGGCCTGTCGGAAGCGCGGTCAGTGGATGATGCGCGCCACGCCGGCGCGAATGGCGTAGGGGCTGTCCAGCACGAAGGTGGGAATGGTCACCTCGAAGCGCTCGCCCGCGGCGTCAATCATGGCGTAGCTGCCGCTCATCACCCCATGCGGCGTGCGCAGGGGGCAGCCGCTGGTGTAGGTGTAGGCGTCGCCGGGCGCGATGTGGGGCTGCTCGCCGACCACGCCGGCGCCGGTGACGGCTTCCACCGCGCCGTCGCCATCAACGATGCGCCAGGTGCGGGCCCGCAACTGCACCGGGCGCGGGCCAAGATTGGCGATCTGCACCGTGTACGCCCAGAAATAATCGCCATGCCCCGGTGAGGACTGGTCCTCAAGGAAGCTGGGCGTCACGGTTACTTCGATGTCGTGGGTCAGTGCCCGGTACATGGCGCGCTCCACTCGCAAACGCACGTCACACCAGAAGCGGCCAGGCCCCTGCCAGAGCTTGTCCCTGCCAGAGCTTTGCCCCCGCCAGAGCTTGCCCCGCCAGAGCTTGCACACCGGCTGGACTTGGCCCCTGGCTGGACTTTGACCGGCTACATGGTCATGGCATCCGGATGGAACGTCCTGGCTGTCGCCGGATTTCCCAGCGAGGCTATCCGCTTCATCCGGACTTTAACCAGGTTCGCGGCGGTTCCCAAGTGGGCCTTCAGGGGACGACGCAAGACTCACTTCAACAATCGACGCGCTTCAACCCGACGTCAATGGCGCCGAAAGGCGAACGGGAGGAGCGCCGACTGGTTATCTTGTCGCGGAGCGAAAAAGGGAATAAATTCTTTGGCATAGGGCTGTTTCGCCTGTCGCCTCGCCGGGTTGGGGGCGGTTCCGCGGCGGCCCTGCAGGGACAACCAGTTGTACGGAGCGCCGCGAGATCGAAGGCTGTGGGAAACGCGGCTTTTGCTGGCGCTCTGGACGAGGGGGCAGGGGCATGGGCCTGGCGACCCCAGGCATTGGGCCAATGTCTGGAGCCAGGCCAGCGTCTTGCCTTGGGTCAGCGTCTTGGCCCGGGTCAGGAACTCGCCCTGGATCGGGAGCGCGCTTTGGCGCGCGGCATGTGTCGGAGGTGTTCAGGAGGCAGCCATGCTGTCACATCAGCAGATCTGGCAGGCGATCGACGGGCTGGCGAAACGCCACGGCCTGTCCGCGTCAGGCCTCGCCCGTCGCGCCGGGCTTGATCCCACCACATTCAATCGCTCGAAGCGCATCGCCGCGGATGGCCGCCTGCGCTGGCCGTCGACGGAATCGGTGGCCAAGGTGCTGGACGCCACGGGCGCCTCCATTCACGAATTTCTGACGCTGGTGGATGGGGATGCGGGCGCAGCCGGCGCCAGGCAGATGCCCCAGGCAAGCTCCGGCCCGCAGCCGGCGCGGCCGCGCGGCCTCCCGTTGATCGGCATGGCCCAGGCTGGACAGGGCGGCTATTATGACGATTCCGGCTATCCCGTTGGCTCCGGCTTCGATGAAGTGATTTTTCCGCGCCCCGGCGATGGCTCCCTGTATGGCCTCAAGGTCGCGGGTGATTCCATGCTGCCGGTGTATCGCGACGGCGATGTCATCGTTGTCGATCCGGCGGCGACCGTGCACAAGGGCGACCGCGTCGTCGCCCGCACCCGCGATGGCGAGGTGCTGGCCAAGGAACTGGCCGCCCGCACGACCCGGGTGGTGCGACTGCGTTCGCTCAATCCTGAACACGCCGAGCGGGAGATCGCTCTGAAGGATCTGGACTGGATCGCCCGCATCGTCTGGGCGAGCCAGTAGGGGGCGCGCCTCTCTGGCCGGGCTGGGCATGCGCCAGGGCCGGCCCCATGCGCCAAGGCCGGCCCCATGCGCCAAGGCCGGCCCCATGCGCCAGGGCTGGCCCCATGCGCAAGGGCCGGCCATGCCCGCCGCCAGCCCAGGGGGCGGCGGCGCCCGATAGGGAAACTGGCGCCGCCTGGCTCCGGGAAGCTGGCCAAGAGAACTGGCCAAGAGAACTGGCCAAGCGACCTGACCAAGCGACCTGGTCAAGAGACCTGGCGGACGTTCAACCGTTCAACGCCCCCGGAACACGGGCGGGCGCTTTTCGAGAAAGGCGTTGATCGCCTCCTCGTTGTCCTCTGTCATCGAGGCCAGGATATACTGGTCGTTGTCCATGTGAGCGGTCAGACGGTTCAGCGCGGTTGCCTGTTCGGTGATGGTGCGTTTTGCCATGCGCATGCCAATCGGCGGCAGGGCGGCGGCCTTGCGCGCCCAGCGCATTGCGGCGTCCAGGGCCTGGCCATCTTCCGACATTTCGTCGATCAGCCCCCATTCCAGCGCCTGGGGCGCATAAACCCGCTCGCCGAACAGGATCAGTTGCTTGGCCCGGGATGGGCCGAGCAGGTTCAGGATACGCGGGGCGGCGTTCCAGTTGAGGTTCCAGCCAAGGGGGATCTCGGGAAGGCGCATGTGAGCGCCGCGACCGGCGATGCGGAAATCGCATGAGGCCGCCAGCGCCAGCGCGCCGCCAAGGCAAAAGCCCTCAATGGCGACGATGGTGACCTGATCGAGGTTCTCCCACGCCGCGCAGGTGGTGGGAGCGAGGCGCAGCAACTCGCGCTTTTCCAGCAGCGGCGCGGTCCGGCGGGCCTGGTGGTCGGGGTCGGCCAGATCGGCCCCCGACGAAAACACCGGATCGCCGGTGAGGATCACCGCGCTGGTGTGAAAATCGTCGCGCAGCCGTAACGCCGCCTCGCGCAACGCCTCGATGGCCTTCACGGACAGGGCGTTGATGCGATCGCCCCGGCGCAGGGTCACGGTGGCGATGCGATCTTCAAACGTGACGCTGACCGGCCCGACCTCGAATGGCATGGACATGAGCTTCCTCCCGTGACGCCGCCGTTGCTGGCGGTCTTCCGGGATGAGGCTAGAGCAAAATCCACCCGGCCTGAACCGGATTTCGCCCGGCTGCCTGCACGGGCGCGTTTTCTCCATGCGGGGCTGCGCCCGCTTCGTCACAAGCCCATTGGGGCGCCTCCGGCAAAGGCGAAGCCCGGTTCTGCGGGCGTGCGGGCGCGGCGCCAGCCGGAACGCCAAAGGGCGACCCTTGCGGATCGCCCCCCTGATGCATGCCGGATACCGGAGCCTGCTCCAGTTTCCCCTGTTTCGAGCGAACTCTGGCCGCAAGGCGCTTTTAGCGGACGCCGAGCAGCTCCACGTCGAAAATCAGCGTGGCGTTTGGCGGAATGACGCCGCCAGCGCCGCGGGCGCCGTAGCCGAGTTCGGCCGGAATGGTCAGGATGCGCTTGCCGCCCACTTTCATGCCGGCGACGCCTTCGTCCCAGCCGCGAATGACCTGGCCGCCACCAAGGCCGAACTCGAACGGCTGGTTGCGGTCGCGCGAGGAGTCGAACTTCTTGCCCGGCTTGCCGTTGTTATCCAGCCAGCCGGTGTAGTGCACCTTGACCTGCTGGCCGGCTTTCGCCACCGGGCCGGTTCCGACGACTTCGTCCTTGTACTTCAGGCCGGAGGGGAGGGTGGTGGTTTCGGCGGCGGATACGTTTGCGGTCATGGCGAGAACTGCTGCTCCTGCGAGGGGGATCAGGGTGCGGGAAATCATCGAACGGAACATGCCCTGGGCTTCCTTCCTGGCGTTTTCCCGCGCGGCATGATGCGCCACGCGTCAGGAAAACGCATCAACCAGACAGACAGGGCAAGCTCCGGTTCAAGGGGAACGGATTTTGCCCCGGCGCGCGCTTCATCGAAGCGACGGTCGCCGCAGAGATTAGCGGCATCCGTGTCGAAATTGCGATGACCTGGGGTGCGCGATGATGCGGAAACGTCCACCGCCATCGCGTGTCCACAGCCAGTTACGCGGCGGCAGCCCGGGCGCGGGTTTGCCATCACCCGCCTTGCCATCACTTGCCTTGCCGTCAGCCTGCCTTGCCTGGGGCGCGGGCCGCCAGGAAAGCCTGGTGATCGGCGATGAGCTGGCCATCGAGGCCCTTGCGGATCAGCGCCAGGGTGCCCGGGATGCCAAGGATCGCGGCGAACGAACCGAAGCGGGGCCCGCGCTCCTCGCCGAGCAGGATCTGGTACAGGGCGTTGAACCAGGCGCCCGAGACGCCGGGGCGCTCCGGCGTCGCGCCCTTGGCCTTGAAGTCCTGATAGTCGGGCACGGTGCGGCCCACTTCATAGACCACGTCCTGGATCTGGCCTGCGTCGGCGTTGTCCGGCAGGGCGGCGAGGCGCTCCGCCAGATCTTCCAGCGCCTTGCGCTCGCTGTCGGACGGCGGACGATAGCTCTTCGCCGGCTTGACGAAGTCCTGGAAGTTGCGCACGGCGTAGCCCAGCAGGCTGTCGAGGCGCGGGTGGGTTTCCGGCGCGGCTGCCGGCGCATAGCGCTTCAGGAACTGCCACAGGCCTTCCTTCGTCTCGGCGTTGGCGACAGCGGCCAGGTTGAGCAGCAGGCCGAAGGAAATCTGCGTCGGGCGCGGCGCGTTTTCACCGGTTTCCGCGCCGGCCTGGGTCACGACCTCCGGGGCCGGCGGATTGCCGCCATGGATATGGTGCACCGGATTGCCGAGGCGCTGCTTCGCGTCCTGCCGCGCATAGGCGTCGAGGAACGACAGATATTCGTCGACATTGCGCGGAATGACGTCGAAGTGCAGCCGCTTGGCCTCGCGCGGACGGGCGAACATGAACAGCGCCAGGCTTTCCGGCGCGCCATAGGTCAGCCAGTCCTCGATCGTCAGGCCGTTGCCCTTCGACTTGGAGATCTTCTGCCCCTTTTCGTCGAGGAACAGCTCATAATTGAAGCCTTCCGGCGGCTGGGCGCCGAGGGCGCGGGCGATCTGGCCCGACAGCTTCACCGAGTCGATCAGGTCCTTGCCGGCCATTTCGTAGTCGACGCCCAGCGCCGTCCAGCGCATGGCCCAGTCCGGCTTCCACTGCAGCTTGGCGTGGCCGTCGAGAGCCGACGTCTCGAAGCGCTCGCCGCTCTCCGGATCGCGCCATACCAGGGTGGCGCTGTCGGCCCGCACCTCGTCGATGGGAACCTGCATCACATGGCCGGTGACCGGATGGATCGGCAGGAACGGCGAATAGGTGCTGGCGCGTTCGGCGCGCAGCGACGGCAGCATCACTTTCATCACCGCGTCATAGCGGTTCAGCACCAGGCGCAGGGTGTCGTTGAAGCGGCCGGACCTGTAGCACTCCGTCGCCGACAGAAACTCGTACTCGAAGCCGAAGCTGTCGAGGAAGGCGCGCAGCCGGGCGTTGTTGTGCTGGCCGAAGCTCTCATGGGAGCCAAAGGGGTCCGGGACCTGGGTCAGCGGCTTGTTGAGGTGCCGGGCCAGCAGGTCGCCGTTCGGCACATTGTCCGGCACCTTGCGCAGGCCGTCCATGTCGTCGGAGAAGGCGATGAGGCGCGTCGGCACGGAATCATTGGTCAGCAGGCGGAAGGCGTTGCGCACCATGGTGGTGCGGGCGACCTCGCCGAAGGTGCCGATGTGCGGCAGGCCAGACGGGCCATAGCCGGTCTCGAACAGCACGTAACCCTTGTCTTTGCCAGCTTTCACCGCGGCTTCGCGGCGCGCAACGAGCTTGCGCGCTTCTTCGAACGGCCAGGCGGAGGACGTCTGGGCGGCCTCCACGAGCTGCGGGTCGAAAGCGGACGTGGTCATGGAACAGCGACTCTTTTCAAAAATATTCTGCCGGCAATGGCGGCGACAGCGCCTTCAATGTGGCCGGCGAAGCGCCGCGTCAAGGCTGCCGCCCGCCCGCCCGCCGCCTTCCGGCCAGCGGACCCGCGAAAAACCGTTCAGAAAAAGCTGACCGGAAAGTAACGCAGGTACAGTTCGTCGTAACGTCCGTCGCTCCACATCTGTTGCAGGGCATAATCAAAGGCGCGTTGCAGCGCCGCATCGTTGCGGCGAACAATGAAGCCGACGCCCTCGCCAAAAAACGCGTCTGAAAGGTAGGGGCCGCCGGTGAAGCCGCAGCAATTGCCGGACAGGCTGCCGTCCTGCCACAGCGCCATGCCCAGCCCGTCGCCGAATACATAGGGAACCTCGCCGGCGCGCAACGCCGCGCCAGCCGTTGGCAGATCGGGATAGGGTTTCAGCGGCGAGGCCGGAAAACTGGCCTTCAGCCAGGCTTCATGGGCCGAGCCGGCGACCACGCCGATGATCTTGCCGGCAAAATCCTTTGCGCCAGGCTCGGGCAGGGCTTCGCCGTTTTTCACCATGAAACGCCCGGGAAATCGCATGTAGGGCCGGGTGACGGTGAAGCGCTCCAGCAAGCCCGGCGTGGTTGGGATGGCGGCGATGATCACATCGCCCTTGCCCGCGGCCAGGGCGTCGAGCAGCGTGTCGAAGCGGCGGGTCTGGATGGTGCAGACGACGCCAAGACGGTCGCAGGCGGACCGCGCGAGATCAACGGCGAAGCCGGTGGGGCGATTGTTGTCGCCGGCGAAATTCAGCGGCGGAAAGCTGTCATCGGTCAGGATGCGGATGGTCCCGGCGCCGCTCATGTCAGGGCGCTCCAGCCGCGTGTTGGGATTGCCAAACATGGGGATGCGCACGGCGGACTGCGGTGCGGCGGAGGTCGCGGGCCCGGCAGTAGCTGGCCCGGCGGGCGCAGATGCGGCGAACGCCGGTCCAAGCAACGCGGAAGCAATGACAAGAACAACGGTTGCGGCGACAGTGGCAAGCAAGTTAAGGTTTAATATCGTTCGCAACAACGCAATGCTCTTCATCCGGTGCTCCATGCGCGCAGCCACGGTTCTCCAGCGGCGACGTCTGACGCGGGTGCTGCCCGCGAATGATGATGGCGTCCCGGCGCCGGTGCAAGGCGCTGGCAGCGCTCCGGAGGCGTTTTTCCCCGTGGGCGCGGCTTTGCCGCCGCAGCTCTCCTTCCTTTGCGGCCATGGTCTGACGCGCACCGCGCTGGATCAGGCGGCGGAGATGGCGCGGCGTTGGGGCGTCCCGCCCGAGCAGGCGCTGTTCGCCGCCGGCATGATGGAGCCGCACGCCTATTATCGCGCGCTCGCCCAGGAACTGGGCGCGCCCTTCGCGGCGGGCGCCCTTCGCGGCGGCGGCCTGCGGCTGGGCGCTGGCGCCAGCTATCCGGAGAGCATCGCCGCCGGCGTCGCGCCGGCGCTGGATGACAATGGCCGCCGCCTGTTCGTGCTGGCGCCCCAGGGCGCGATGCTCGCCCGCCTGTTGCGCGGTCGCATGGAAATCGTCAACGCCGCTATCGTCACGCCGGAGGCGCTGGAACGGGCGGTGATGCGGCGCCACGCGCCCGCCATCGCCCATGACGCGGGCCACGGGCTGGCTGACGCGCGGCCCGATCTTTCCTGCCGCGAGGGGGTGGGTCGTGGCCAGGCCCTGGTTCTGGCGCTTGGCTTGCCGGCCATCATGCTGCTGGCCGCGCTGGCGCCCGCCATCGCCGCCGCGCTGTTCGCCGCCGTGTTCCTCAGTCACGCCGTCGTCCGGCTGGCCGCGACGTTCGCCGGGCCAGCCAGTGCATCTGGCGCGCGCGATCTCGCGCCGCTGGCCGACGCCGACCTGCCGGCGTTCACCGTGATCGTTCCGGTCTATGGCGAGGCCCACATGGCGGGCCACATCCTGCAATCGCTGGAGCGGCTGGATTATCCGCGCGCCCGTCTTGACGTGAAAATCGTGGTGGAGGCGGACGACCACGCCACGCGAACCGCCTTTATCGCACTGCAGCCGCCGTCGTGGATCAGCATCATCGTTGCGCCGCCGGGCGAGCCCCGCACCAAGCCGCGGGCGCTTAACGTGGCGTTGGCGACCGCGCGCGGTGCGCTCACCACCATTTACGATGCCGAGGATGCGCCCGACCCCGACCAGTTGCGCAAGGCCGCGACGGCGTTCCGCGCCGCGCCGCCGGACGTCGCCTGCCTGCAGGCGCGCCTCGCCATCGACAACAGCGCCGACGGCTGGCTGCCAGCCTGTTTCGCGCTGGAATACGCCGCGTTGTTTGACGCCATCAATCCGGGTCTGGCCCAGCTTGGCCTGCCGGTGCCGCTTGGCGGCACCTCCAACCATTTCCGCACCGACGCGCTGCGTCAGGTGCAGGGTTGGGACGCCTGGAACGTCACGGAGGACGCGGATCTTGGTCTGCGCCTGGCGCGGGCCGGCTGGCGCGTCGCCGATCTGGACTCGGCCACGCTCGAGGAGGCGCCGGTGCAATTGCGCGCCTGGCTGGCGCAGCGGACGCGCTGGTTGAAGGGCTGGATGCAGGTGGCCATCACCCACTCGCGGGCGCCGGGCCAGACCGTGCGCGAGCTTGGCCTGCTGGGCGCGTGGGCCGCCGGCGCCCAGTGCGCCGGGGTGGTGCTCAGCGCGCTCGGTTTTCCCCTGTTCGTTCTGGGCGTCGCAATCCAGCTGGCTTCCGGCGCGTTGCTGTCGCTGGACGGCTGGCAGGCGCGCCTTGGGGCGGCTTCGGCCATCGCGGTGGCGCTGGCCGGTCTGGTCTCCGGCGTCGCGCCGCTGGTCCTCGGCGCGCGGCGGCGCAAGCTGCTGCCCCTGCTGTTGCTCGCGCCGCTGCTACCTTTCTATTACGCGCTGGTCTCGCTGGCCGCGTGGCGCGCGCTGGCCGAGCAGATCCGCAGCCCCGCCCGGTGGAACAAAACCCGGCATGGGGTGGCGCGCTCATCCCGCTCCGGGCGGCTCACATATATTGGCGGAACTCTTTCGCCGCTTCGGCGGGCGGACGCTTCAGATTGAAACCGCCGACGAAGTGGCCCTTGCGATCCATCAGATAGACCATTGCCGTATGGTCCATGGTGTATTCGCCGCCCTTCTGCTCCACCTTGCGGGCGTAGACGCGAAAGGCGCGCGCGACGGCGTCAATCTGTTCCTGGGAGCCGGTCAGGCCGACGATGCGCGGATCAAAACTGCCCAGATAGTCCTTCATCACGCCCTGGGTGTCGCGGGCCGGATCAACGGTGATGAACACCGCCCGGGCCTTCGCATCCTTGCCCAGGGCCTCCAGCATCTGCGAGACCTCATAGAGGGTCGAGGGGCAGATGTCGGGACAATGGGTGAAGCCGAAGAACAGCAGATAAGGCGCCCCGCGCAAGGTGGCGTCGGTGACCGTGTTGCCGTTCTGGTCGGTCAGGGCAAACGGCGCGCCGACGCCTGGAGACGCGGCCCCACCCTGGATCTGTCGCCAGGCGAACAGGCCGCCCGCCAGTATGGCGAGGCCAAGCACAAACACGCCAAGGGTCAGGGCGAGCCGGCGGGAAGGGGCGCGGGAGGGGGCGGAAGACATGGCTTTGCTCCTGTTTCCTGTGCTCCGGACGCCTGGAGCCTGATCCGTTGATCGTGAGCAGCTGATCGTGAACGCCTGATCGTCAGCTGGGTCCGCATCACGCCCTGCTTTAACCGCCCGCCGCCGCCAGGTCACTCACAGACGGCGGGACATGACGTCGCCGTTTGCTGGAACCATTCCAGAACAAACAGTTCGCGCCTTTCCGCTGGCTGTGCCAAATGGGCCATGCGGGCGAAGCCATGCCGGGGCGTCGCCGGGTTGATGAGGAAGGACGCGGGAATGACGGATGTGAATGCGGATACGGTTGCGGCGCTCCGGGCGGAGATCGCTGAAAAGCCCGACGGCGTGCTGGAAGCGCTGGCCGAGCGGCACCAGACGACAATGAAAACCGTGTTCTCGGCGCTGCCGGAGGGCCAGGCGACGCCGGTCGCCGCCAGCCGCTTCGAGGAGCTGTGGGCTGATCTCGCCACCTGGGGCGACGTCACCTTCATCGTTCACACCCGCGACGGCGTGTTTGAGACCAAGGCGCCGGTTCCGCCGGGCTCCCATGGCCGCGGCTATTTCAATATCCACGGCGACAGCCCGCTGGGCGGCCATATTCGCGCCGACCGCTGCGACTCGATCTGGTTCGTGGACCGGCCGTTCTTCGGTCGGCGCTCCTGCTCGCTGGTGTTCGTCAATACGGATGGCGAGGCCATGTTCAAGGTGTTTGTCGGTCGCGATGCGCAGCGCGAGCTGAACCCGCAGCAGGTCGCCCGTTTTGAGGCGTTGCGCGCCAATCTGGGCTGACCCTGTCTGGATCTGATCGACACTGGAGCGGTCTGACGCCTGTCAGGCCGCCTTTTTTTCGTCACTGTGGCCGCAACGCCATGGTTCCTTGATTGTCTCCAGATCTGAATAATTCTAATTAGAACTATTCAGGGTTGCGGGGCTCAGGGCCATGATGAAGCAGGAAAATCTGCCGCTGACGTCATTGCGTGGCGTCGCGGCGCTGTGGGTCGTGGCCCATCACCTGACCCTGCGTTTCATCGACACGGGCCTGTCCACGCCAGATCGCTTCCTGTTTCCGGGCGGCGTCGCCGTCGACATCTTCTTCATTCTGAGCGGCCTGGTGATGGCGGCGACCTATCGCGACCTGACGCAACCGGGCATTCCGGGCTTCATGGTCCGCCGTATTTTCCGCATCTATCCCCTGCATCTGTTCGTCATGGCCGGGCTCATCGGCGTGGCGATCCTGCGCCTGCTCGCCGGCCTGCAACCGGCGCCTGGCGACAACTGGGCGCGATTGCCGGAAGCCCTGCTGCTGCTGCAGCCGTTTCGCGACCAGCCGTTGACCTGGGGGGTCGCCAGCTGGTCAGTCGGCATCGAGATGGCCTGCTACCTGGCGTTCCCCCTGTTGCTGCCGCTGATGCGGGGCCTGCCGCGTCGTGCGGCCGCGGTGTTGGCGGTGGCGCTGGGGCTGGTCGAATTCCTGGTGCTGAGCCGCGTGGGCGCGGCGGTGGCGGGGCCGGGGGCTGTCGCGCGCGGCTTCGCCGGCTTCACTTTCGGCATGGCGATCGCCATGAGCCTGCAAGGCGTGCGCCCGCCGAAGCTGGCGCAAAATCTGCTGGAGCCGGCGGCCGTCATCGGCATTGTCGCGGCGTTGGCGTCTGGACATCCCGAGCTGACGCCGCTGTTCGCGGCGGGGCTGATCGCCCTGCTGTTTGCTGGCCGCGGTCCGGTCGCTGTCGCACTGGAGCAGAAGGCGCTGCACTGGCTCGGCAAGACCTCGTATTCGGTCTACCTCACCCACCTGCCGGTGATCGGCCTGTTCGCGCTTGCCGTTCCGCCGCAAGCCCTGCCGCTGTCAGGGGTGGCTGGCCTCGTGCTCTGGTCAGTGTCCGTCACCGTCCTGGTGCTCGCGGTTTCGTATCTGTGCTGGCGTTTCGTGGAAGAGCCGGCGCGGCGCCATGGCGCGCGCCTCGCCCGGCGGCAGGGCAAAGCGGTGGACGCCGCCGGCGCCCATCGGGGCTCCGAGGCCGCCGGCGCCGCCTGACGCTGGGGCATCCGGTCGTTCTGGTTGCGTCGCTCCTTCCGGTTCGCCGCCCGATGCCCGGCTGCGGCTGCGCGTTGGCGGGGTGGGCGGGCAGGGACTTCGGGCAGGGGCTTCGGGCAGGAACTTCTGGCAGCGGCTTTCTGGGCAAGAGCTGCCGGGCAGGAGCTTCAGACGCGCGCGTTGCGGCCCTGTTCCAATGAGGAGTTCACGGCGCTGGCCAGGTCGCGGAACAGGAAGGGCTTGCCAAGCACGGTGGCCAGCGGATTGCCTGCCAGTTCCGCCCCCAGGTCCTCCGCGCCGTAGCCGGTGATGAAGATCACCGGCAGCCCGGGAAAACGCTCCAGACAGGCGGCGTAAAACGCCTGGCCGGTGGTGTCCGGCAGGCCTACGTCTGAAACCAGCAGGTCGATGCGCGCGCCGTCCAGCAGCGACAGCGCCTCGGCGCCCGTTGGGGCGTCCAGCACCGTGCAGCCTGCTTCCTCCAGCATGTCCAGGGTCGTCATCCGCACAAACATCTCGTCCTCGACCAGCAGGACGACGGGCGACGGCATGGCGGCGTTCATGCGCGGTGATCCCCCGGCTGGCGCACTGGCGCAGCCGCATGGGCTGGCCCCTCCGCCATGGCCGGATGCTGGCGTAATCTGTCGTGCGTATTCACGGGGGAGCCTTCCTGGGCAGAGGCCGCCGGATGCCAGCCCCGATGAGCCCGGCCCATCGGGGCTGGATGAAGCCCGGGCGCAAGCTGCAGCAGGCAGGCGGCTGCATCACGATGTATGGTTTCGTTTTAGCTGAAACCGCCCGCGCCGGAAAGGCGTCGCCGCGCGCGGGACCAGAGCGGCGCCCCCCGCGGGCCGCAAAAAAAAAGCGCGGCGAAATCCTCGCCGCGCTTTCAGGGATGTCAGTCTGGAAGGGATGGGCCTCAGGCGGCCATCGCCTTCTTCAGGTTCTCGTCGATCTTGTCGAGGAAGCCGGTGGTCGACAGCCACTTCTGGTCGGCGCCGACCAGCAGGGCGAGGTCCTTGGTCATGTAGCCGGCCTCGACGGTGTCGACGCAGACCTTCTCGAGGGTCGCGGCGAACTTCGCCAGTTCGGCGTTGTTGTCCAGCTTGGCGCGATGGGAGAGGCCGCGGGTCCAGGCGAAGATCGAGGCGATGGAGTTGGTCGAGGTCTCCTTGCCCTTCTGGTGTTCGCGGTAGTGGCGGGTCACGGTGCCGTGGGCGGCTTCCGATTCGACCGTCTTGCCATCGGGGGTCATCAGCACCGAGGTCATCAGGCCGAGCGAGCCGAAGCCCTGGGCGACGATGTCCGACTGCACGTCGCCATCGTAGTTTTTGCAGGCCCAGACGTAGCCGCCGGACCACTTGAGGGCCGAGGCGACCATGTCGTCAATCAGGCGGTGCTCATAGGTGATGCCGAGGGCGTCGAAGCGCTCCTTGAACTCGGCGTCGAACACTTCCTGGAACAGATCCTTGAAGCGGCCGTCATAGGCCTTGAGGATGGTGTTCTTGGTCGACAGGTACACCGGGTACTTGCGGGCGAGGCCGTAGTTGAACGAGGCGCGGGCGAAGTCGCGGATCGACTCGTCCAGGTTGTACATGGCCATGGCCACGCCCGAACCCGGCGCCTTGAACACTTCCTTCTCGATCACCTGGCCGTCTTCGCCGACGAACTTGATGGTCAGCGTGCCCTTGCCAGGGAACTTGAAGTCGGTGGCGCGATACTGGTCGCCGAAGGCGTGACGGCCAACGACGATCGGCTGGGTCCAGCCCGGCACGAGGCGCGGCACGTTCTTGCAGATGATCGGCTCGCGGAAGATCACGCCGCCAAGGATGTTGCGGATGGTGCCGTTCGGCGACTTCCACATCTCCTTGAGGCCGAATTCCTCGACGCGCTGCTCGTCGGGGGTGATGGTGGCGCATTTCACGCCGACGCCGTGCTTCTTGATGGCCTCGGCGGCGTCGATGGTCACCTGGTCGTTGGTGGCGTCGCGATGCTCAACCCCGAGGTCGAAATACAGCAGATCGATGTCGAGGTAGGGGTGGATCAGCTTGTCCTTGATCTGCTGCCAGATGATCCGGGTCATCTCGTCGCCGTCAAGCTCGACAACGGGGTTGGCTACCTTGATCTTTGCCATCGACTCTGTCCTCGCGGATTGTTCAGTCGTCACATTCTGCGCGTCAGGCCCAGCGGCCTGCGCGCCTCCCGCTGGGCTTTCTGGGCGATTTCCCGCCTGGCTGCAATGTCTGATCGCTTCAAAAGCACGCAAATCGAAAAAACCTGGCGTTTGCGGCAACGGAAAGATGGGCCTCCGCATGACGCTCCGGCGGCCTGGCGCGACGGATGCGCGCGGATGTCGCCAGTTGGGGGCAGCCGGCGCGGTTGCAATTGTGGCGCCTGATGCACCAACATCACGCCAGCGCGTTGGAACTGGCAACGGAAGGACGCCGGATGGCATCAACAGTGATCCTGGCCGATATCGGCGGCACCAATGCCCGGTTTGCGTTGGCGGGCGGCGGCGGCGCGGGCGAGGTGGCGCACTTCGCGGTCGCTGACTATGCAGGGTTTGACGATGCGATGGAGCATTTCCTTGAAATGCGCCGGGCCGTCGCGGAGCGACCGGTCGCGGCCGCCATCGCCATCGCCGGCCCGGTGTCGCGCGGGGCCGGCAGCCTCACCAACAGCCACTGGCGTTTCAGCGAGACGGACATAGCCCGTCGCTTCGGCATCCCGCACGTGCGCCTGCTCAACGACTTCGAGGCGCTGGCCTGGGGGCTGCCGCTGCTGCGTCCCGAGCACCTGACGCGCATCGTCGGCCGGCATCCGGCGGCGGGTTACGCCGCCGCGCGCCCGTCCGGCGGGCCAACCCCCGGCAGCAACGGGCGCCTTGTGGCCGTGGGGCCAGGAACGGGACTTGGCGTCGCCTGCCATGATCCGGAAGGCGCCGGCCTGGTCCTCGCCTCCGAAGGGGGGCATATCAACGCGCCATCGTGGAGCGCGCGCATCGACGCGATCATTGACTGGCTGCGCTCGGATCTGGGCCATGTCTCGGTGGAGCGGATGGTGTCCGGCCAGGGGCTTGAGAACACCTACCGGGCGGTCGCGGCGCTGGAGGGCATGCCCGCCCGTCAGGAAGACGCGGCCGCGATCACCCGGGCGGCGCTGGACCGGAGCGATCCGGTGGCCATCGAGACCGTCGAGATTTTCTGCGCCATGCTCGGGGAGGCCGCTGGCAATTATGCGCTGGCCTTTGGCGCTTCTGGCGGCGTTTATATCGCCGGCGGCATCGCGCCGCGCATCGTCGATCTGCTCCAGGCTTCCGAGTTCAGGGAGCGCTTCGTTGCCAAGGGGCGGTTTCGCGCCTGGCTGGATCCGGTTCCGACCTGGCTGGTGTCCCATCCCAATCCAACTTTTCTGGGCCTCGAGGCGGTGGCGAGCCGCATCGTGGGGGAAAGCCACTGAGGCGTTGTCTGGCCGCAGCCGGCCCTGGCGTCTGGCCGGCATGGGCGGGGCGCGTTAAACGCGGGTTGCGCGGCGGCGCCAGTCCGTTGCACATGGCCAGCGTATATGGCCAGGACATTCATGGACTACATGGCCGCTGCCGGATTCAGGCGGGCGGCATCGGCCGCAATGTTCCGGGCTGACGTGAACAACCGGGCGTGGCGTCATCCATGTTCGGGCTGACGCGCTCCCGGCCCGTGACGGCCCCTGACCGGCCGGGGGGCATTCAGGCCAGATTGCAGGCCAGGTTGCAGGCAAAGTTGGAAGCCAATGGCTGGAACAGATCATACCCGTCCACTGATTGAGGGCGGTCCCGTCATAATTCTGGTGCGGCCGCAACTGGGCCAGAACATCGGCATGGCCGCGCGCGCCATGGCCAATTTTGGCCTAGGCCGCATGCGGCTGGTGGCGCCGCGCGACGGCTGGCCCCAGGAGGATGCCTTCGCGGCCGCATCGGGCGCCGTGCATGTGCTGGAGAATGCGCAGCTCTTCCCTGATCTGGAGTCAGCTGTCGCGGACTGCAATCACGTCTACGCCTGCACGGCCCGCGAGCGCGGGCAGGCCAAGGATGTGATCGGCGCCGATGTGGCGGCGGCGCGCGCCTCGGCGGCCATGGCCGCGCAGGAAACGGTCGCCATTGTCTTTGGCCCGGAGCGCAGCGGCCTTGAGAACGATGAGGTGGGGCTCGCCGACACCATCATCACCTTCCCGGTCAATCCGGGTTTCGCCTCGCTGAACCTCGCCCAGTCGGTGCTGCTGGTGGGCTATGAATGGTTCCGCATGGCGCACATGGCGGCCCCGGCGCCGGCCGTGTCGAAATCGCCGCCGGCGCGGCGGGAATCCGTGCTGTCGTTTTTCGAGTTCCTTAAACAGGAGCTTGATAACGTCGGCTTCTTCGCGCCGGCGGAAAAGCGCCCGGTCATGACCCGCAACATGCTCAATATCTTCCATCGCCTGACGATGACCGAGCAGGACGTGCGCACCCTGCGCGGCGCCATCGCGGCGCTGGTCACTGGCCGGCGCGGCGTGCGGCCGTCAAAGGCGTTGCGCCGTGATGCCGGCGACGATAACGGAATGGACGACATGCCGCCGGTCTGAGCGGCTGGCGATCACGAAGCTGGGCCAGACTGCGCCGCAGCCTTCAGTCCGGTCATAAAATGTTATAAATCAGGGGATTGGAGCCTGTCTCCGGCTCCGGTCGATTGTATTTGCCCGCCAGAGCATTTTCGGGAAAAGCCAAATCCGCTTTTCGGAAGGAAAATGCGTATAATCAAACGGATGGAGCGCCTCCGGTGAACCATGGCTCACCGGAGGCGCTCTGGAAACAGATGGGTGTCGCCGCGATGTCAGCAATACTGGCCGTCCTGTTCCGCAACGCCGCCATACCGGCGCGGCTGGCCGCCCGCGGCCGGGCCCTGCTTGGCCGCCGGGCGGCGGGCCTTCCGCGCCAGGCGCTGCTGGCGGCGGGTCTGGCGGCGGCCGTTGTGGCCGCGCCGCCGGCCAGCATGCCGGCGCTCGCCATGGGCGCGCCGGGCCAGCCGAAGACCGGCCCGGGCGGAGCTGACTACGCAATTGCCGCCGCGGACATCGAGAAAAAGGTTTTTGGCGAGGGCAACAGCCGCGCCCTGGCTTTCTTCCCGAGGGGGGCTGCGGCAAAGCCGCGGCCGGTTGTGGTGTTCCTCCACGCGCCGGGCGCCATCTCCCCATCCTGGTATGGCGCCTGGCTGGAGCATCTGGCGCGGCGCGGCAATGTGGTGATCTATCCGCTGTATGAGGAAACCATCGGCGCCGTTCCCTATGACGAAATGACTGGCGAGGCCCTGAAGGGCGTGCGCGCCGCGCTGGCCGGGCTCGCCGCCATGCCGGAGGTCAAGGCGGACGTCAGCGGCCTCAATTTCCTTGGGCATTCCGGCGGCGCGGTCATCGCCGCCAATCTTGCCGCCCTGTCGGGCCGGGATGAATTGCCGCCCGCCCGCCTGCTGTTCGGCGCCATGCCGGCGCGGGGCGGGGCCGAAAAGATTTTTGCGCCGCCACTGGCGAACCTGGCGTCAATTCCACCAAAAGCCGTCGCCATCATGCTGGTGGGCGACAGGGATTCCGTCGCCGGCGATCGCGGCGCCCGCCAGATCCTGACTGCCGCCGGGCATCTGGGGCAGGATCACCGGCTGATCGCCAAAGCGGGTTCTGACAACCACGGCCTGCCGGCGGTGTTCTACAGCCACCACGCGGCGGTGGCGCCCAATGAAGACTGGGACCTGACCAAAATCCCCGGCGCTGCGCCGGCTCCGGCCGCCGCTGCCGCTGGAGGCAAGGCAGCTGGAGGCAAGGTTGTCGCGGGCGCAGCGGCGGGAGCCGCGCCGAAGCTGACGCCGCAGGAGGTGCGCCAGCAGCGCGAGGAGCAGCGCAAGCGGAGCGCCGCCCTGTGGCGCGTCGGCTATGAAGAGCGCCGGGGCCTTGCCGGCTTCGAGGGGCGCACTGTGGGCGCCGGCAACTACGCCATCTGGAAAATCTATGACCTGGCGATGGATACGGTGGCGGCCGGCGGCGACGCCCTGACCCTGAAGCGCGATCCAAAACTGTACGACATGGGTTTGTGGAGCGATGGCTGGCCGCTGCGGCGCCTGAGCGTCGAGACGCCGAAGCCGGTGGCGCACAAGGATGGCCAGGAGGTCTCCCAGGGCGCTCCGGCGGCTGGCGCCGCCGCGCGCGGCGCCCGCTGACGCGCTGGTGGTCAGGCGGAATTAACCAGCGGGCGGTAAGGTTGCGGGCGCCATTGATCCGGTGCGTGGGCCACAGAGGGTGGGCCACGGGAGATTGGGCCACAGGAGACGGAGCATGTCCGGGCCGGTTGTGCTGGTGTTCGACTCAGGGTTGGGCGGGCTGACGGTCTATCGCGAGATTGTCCGGGCCGCGCCCGCCGCCCGTTTTGTCTATGTGGCGGATGATGCGGTGTTCCCCTATGGCGCGCTGACGCCGGAGGCGCTGGTCGCCCGCGTCAACGACGTCATGGATGCGGCCATTGCCCGCTGGCGGCCGGATATCGTCGTCATCGCCTGCCATACCGCCTCCACCCTGGTGTTGCCGCACCTGCGCGCCCGCCATGCGATTCCCTTTGTCGGCACGGTGCCGGCGATCAAGCCCGCCGTCAGCGTCTCGCGCAGCCGGATGATTTCGGTGCTGGCGACGCCTGGCACGGTGGCGCGCGACTACACCCGCGATCTGGTGCGCAACTGGGCTGGCGATTGCGCCGTGGCGCTGGTCGGCTCGCGCCGCCTGGCGACCCTGGCCGAGCAGGCCATGGCGGGGGAGCCGCTCGCCGACAGCGACATCGGGGCCGAACTGGCGCCATGCTTCAATGTCAGCGCCGATGGCGCCCGGCGCACCGACGCCGTGGTGCTGGCCTGCACCCACTATCCCCTGCTGCTGGAGCGATTCAGGGCGCTGGCTCCCTGGCCCGTGGAATGGATTGATCCGGCGCCGGCCATCGCCCGCCGCACCGTGGATCTGCTGGGGCAGTCCGGGTTTGACGTGACGGCGGGGCAGGCGGCCGCGCCGGCGGAAATGGCGCTCACCGGCGGCGCCAGGCTCAATCCGGCCTTGCGGGCGGCGCTCGGGCGTTTTGGCCTGGAGCGCATCCATGTCACGCCAGTCGAAAGCGCGGCGGCGCGTCATCCGCCGGCGGCGCGGGCCGGCTGACCACAGCCTGTGCGGGCGCCGGCCGGCCCGCGGTTTGACAGGGGCGCCGTCACCCTGTATCTGAGGCGGCGTCGCGCGGGTCCATCTGGGCCCGCGTGGCTTTTTAACCGGTCGCCGGATGGAGCATGCAGCTTCCCCTGGCGTCCTGGCGCTCCCGTGTTCCCTGCGGATCTTCCCGCACCGGATCTGTCGGCCCCCTGGGGCAGAGGAGGGCGCGTCCCTGGTTTTGTCTTGCGCGGCTCCTGATTGTGAAGGGGCCGGCGCGAAGGGATTGCGACATGTCGAAGAGGCTTGCTTCCAAGCATAAAATTGACCGCCGTATGGGTCAGAACATCTGGGGACGTCCGAAGTCCCCGGTGAATCGCCGCGAGTACGGCCCCGGCCAGCACGGCCAGCGCCGCAAGGGCAAGATTTCTGACTTCGGCACCCAGCTGCGCGCCAAGCAGAAGCTGAAGGGCTACTACGGCAACATTACCGAGAAGCAGTTCGTCAAGATCTACAAGGAAGCCATCCGTCTGAAGGGTGACTCCGCTGAAAACCTGATCGGCCTGCTCGAGCGTCGTCTGGACGCGGTCGTGTACCGCGCCAAGTTCGTCCCGACCGTGTTCGCCGCCCGTCAGTTCGTGAACCACGGCCACGTCAAGGTGAACGGCCGTCGCGTCAACATTCCGTCCTACCGCGTGCGTCCTGGCGACGTCATCGAGGTCAAGGAAGCGTCGAAGCAGCTGGAGATCGTCATCGTGGCGTCGCAGCTCGCCGAGCGTGACGTGCCGGACTACATCGATGTCGACCACGGCAAGATGACCGCCACCTACACCCGCGTTCCGACCCTGTCTGACGTGCCGTACCCGGTGCAGATGGAGCCGAACCTGGTGGTCGAGTTCTACTCGCGCTGATCCGCTTCCGCCCCGGTTCGCCGGGGCTGGCAGCCAGAATACGAAAAGCCGCCCTTCGGGGCGGCTTTTTTGTTTGGCCGATACATTTGCAGATTGTCTATCTGTCAGCGAATATAAGAATATCCGAGGTGGCAGTTGGATAATTGGATTGTGAAAATTCATGGGGGGAGGGGATGATCGAGGCGGCAACCTGTTCGCTTACCTTGCCTGGCAAGATGCTACGCAGAGGGTTTTGGCTTTACGTTTGGAAAGTGGAGGCGCCGGGGGTGCCTGCCCCTTACCTATATGTAGGACGTACTGGCGATAACAGTAGCCCATATGCCTCTGCGCCTTACACCCGTATGGGGCAGCATCTCGGATCGGTGAAGAATCAGAACGCTCTGCGCCAACATTTATCGAAATTGGTAAGCGACTTGGAATGCTGCACCTATCACCTGATCGCCCATGGGCCGATATTCCCGGAGATAGATAGGCCAGTTTGCGCTGAAGAACGGGCCAAACTCAGGTCGAAACTGTTCGAGTTGCATCGTCCGTGGCGGGATATTGTCGGTGCGTATGAACGCGATCTGGCTAATGCACTACGTGATGCGGGATACAACGTGCTGAATAGCGTTGTATGGAAACATGCAGGCGCCAGGGAGCACTGGCCTCAAATATTGAATGCTTTTTCCGAGCATTTCCCGCGGTTGAAGAGTCAAGCTTCCTGATTCTTATGTGGTGGTGCCAATTGGGGTGTTGCTGCTTGCTCAAATCCCCTCGCCAGCCGCGCCATCGCCGGCTTCCGCAGGGGCGCCGTCAGCGTAGCGGCGCGCCATCACTGCGCAGACCATCAGCTGGATCTGGTGAAACAGCATCAGCGGCAGCACGATGATGCCGACGCTGGCCGCCGGAAACAGCACGCTGGCCATGGGCAGGCCGGAGGCGAGGGTCTTCTTGGAGCCGCAGAAGACAATGGCGATCTCGTCCTGGCGGGAGAAGCCCAGCTTGCGCGCCAGCCAGATGGAAAAGGCCAGCACCACGGCGAGCAGGACGCAGCAGACGACGGTCAGCATCGCGAAATCGCGCGGGCCGAGCAGCGACCACAGGCCATGCGACACCGCCTCGCTGAACGCCAGATACACCACCATCAGGATCGAGCCGCGATCGACCGTCAGGGTCAGCGGCCTGTGGCGGGCGATGAAGCCGCCGACCCAGGGGCGCAGCGCCTGCCCGGCGATGAATGGCAGCAGGATCTGGCAGACGATGCCGATGATCGCCCCCCACGAGACCCCGCCATTGAGGTTCATGAACATCGCCACCAGCAGCGGCGTCAGGAACACGCCCAGAATGTTGGAGGCGGAAGCGCTGCACACCGCCGCCGCCACATTGCCGCCAGCGATGGAGGTGAAGGCAATGGACGACTGCACCGTGGAAGGCAGCAGGCAAAGGTACAGCAGCCCCAGCGCCAGCATCGGGTTGACCAGCGCGCCCAGCGACCAGTTCATCGCCAGGCCCAGCGCCGGAAACAGCACATAGGTGAGCGCCAGCACGGTGAGGTGCAATCGCCAGTGAGTCAGGCCCTCAACCACCGCTTCCCGCGACAGCTTGGCGCCATGCAGGAAGAACAGCAGGCCGATCGCAACATTGGTGAGCAGGGTGAACCAGTGGACCGCTTCCCCCGTGACAGGGAGAAACGAGGCGAGAAACACCGTTCCGACAAGCAGCAGGGTAAAAGCGTCGGGACGAAGCAGGGAGAGGATGCGCAAGGAACTGGCCCGTCTGGAAGTGATCGTGCCCGGCCCCTTATAGAGCATTCTCCCGCAGGGGCGACGCCCCGCCGGAATGGCAGGGCGCCGGTTTCTGCATCCGCGGTCTGGTCCAGCCCCCGGCGCCGGCCTTCACGGCCCCGCGCGCATCGGGTCTGCCCGTCATGGGGCGGGGGCCGGCGATGGGCGATGTTACGGAGATGTCCGCTGGCATGCGGCGTATGTGCTCTGAAAGCAGTCGCCGTAGTGACCGGAGACCTGTGACGGCCGCATGCAGGCCGCGACAGCTTCATTGCTGCAGCGGAGATTGCGCGCATGGATCGCCGAGGCAGAGGCATGGGTCTGGGCGATCGACAGGACCAGTGCGCATCCGGCAAGGCTGCTGAGGCGGCATATGGCGTGGCGGTTCATGGGGCGTCTCCGTCGTGATGGGGCGGCCCGGGGGTTGACCGTTGCCGGATCAATCCCCGGGCCGCGCCGGATTTCAGCGCATCGACTGCATGCATGCGGCGTATTCAATCTTGAAGCAGACGTTGTAATTTTCGAGATTGTGCCGGGATCCCCGGCACGCCGAGGCAGCCTGTCCGCTGCATTCGAGATTGCGCACCTGGCCGGTGGAGGCGGAAGCGCGGGCCTGGGGCGCCGATAGCGCCGCGAGGCATCCGGTCAGCCAGACAAGATGATACAGGGCGGGCTTATGCAATGCGGGCATGATCTGCCTCCGTTGTTTTGTATATGTAAATACATGTTCGCTGTTGCGACGCTGATAAAATTACTGATTTCGAACATGCCCGGTAATTTCCGAACGCTGCGGAATTGTCGATAAATATTCGGACTAATTCTGGATGCTCTGATTTTTTTTGCCCGAATAACGCGCGCGCGTCGGGCTGATTTGCACTCCGACGCTGGCGCAAGCCGCGCCGCTTGCTGCTGGCGCGCTCCGCATCACGAAAAATCTCAAGAACTTTTCGCGGAACCGCGCTGGCCAGATTTCTGGCGCGCGTTGGCCTGGAGCACTGTACGTTTACTGGAGCACTGTACGTTTATTCAGAACCGGATGCGGCTCCCGCATTGTCGGATTGCGGGAGGTCTGTGCGGCCGACGTTTCCCGTCCTCTTGCAGGAAACCGCGCGGGCCGCGCAGCCGGGCGTCGTCTGTCGCGTCCGGCCGCTACCTTGAGAATACAACCTTGAATTGCCGTTTCATGATAACGCAACCAGATCTAGCTGAAGTTTCGCGCGCCGGCTAGCCGACGCGCGCTCACATTCAGGCGCCTGCCTCAAGGCCGGGCGCCATTGGGGATGAGCGCCGGCGGCGTCGAGGCCGGCGCTCAGGTGAGATCGCGCAGGAAGGTGGCGAAACGCAAGGTTCCGTCCGGCCAGGGGCCATGGCCACTCGATGTATTGATGTGTCCGGCCTCGCCAGCGTCGAGGAAGCGCGCGCCCCACGCTTCCGCAAGGGCCTTCGCCTCGTCCTGCGGGCAATATGGATCATCGCTGGCGCTCACCACCACGGTGGGGAATGGCAGCGGCTGGCGCGGGAACGGCGTGAACGCCGGGTCAACGCCCGGAATGGCGCGCACGGCGCGTTCCGACGGCGGCGCCACCAGCCATGCGCCGGCGATATGCCCAGGCGCGGCGGTGGCGGACGCCAGTTGCCGCGCGGCATTGGCCACCACGATACAACCGATCGAATGGGCCACCAGCACCTGCGGCCGTGACTTGCCGGTCGCGGCGGTGAGCAGGCGCTCCGTCCATGCCTTCAGATGCGGCTTGTGCCAGTCATCCTGTTCGACCCGGCGCGCCGAGGAAAGTTTTGCCTCCCAGCGGCTCTGCCAGTGGTCTTCATCGGAGCCGGCCCAGCCGGGGATGATGAGGATGTCGCAATCGGCTGCTTTCATGGGTCAGCTCCGTACCAAAACGCTTTCCGGCGTGGGGAACGCCACGTTGCGTGAGGAAAGCGCGCGTAATCAGTCAGGCGGGCAAAGCACCGGCCCGGGGGGATGGGTCTGCTCCGGGGAGGGGCGATCTGTTGTGGCAAGCGGCGCGGCCAAAAGCAAACGCCCGCCGGAAGGCGGGCGCGCGTCAGGGCCGGAGGCGGCGCAGGCTCACGCCTCGCCGAACACCCGGCGGAAGATCGTGTCCACGTGCTTCAGGTGATAGCCGAGGTCGAACTTTTCCTCGATCTCCCCGTCGGTAAGATACTTCTTCACCTCCGGGTCATTCTTCAGCAGCGTCAGGAAGTCGCCTTCGCCGCGCCACACCGGCATGGCGTTGCGCTGCACCAGACGGTAGCTGTCCTCACGGCTGGCGCCCTTCTGGGTCAGGGCCAGCAGCACGCGCTGCGAATGCACCAGGCCGCCAAGGCGGTCGAGGTTCTTCTGCATGTTCTCAGGGTAGACCAGCAGCTTGTCGATGACGCCGGTGAGGCGCGCCAGGGCGAAGTCCAGGGTAATGGTGGCGTCCGGGCCGATCATCCGCTCCACCGAGGAGTGCGAGATGTCGCGCTCGTGCCACAGGGCGACGTTCTCCATCGCCGGCAGGGCGAAGGCGCGCACCATGCGGGCGAGGCCGGTGAGGTTTTCGGTCAGCACCGGGTTGCGCTTGTGCGGCATGGCCGACGAGCCCTTCTGGCCCTCGGAGAAGAACTCCTCGGCTTCCAGCACCTCGGAGCGCTGCAGGTGACGCACCTCGATGGCCAGGCGCTCGATCGACGAGGCGATGACGCCGAGGGTGGCGAAGAACATGGCGTGGCGGTCGCGCGGGATCACCTGGGTCGAGACCGGCTCGACCGTCAGGTTCATCTGCTCCGCGACGTACTCCTCCACCTGCGGCTCGATATTGGCGAAGGTGCCGACGGCGCCGGAGATGGCGCAGGTGGCGATCTCCGCCCGGGCCGCCACAAGGCGTTCGCGGTTGCGCGAGAATTCGGCGTAGGCCTGGGCCATCTTCAGGCCGAAGGTCACCGGCTCGGCGTGAATGCCGTGCGAGCGGCCGATGGTCGGCGTCATCTTGAACTCGAACGCCCGGCGCCGGATGGCGGCGAGCAGGGCGTCCATGTCGGCCAGCAGGATGTCGGCGGCGCGGGCCAGCTGCACGTTCAGGCAGGTGTCCAGCACGTCGGACGAGGTCATGCCCTGGTGTACGAAGCGCGCCTCCGGGCCGACGATCTCGGCCAGGTGCGTCAGGAAGGCGATGACGTCGTGCTTGGTCTCGCGCTCGATCTCGTCGATGCGGTCGATATCGAACACGGCCTTCGAGCCTTCAGCCCACACCTTGTCGGCGGCCTCCTGCGGCACCACGCCGAGTTTCGCCAGCGCCGTGGTCGCGTGCGCCTCGATCTCGAACCAGATGCGGAAGCGGGTCTCGGGCGTCCAGATGGAGACCATTTCAGGGCGGCTGTAACGCGGGATCATGGGCGTGGCTCTTGCGGTGTGACGTTGCGGACTGGCGCCGGCCATCCGGCAATCCGGAGGCGGCGCAGTGATTGGGAAAGCCTCAGACGATGTCGCCGCGGGCGATCTCGGCTGAACGGCGGATGGCGGCGATGTTGCCGGCGTAATGGGCCGGGCCGCCCTTGAAGGCGGCGGAGCCGGCCACCAGCGCGTTGGCGCCGGCGGCGGCCAGCGGCGCCGCGGTTTCCGGATTGACGCCGCCGTCAACCTCGATGTGGATCGGCCGGTCGCCAATCAGCGCCTTCGTCTGCGCCACCTTGGTCACCGCCTGGGGAATGAACGCCTGGCCGCCAAAGCCCGGGTTCACCGACATGATCATCACCATGTCGATCAGGTCGAGCACGTTCTCGATGCTGGAGACCGGCGTCGCCGGGTTCAGCACCACGCCGGCCTGCTTGCCGAGCGCGTTGATGGCCTGCAGCGAACGGTGCAGGTGGGGGCCCGCCTCCACATGCACGCTGATGCGGTCCGCGCCGGCCTTGGCGAAGGCTTCGAGGTAGGGATCAACGGGCGCGATCATCAGATGCACGTCGAACAGCTTGCTGCTGTAGGGCCGCAGCGCTTTCATCACGTCCGGGCCGAAGGAAATGTTCGGCACGAAATGCCCGTCCATGACGTCGACGTGGATCCAGTCGGCGCCGGCCTCGTCGATGGCGCGGACTTCCTCGCCGAACCGGGCGAAATCGGCGGAGAGGATGGACGGAGCGATGATGACCGGAGCTCGCATGGGGCGCGCGCCTTCCTGAGATTTAAAAAAGTATGAAGCTGCCGCCGGGCTCTACCACTCCGGGGCCGCGCGGACAATGTTGAAGACGCCCGGCGTTGAAGACTGTCAGCGTCCGCCCGTGGCGGGTTGCGCCTGCAACCGGCGCGCCAGCGGCGACAGCAGTTGCGGCGTGATGAAGATCGGAATCTGCGCCAGCGAAAAGAACAGATAGGCCTTTTGCGGAACCGCCGCCCCCATGGCGGCGATCAGCAGGCCCATGTTGCGCTGGCCGGCGCCATAGGCCACCAGAAACCGGTCGGTGGGCGTGAAATTGCGCAGAACCGCCATGGAGAGGCCGAAGCCGACGGCGGTGATGGCGCACGCCAGCGCCAGATAGCCGGCCACGGTCCATGGCTGGGCCAAGGCCATGTGGGTGACGCCATCCATGGCCGCGGCGGCGAAGACGGCGAACAGGATGACAATGGCGCCATCGAGTTGCTGCCGCGCGCCGGCCACGCGTTCGGAACCGAAGACGAGGCGCAGCGCCACGCCGGCGGCCATGCCGCCGCCGATCAGCAGGGCGAGGCGCAGCGCCAGGGCGCGGGCGTCCATGGGAATGTGCGCGCCGGCCAGCGCTTCCGTGGCGAAGGGCGCGAATACGGGAGCCAGCGCCGTGGTCAGCACCACGGCGGCGATGATCAGCGACGGCTCGAAGCGGAACAGCATGGCGATGGCCGGGGCCGAGATCACCGGCGGCGCCGCCGCCATGATGGCGAGGCCGAGAATGAGCCCCGGATCGACGGGAGCCGCCCGCATGGCGACGATGACCGCGAATGTCACCACAAGGGGAACGACAATCAGCCACAGGCACGCGTAGGCCAGTTGCGCCGGACGTCGGGCCATGGCGGCGATGGGCCTGAAATCGGTGCGCGCGAACATGATGGCGAGAAAGATGAACTGCACCGGGGCCAGCAGCGGGCGAAACAGTTGCGCCAGCTGTGGAAAGGCCAGGCCAAAAATCACCGCGACGACGAAGCCCTGGGCGCCGAAACGGCCAATCAGGGTGAGAAGGGCGTTGATGGCCTGCAGCGGCTTCATGAAAGGCGGCGCTCCGTCCGCGGGCAAACCCGGCGGGGCCCGCTATGTGCGGTCTAGAATTTTCATGGCTCCGCCGCCACCTGGATTATGGCATGGCGGCATTCCCGGCGAGGAGGGGTATGCTCGCTTTGCGGGTGGGTCCTGCCGGGCGGGTTGATCTATCACGGTTTGATCCATTGGCCGGTCATCCGGCGGGGGTGAGCCGCCTTTCATCGGAAAGGCGCCATTTCAAAACAGGGACGCAGCAAAATTCTGTTTCCGGTTGATCGAATTTTGCCCGAGCACAGGACGGACACATGACGATGGATACTGAGGCGTTGACGACGCGCGGACAGGCCGGGGACAGCGCCGGACCGGGCGAGGCCGACGTGCTGGTGCTCGGCGCGGGCATTATCGGCGTCTGCGTCGCCGCCAGCCTCGCCCTGCGCGGCAAGTCCGTGGTCATCATCGACCGGCGCGCGCCGGGCGAGGAAACCTCCTATGGCAACGCCGGCCTGATCCAGCGCGAAGGCGTCTATCCCTACGGCTTCCCGCATGATTTTGGCGCACTGCTGCGCTACGGCATGAACCGGACGATCGACGCGCATTATCACCTGTCCGCCCTGCTGACGGTCGCGCCCTTCCTATACCGCTACTGGCGGCATTCGCAGGTGAAGTCCCACGACGCCATTGCCCGCCAGTACGCCACCCTGATCGCCCATTGCGTTGATGAGCACCTCGCCATGGCGGATGCCGCCGGCGCCCGCGACCTGCTGCGGGGCAATGGCTGGATGAAGGCTTTCCGCAGCGAGCGGGCGCGCGACCAGCAATTCGCCGAGGCCGAGCGCTGGCGCGGTGAATTCGGCGTCAGCTATCGCACGCTGACGCCGGCCGCTCTGGCGGAAGCCGAGCCGTTCCTGGTTCCAGGCCTCGCCGGCGCCCTGCACTGGACCGACCCGTGGACGGTGACCGATCCGCACGCCCTGGTGCTGGCCTACATGCGCCTGGCTGAACAGCATGGCGCCCGTTTCGTCCAGGCCAACGCCGGTTCGCTGGCGCCTCACGGCTCCGGCTGGCGGGTGCAGGCCCCCGGCGGTCCGGTCACCGCCCGCGACGCGGTGGTGGCGCTGGGCCCGTGGGCCGATACGCTGACCCGCGCGCTCGGCTACGATCTGCCGCTGGCGGTGAAGCGTGGTTATCACATGCATTATCGCCCGGCCGGAGAGGCGCGCCTCAACCATCCGGTGCTCGACGTGGAGCGCGGCTATTTCCTCGCCCCCATGCGCCAGGGCATCCGCCTGACCACTGGCGCGGAATTCGCCCTGCGCGATGCGCCGCGCACGCCGGTGCAGCTTGGCCGGGCCGAGCCGATCGCCCGCGATTTCTTCCCGCTGGGCCAGCGGCTGGAGCCGCAGCCGTGGATGGGCGCCCGCCCGTGCACGCCGGACATGCTGCCGGTCATCGGCCCGGCGCCGCGTCACCATCACCTGTGGTTCGCCTTCGGTCACGCCCATCATGGCCTGACCCTGGGCCCGGTGACCGGCCGCCTGATCGCCGACATGGTGACCGGCGAAACGCCTTTCGTCGATCCGGCTCCGTTCCGGGCGACGCGGTTCAGCTAAAACACCCTCGGGCGAAAGGCGCCTCGGCGCCTCACCCGCCGAAGCGATCCCGCCACGCCGGCAGGGCGCCCGGGAAGGGCAGCGCGGTTGCCGCGTGGACGCCGCGCGCCACCGCCCGCGCCATCACGTCGGCGGCGCATATGCACAGCTCCGTCAGCTCCATCACCGGATCGCCGAGCGCGCGCCTGCCGGTCGAGGCGCCAAACACGATGTCGCCGTCGAGCGGCGTATGGGCCGGGCGGATGGCGCGGGAAAAACCGTCGTGCGCCGACAGGGCGATGCGCTTGGCCTGCGCCTTGGACAGCGTGGCGTCGGTGGCGACCAGGGCGATGGTGGTGTTGGCGACCACGCCCTTCAGCGGCGTCTTCAGATTGGCGGCTGACACCCGCGCCGGCCAGCCGAGGCCGCCGTACTCGCCGTCGCGCTCAAATGGCGCCGCCCAGAAATGCGGACCATCATTGACCAATACGGAGCCGATGGCGTTGACCACGACAATCGCTCCCACCGTATGACCGCTGCTTGTCACGGCGCTGGCCGAGCCAAGGCCCCCCTTGAGATTGGCGGTGGTGGCGCCCAGGCCGCCGCCATGGCTGCCGAGGAGGAAGTCCAGATCCGCCGTCGCCACCGCCTGGCGTCCAAGCTGGCGATAGGGCGGCGCGTCGCCCCAGTTCTTGTCGCCGCCGTTCATCATGTCGAAGCAGATGGCCTGGGGCACGATGGGAATGCGCGCGTCGCCCACGGCGAAACCGCGTCCGCGCGCCGCCAGTTCGATCATCGCCCCATCCGCCGCCGCAAGGCCGAAAGCCGATCCGCCGCTGAGCAGAATCGCGTCCACCTGCTCCACCGTCATTTCTGGCGACAGCAGATCGGTCTCACGCCCGCCGGGGCCGCCGCCGAGCACGGCGACCGAGGCGGTCGCCGGCGCGTCGAACACCACGGCGGTAACGCCCGTGGCGACCCGTGGGTCGGACGCGTTGCCAACCGTCAGCCCCGCCACGTCGGTGATCAGATTGCGACTCATGACGCCCTTCCCCTGTTGCGCTTCGCCACGCCAGAACGTGACCTGCTCTTGCGGGCAACATAATCCCGCCTGCCGGCGCGTCATGACAACAGCAACCCGCGGCGGGTCAGGCATATTTTCCGCCCTGTGGATGGGCGCCCGGTCCGGGCGATGATTTGACAGGCGACGCCATCGTTCCCGCATATTAAAGAGGCGGTGGCGCAGGGGGCGCGCGGTTCCGGCGGCTCCCTGGCCGGTGCAGAAAGGGCGTTTATGGGCCTTACGGATATTTTCAGGGCGGTCGCGGGTGGCTTCAGCGGCTTTCTGCAGCCGGGCGTGGCGCTGATGCTGGCGCCGCTTCTGGCCTATCTGGTGGCGGAAGCCTATGACGCGCCGCCGCCGTGGCGCCCGGCGCGGGCCGGCGCCCGCGCGCTGATGCTGTGCGTGGCTTTTGCTTTCGGCTTTGCCGTCGCCCTGGCCGTGCTCGTCGCCGCGCTGGCTGGCGGCTCGCAATTGCTGCGCCATCTGAATGTGCTGCGCCAGGTTGGCGCGCTGGCCATCGTGCTCACCGGCCTGTCGCTGCTGGCGTCGTTCTGCCGGCCCGGCCCCGGTTGGGCCAGCCTGCCGCGCCCTGGCGGCCTGTGGGGCGGCTGGTTGCTCGGCGTCGCGTGTGGATTGAACTGGACGCCGGCCATTGGCCCGGTGCTGTCAGGCGTTCTGGTTGGCCAGTCGCAAGGGCGCGCCGGCGGCGTCGCGCTGCTGGCTGGCTATGTGCTGGCGCAGGCATTGCCGTTCCTGCTGGCCGCCGCGGCGCTGTGGGCTCTGGCCGCGCTTCTGGCGCACCGGGACGCGCGCGGCGTGGCGGGCGGCGTCGTCGCCTCCGCCATCCTGGTGCTGTGCGGCCTGCTGATGCTGACCGGCGCCTGGCGAACCGGCGTGCTGGCGCTGGCGCCGGCAGTCCCGGGCCTGGGATAACGGCGCTCCAGGACAACGCCCCAAGGAGAGTGGGCGCTTTGCCAGAAACGCGCTTCAGCCGCGCAGGAAATCGCCGGCGGCCTGCGTGAACGTCGTCGCCTGCTCCACATTGGACAGATGCGCCGCCTCCAGGGTCAGCAGGCTGGCGTCAGCCAGTTGCCCGGCGATGAAGCGCGCCTGCTCCGGCGTTGTGCCGGCGTCGTGCGCGCCGGCGATCACCAGCGTCGGCGGCGTGGCCCCGCGAATCGCCTGTTGCAAATCCATGCCGGCCAGCGCCATGGCGCAGGCGGCGTAGCCGTCTGGCTTCGTTCGCAGAACCAGTTCACGGATGTTGGCCACCACATCAGGATGCGCCGCCGCGAAGCCGGGGGTGAACCAGCGGGCCATCACGCCGTCGATCAGGCCGGCCATGCCGACGGTTTTCAGGGTCGCCAGACGCTCGTCCCAGGCGGAGGCGGCGCCGGTCGATGCGGCGGTGTTGGCGAGAACAACGCGATTCAGCTGTTGCGGCGCGTGGGCCAGCAGCCATTGCCCGGCCATGCCGCCCATCGACAGCCCGCACCAGTGAACCCGGTCCAGCGCCAGCGCGTCCATGATGGCGAGCGCATCCAGCCCCAGCGCGCCGACGCCGTCCCGCGCCGCGTCCGCCGCCGCATGCCGCGGAACCGGCGAAGCGCCATGGCCGCGCGCGTCGTAGCGGATGACGCGAAAATCCCGGGCGAACCCGGCGACCTGCGGCGCCCAGACTTCCAGCGAAGCTCCCAGCGGATGCGCCAGCATCAGGGGCGGGGCGTCGTCCGCCCCATCGATGGCGATATGGAAAGACTGGCGGGAGGTCTGGAGCATTGGCATGACGGGACACCTTGGGGGGAGGGCGGCTGTGGGCGCAGGCCGGCCGCTTCCGGGTGACCCACGATGACGCAAATGCGCGACTTTCCAAAACGCCCCGCTGGCGAAACGCTCTGCTGACATGACAGCCGGGCGCCTGGAAACGCGCGCGCCGCTCACCAGGGGCGCCCAAAAGGCAGGGCAAGATCTGCCAGCCTGATCCGCCAGTTTTCAGATAGATCGGATCCGGACGCGCGCTGTGGTTTCAATATATTGATACAAAACACATTTTCTGAATATCTGGCGGGCCGGGCGGCGCGAGGCGCCCCTGCTGGCGCGGATGGCTTCGCGGACCAATGTCACGGACCGCCCAAAATTTATGCTGCAATTCGCGCGTTTCCCGCTGATATATGGAAGAGTTCAAGTTTTCGGCCGTTGAATTTGGCAATTGTTCTTGCTTGAAGCGCTGTGGCTTGTCAGCGGGCCGGGGTCCGGCGCCGGTCGTCACGCGCCAGGTCGCTTCGACAGGGTTTCCGGCGTTATTCGGAGTGGGACGCGCGATGTTGGATTTGCCCACGATGATCACGGCGACCTGCTGCGTGGCTGTCGTGCAGGGGCTGTTGCTGCTGTTCTTCTGGGCGCGCGACAGCCGTCCTCCCGCCCTGGCGTTGACCAGCGTTGCATTCGTGTGTTTTGGCGTTGGCTATGCGCTGATCGGCGGCCGCCAGCTCCTTGGAATTGGTGTGGGCAGCGGCGTCGGCAGCGCCTTCATGCTTCTCTCTGGCGTCCTGTTTATCAGCGCCGCCCGCCGGCTGGGCCGCAGGCGTACGCCCATGGGGTTCGCCATCGCGGCGCCCGTGGTCTGGCTGGCGGCTTTCATGTTCTGGCCGCCGCTGGAGAGTCCGGAAGCGCGTTCGACAGTCGTTTCGGCGTTCATGGCCGCGTGTTTTCTCCTGAGCGCGCTCGAATGCTGGCGCAACCGGGGAGCGGGCGGGGGCGCCTCCTTCGGGCCGCTCATGGCCGTGGCGCTGATGTTCTCAGGCCTGTTTACGTTGCGGGCGTTGTTCAACGAGGGATTGCCGTTTCCCCTTGGCTCGTTGCCGCCGGACGGCAATATCTGGTTTGGCCTGGCGTCTTTTGGCGTCTTCATGCTGCTGTCGATGGTGGTATTCCTGGTTGTCGGCCTCACCCACGACCGGCTGGAGGCGGCGCGGGCGCAGCAGGCGATCGTTGATCCGGTGACGGGGGCGCTGCGGCGCGCGGCTTTTGTCATTCAGGGCGCGCGCATCGTCGCGCGTCATCACGAGGACGGACGCTCCGCGTGTCTCGCGCTTGTCGGCCTGGCGGCGCCTGTTGGTGAAGTTGCAGAAGAGGCGCTGCGGGTGTTCGCACGCGTCGCCGCTGATGTGCTCAAGCCAACCGATCTGATGGCGCGGATGGGGCCGAACGAATTCGCCTGCCTGCTGAGCGATGTTGTGATCGGCGAAGCGGATGATCTGACTGTGACGATGCTGCAGCGTTTCGAGCGCCAGGCGGCGGCTGCGGAGGTTCCGACCCTGGCGCGCGCCGGAATTGCCAGCTCAACCCAGGTTGGTAACGATTTCAGGAGTTTGATACAGGCCAGCGATCACGCGCTGGGGTGCGCCCGGTTCGCCGCTGGCAAGGTTGTTACATGGCATCCCGCAATTGACCGGCGCATAACCCCTCGCGCCCAGCCCGCGGCAGGGTGGCAATAAAGACACGTAGCGAACCTGTGTATGTTACGTTTATTTGACAGGATTGACGTCGGCCATAATTTCAAAGATATACCCTGAATGGCCTAGTGGCGCCAGCCATACACACTGGCAGGCCAGTCAACCGTGCTGTCATTCTCCCGCATTCGCGCAGCCGGCATATGCCGGACGGAACTTGCAGGAGGCGACGGCGTTTAGTCGTGGATCGGCAAAAGCCGGTCGCTGGATGTTTGACGATGGCGATGCCGCCAGGTTTTCCAGGCTGGTGCAGGGATGCAGATTAACGTTGAGATGCTCCTCCTCTCCGGGGGACTGGTCAGCGCGGCGCAAGGCGCTGTTCTGTTGTATTTCTGGCGTCGAAGCCGTTCGGCGCTCTATCTCGCATGGTGGGCGGCGTCGTTCCTCGTGGGCGGCGTGCTGCGCATTCTCGTCGAGTTGCTGCCCTATTCGTTCGACGAGCGCAATTTCCTCGGCATCCTGGTTATCATGCTCGCCTACGGCATGGCCTGGCAGGGCGTCCGCACGTTTGGCGGGCGGCCGGTCGTGCTGCCCATGGTGTTTCTGCCGCCGGCCTGCTGGATCGTCATCGGCTTCTCGGGCCTGTTCGAGAATGGCTCGATCGCGCAGATGCGCGCCGTCAGCTTCCTCTATGCCTTTACCTGGGCGGTGTCGGCCTTTGAGTTCGTGCGCTCCCAGGGAGTTTCCCTGGCTGCCCGCATGCCGATGATCGTGTTGTGCGCCGGCACGGCGGGTCTTTACGTTCTGCGTATCTTCCTGATCCCCTCGTTCCCGTATCCGATTGGCGCCGCGCCGACCGAGACGTGGGCCTATTCGGTGCTGTTCTTCGTCTCGATCGTCACGACCATTCCGTTTGGCACCTTCGCCCTGGCCTTGTCGCGGGAGCATACCCACGCAACCGCGAAGACCTGGGATGACGAGCCGCACCATCATCACATCCGTTCCCGCAGCACGTTCTTCGCCAATGTGCGCCTGATGCTCCGTCAGTACCGCATGCGCAACGAGCCGGTTTCCATGGCCTTTGTGCATCTCGATACGGGCGTGGAGCGGCAGCCGCAGGCGGCTGAGGGTTTCGAGCGGATTTTGCGCCGGTTCGAAATGAGCGTGAAGGCCAGCGACCTGTTCAGCGTCGTGGGACGCGGTGAGTTCGCCGCCGTGCTGGGCCGCTCCACTGCGGCTGACGCCCAGGCGCATTATGCCAATGTGCTCGCCGGGCTGGACAAGCTGTGCCGGCGCCAGGGCTGGACGTTGCACATCGGCGTCGCTTCCAGCGATATGGTTGGATATGACGTCAACGCGCTGATTGAAGCGTCGTATATGGCGCTGTCGCAGGCGCGGCGCGACGTTCACCCCAGCGTGGTGATGTTTGCGCCGTCGATGCGCAAGCCTGCGACGCCGGTCATGTCGAACGTGGCCACATTCACGCCGTCGGCCCCGCTCCAGAAGCAAACGGTCGCCTGAGGGCGATACTGCCAGACAGGTCGGGATATAACAGGCGCTCCTTCCCCCGGAAGGAGCGTTTTTTATTGTGGCTCTGTTTACTGTGGTCCTGCCGGCCGGACAGGGGCATCCTGGCGCCGTTGCCGGGTCAGGCTGGGCCGGACCGGAATTGCGCGGACCCTGGCTGCATACTTGTTCAGGGGCCACGTCGGCCGGAAGGGGCGGTCAAAGGGCCCGGCCAAAGGCCGGCGTGTTGGGGCCGCGACGTTGGGGCGCGGTTTCAGTCTGGACAGGCCGGATCTGGCGCCAGCACCGGAATGCTGCTGGTGATGCGCTGCTCCACCGTGTCGATATGCGATACGACCGCTAGTGATTCAACGCCGGCCGCCGTGGCGGCGCGCCATGCGGCGGCGTATCCAGGATCGAGGTCCGTTGCCAGCCGGAACGCGTCGGCCCGCATCTGGACGACGTAGAGCATGACCCCACGATGGCCGGCGGCAACCATGTCGGCAAGTTCTGCCAGGTGTTTGGCGCCGCGCGCCGTGACGCAATCGGGGAATTCCGCCAGGTCTGGCTGGCGCATCAGATGCACGTTCTTGATTTCGACATAGCAGGGCGGCCTGTCGGGATGCTCAAGCAGAATGTCGATGCGGCTGGCGCGGCCGTAGCGGACCTCGCGTCGCAGACTGTCATAACCGGTCAGTTGCGGGATGATTCCCGCCCGTAGCGCCTCCTCGGCCAACGCGTTGGGCCGCGAGGTATTGATGCCCACCCATTGTGGACGATCCGGCGCGCCGATCTCGACCAGTTCCCACGACCACGGCAACGCCCGCTTTGGATTGTCCGAGCGGGACAGCATGGCGCGGCTTCCCGCCGCCGTCAGCCCCAACATGGCGCCGGGGTTGGCGCAATGGGCGGTGACTACCGAGCCGTCGTCCAGCTCCATGTCAGCCAGGAAGCGTTTGTAGCGCCGCAGCAGCCGCGCTTCGACCAGGGGGGAGGGATAGTGCATGGTTGAGCCGGCTTGACCCTTGTCAATTGCGGGTGCGCCGCCAGAGCGCTTGCCCATCAGACGGAATCGTTTGATCGACCTGAATTAGCCCAGAGTAAAGGATGCGGGGGCCTTTTCCGATCCAGTTTGATCGGAGACGGCTCCCGTGGCGGGCTGCGATCCGCCGACCGTTGCAGTTCGGCGCGCGCCTGCGCAGGCTGGGCGCCCGCACAACCTGCGCCTTGCTGAGGTCGTGCGCCTGCTGTTGGCCAGGGCGCAATTCCGGCCATGCCGTAACGGCAGCGCGGCGGCGCGACAGTTTCCGTGACGCCGACGCCGTGGCGGGATTATAAACCTTCCGCGCGCCGCGCGAGGGTTCACGCGTCGCACGAGGCTTCATCACGATTCCCGTTCACAACCTCCTGTCTATCAGCACCTGGGGACGCCATGTCGGAACAACATAACAGCAGCGCAGCGCCGGTGACGGCGGCCGTGCTCGTCATCGGCGACGAAATCCTGTCCGGGCGGACCAAGGACCGCAATATCGGCTTCATCGCCGAATATCTGGCCAACATTGGCGTTGACCTGAAGGAGGTGCGCGTCGTGCCCGACGAGCACCAGGAGATTGTTGACGCGGTCAACGCCCTGCGCCGGCGCTACACTTATGTCTTCACCACCGGGGGCATTGGCCCGACCCATGATGACATCACCGCCGACGCCATCGCCGCCGCCTTTGGCGTCAGCATCGATGTGGACGAGCGCGCGGTGCAGGAATTGCTGAAGCGCCTGCGGCGGGAAGACCTGACGCCGGCCCGCCTGCGCATGGCCCGCATCCCGGCCGGGGCTGAGCTGGTGTTGAACGAGGTTTCCAGCGCCCCGGGTTTCTGGATCGGCAACGTCATCACCATGGCCGGCGTGCCGGCGATCATGCAGTCGATGATGGATTGGGTGGGGCCGCGTCTGCGCACCGGCCAGCGCATGTTGTCGACGTCGATTCGCGCCGATGCGCGGGAGGGCGACGTGGCGACGCCCTTCGGCGAACTCGCCCGCGCCTTCCCGGACGTGATCATGGGCAGCTATCCCTTCAACGATGAGAAGGGGTTCAACACCAATCTGGTGTTGCGTTGCCGCGACGCCGACCGGCTGGCGCTGGCGCGTCAGGCGGTCGAGGCCATGTTGGCGGCCCTGCCGTCGCGGGATGCAACGGGCGTCGCCAACCCCTGAGGGCGCAGGCGGGCGACGCAGGCCAGGCGACGCAGGCCAGGCGACGCTGCCAGGCCGACGGATCAGGCCGACGGATCAGGGCGGCGCGATCCGGCGCCGTTCAGCACCTCGGACAGCACCTCGTCATTGTGGGCGCCCAACCCCGGCGGCGGCGCCGGCGGCCGTTTGGTCTCTTCGGAGATCCAGATCGGGCTGTCGACGGTCAGCGGCGCGCCGTCGAGCCCCTGCATCGGCGTCAGCACGCCGGCTGCCAGCATCTGCTCATCGTGCACCGCATCGAACACATGCGCCACAACGCTGTGGGTGACGCCGGACTCTGTCAGCAGATCGTGCCAGACCGCCGCCGGCCGGGTGGCGAAAATCTGGTCAAGCAACGTGATCAGTTCCGCCGCGCGCCCGGCCCGCAATTCTATGGTGGCGAAGCGCGGATCGTCAGCAAGTTCCGGCCTGCCGGCGACGCGGGTGACGGCGGGCCAGCAGTGCGCCTGCTGGTTGGCGGTGACGGCCAGGGTCAGCCAACGCCCGTCGGCGCAGCGGTAGTGGCTGCCAAGGGGGTTGGTTCCCTCCAGCCGGGCCAGTGGTTTCGGCGGCGCGACGCCGGCGATGGCCCCCTGAATGGAGATGGCGTTCGACCAGGCGCCGTTGGCGATCAGGGATGAGCCGACATGGGCGCCGCGCCCGGTGCGCTCGCGGCGGTACAGCGCCGAGACGATGCCGCCGTAGAGCGCCAGCGCGCCCATGTGGTCGCCCATGCCAGGCGTGGAGCGGGCCGGAACGCTGTCCCCGGTGGGGCGCACCTGATCCATCAGGCCGGAGCGCGCCCACCAGGCGGTGGCGTCGAAGGCGGCCAGGTCCTTTTCCGGCCCTGTTTCCCCGAAGCCGGTGAACGAGGCGTAGATTAGCCGGTCATTGAGGCCGGCGAGCCGGTCCCATGAAATGCCGAGCCGCTCGCGCGCCTTCAGCGGCATGTTGGTGATGAACACGTCGGCGGTTCGCACCAGGCCGTATAGCTTTTCCTGCTCGGCGGGCTGCTTCAGGTCCAGCGCGACGCTGCGCTTGTTGCGGGCCAGCACGGTCCAGAAATAGGCGTGCTCGGTCGGCGTGAGGCCGGGGGCAAGATGGAAGCTGCGCATGGGGTCGCCGCCGCCAGGTGGTTCGATCTTGATAACGTCGGCGCCAAAATCCGAAAGAATGGTCGCGGCGGCCGGCGCGGCGACGAATGAGGCCGCGTCCAGAACGCGCAAGCCGCTGAACATGCCGACGCCATGGCGCGCGGCGTCCTCCGGTCGTTGTGTCACCGGCGTCTCCTGTCCCTTGTCAAACGCTGTCATGCCGGCCGGCGCGCGCCGGTCCTGCTGACAATCTTGTCTGGTGAATTCTGGCGGCCGCTCTCGTGGTGCTTCGCGCCGACGCTCCCAGAAGCACAGGGTGTCACGCGGTGCGCCTGTCAACAATTGTCCCTGGGGCAGGTGGCGCGCGCCAGCCATGCGCGAGCAAGACGCCGCGCAGTCGCTCCTGCAGGATCTGGGAAGGCGGCGCGGGGTCTGGCGTGGGTGGTGCGGACGACGGGACTCGAACCCGTACTCTCAGGGAGAGGCAGATTTTAAGTCTGCTGCGTCTACCATTTCGCCACGTCCGCACAGGCAACGCGCAGGTTTGAGCTGGCGCGTCGCACAAACGCGCCAGCGCGCGTTGCATGCTTATGCTGGATACGTCCCGGGGTTTCAACGCGCGCCGCAGGCCAGGCGGCGGTTCATCACGCTATTTTCCCCATCGCGCCAAATTTATCGCGAGCCGTGCGGGAGGCGGATGCTCCCATGGGATCTGTGCGTCGCGGTGGGCGTGGGCCAGTCATGGGCCGCCAAAAAGCCGTCGCGGCCCATCAGCCATCAGCCGTGCGCCATCTCCTGGTCAGGCGCGGTCTCCTGGTCAGGCGCGCCCTTCTGGCCGCGCGCTATCGCACGCTCGGGCGTCGACTGGGGCGCCTGCCAGCCATAGAGCCAGTCATAGCGGGCCAGCACGCCGCCGCCGCCCAGCCGGCGCATGGCGAAATTGCGCGCGAGGCTGAGCGGCGCGCGCATGTGGTAGATGCGGCCGTTGCTGCGGGCCTGCTGCTGCACCTTCATGGCGCGCGCCCGGCGGGCGGCGCCATACATTTCCAGCGCCCGCGCCGGGGCCATGCCGGCGACCGCGGCTTCGCCCAGCAGCGCCGCCAGGGCGGCGGCGTCCTCGATGGCGAGCGCGCCGCCCTGGGCAAGGAAGGGCAGCACCGGATGGGCGGCGTCGCCCAGCAACGCCACGCGCCCATTGCTCCAGCGCGCCGGCGGCGGCGCGTCGTGCAGGGCGTGGATGCGCCAGTTCTGGCCGGCGGCCAGCAGATCGCGCACCCGCATGTCGGCTTTGGCGAAGGCGTCCATCAATACGGCAGGGTCAGCCTCGTGGCTCCAGTCCGGCAGCGCCTCGCGGGAAGGGACCACGGCGATCACATTCAGCGCCCGCCCGCCGGCGATGCCGTAATGAACCACGTGCCGGCCGCCACCGAGCCACAGCCCGGTTTCTGTCACGCGCACGTGCTCTGGCAGCGCGCCGGCCGGAATCACCGCGCGCCAGGCGTGATAGCCGCGATAGCGCGGCGCGGCGCCGCCCAGACTTTCCCTGATTTGCGACCACACGCCATCCGCGCCGATCACCAGATCAGCCTGCAGGTCCTCCTGCTGGCCGGCGGCGTTGGCAATGGTCAGGAACGCCTGGTCGTCGCGATTGCCAGCGGCGGAAGCGGTGCGTCCGGCAAGAATGCGGGCGGACGTCCGCGCCCGCAGGGCGTCGAGCATGATGGTGTGCAGGTCGGAGCGGGCAATCACCAGATATGGCGCGCCATAGCGCTGGCGCATGGCCTCGCCCAGGTCCAGCCGCGACAGCTCGGCGCCATTGCGCAGGCCGCGCACCCGCACGGCTTCCGGCTCCACCGCCTGCCGCATCAGTGCGGGGCCGAGGCCCAGGGCGAACAGAACCCGGCTGGCGTTGGGAGAAAGCTGGATGCCGGCGCCGGTTTCGTTCAGCGCCGTGCGCTTTTCAACCAGCGTGCTGGCGATGCCAACGTCGCGCAGGGCGAGGGCGGCGGCAAGGCCGCCAATGCCGGCGCCTGCAATGATGGCGGAGCTGGCGCCCTGATGTGCGGAACGGGTCATGAATCTTCCGTTCGGAAACCGGGCGACCCGGCCAGGCCGGATCGTACTGCGCCCGCGTGATCTGACGCATCGTCCGCCGGGCCATGTCCGCCTCGCCGGAAAATGCAGCGCAGCCCGTTCTGGGCCTGGAATTGCGTCGAAACCAGGGGAGACGACGCGCTGTGGACAATGAGAAACGGCGCCTCAAGGCGCCGTTGTCCACGCGGAAACAGGGACTTGCGGCCTCAGGCGGCGGCTTCCCAGGCGCACTCCTTCGGCAGGCAGGCGCCGGCCTTCAGGGCCTGGTTGAAGCGATACAGGGTGGAGCAATAGCTGCACACCGCCTCGTTCTCGCCGCCCATGTCGATAAAGATATGCGGGTGATCGAATGGCGGCCGGGCGCCAATGCACATGAATTCGCGCGAACCGACCTCGATCACCTGAACGCCGGCGTCGTTCTGGAAGTGTGGCGTCCCGTGGTCGGCCATAGCTGCATCCCCGTTCATCAAACCGGCGCGCACCATAAGCGCAACCGGGCGAATGCGCCATACCCGCGTCGCATCTCATCCGCGGCGGCGCGGCGGCGCATGGTCGCGGCGTGGTTGCGCCCCGCCGTGAACCTGCCCGGCCGGTGCGCAAAACCATGCGAAGCCAGAGACCCATGCAAAGCCAAGCGCCCACGCGCCGCCAAGGCACCAGCCCGCCAGCACGTCGGTGGGCCAGTGCACGCCCAGATACAGGCGCGAAAAGCCGATGACGGCGGCGAGCGCGATGGCTGCAAGGCAGGCCAGCCAGCGTGCGGCGCGGCTGGCCGTGAGGGCGACAGCCAGGGTCCCGTAGATGGCGATGCTGAGCATGGCGTGGCTGCTGGGAAAGCTGGCGCCGGTAAAGCCGCCCAGATGTGGAACCACGTCGGGACGGGGCCGCGCCGCCAGCACTTTCAACGCCACCGCCGCCAGAATGGCGCTGGCGACAGCGCACAGAACGGCAAGGGCAAGGCGGCGCCGGCCGGTCGCGGCCAGAAAGGCAATGGCGGCGGCGGCGCTGGCGGACAGCCAGGCGTATGACCCCAGGATGGAAACCAGCCAGAAGCCGCGCGCCGCTCCAGCCGGGCCACGGCCAAGGGCGGGATTGTCCGGCTGGCGCAGCGCCAGCAAAATGTCCGCATCCCATGTGGCGCTGGCGCCGCCGAGCGCCAGCCAGCCAATGAGGCAGCCGGCCAGGAGCAGGGTGACGGCCAAGAGCAGGGTGACGGCGAGCAGGGCGGGGGCGCCGTCGCGCCGGGCTGGAAGGTGAGGCGGGTGCAAGGGCGACCTTTCGTGGGCGGAGCGTTTGAGACGCCGCTGCGGGACGGGAGAGCGTTTCCGCAACAGCAGCAGAAGCATCCTGACGGGACGGCTCAGGCGCGCCGCCCTGGAGCGCTTTCCGATCAGAACTCGCTCAAACCAGGGAGAATTGGAACAGTGCGATCCGGAACAGGTCCGGGCAGCGTACTGTCAGTAACTCACCGCCATGCCGGCGCGCACGTCCTGCTGGATGCCATATTGCGGGAAAGGGTAGCGAAAGCCGTTTTTGGCGAGGGCGTTCATGCCGCGCACGGCGGCTTCCATTTGCTCCGGCGGCGAGGCCATCAGCATTTCATTGTCCTCAACGCCGCCGTAACGCCGCTCGGCGAAGCAGGGGATCGACAGGCTGGGCTGGCGCGTTGTCAGGGCGCGGCCCCACGAATCAGCGCAGGCGCTCTCGCCGACCACGCTCCAGTCGAAGCGTTTGTACCCGGACCATTGCATGCCATTGATCAGATACATCATGGCGCCAGGCGTGGCGTAGAACAGCACGATATCGGGATTGGCCAGCCGGCCTGACGACAACGGCCCGACGGCGAGGGCCTCATAGCGTCCGTCCGGCACGCAATGCATGGCGGCCTGGTGGGCGGAGCTGTCAGCCTCGGTTTCGAACCAGACGCCCTGCATGTGGCGGCCGGAGCGCCATTCGTCGGTTTTGGCGCCGCCAAGGCCGACCACGGCGCGGCACTGGGCGCCGACCAGATCCTCCGCGGTCACGCCGACCGTCCAGCCAAGGCGCGCCGCCTGGCCGACAAGCTGGTCGAGGGCGTGAACCGCCTTGGGACGGCGAATGCGCGGGATGGCTTCCATATCCTCGCGCCGCTCAAACATTTGCATGCCGAAAACATTGCTGCGCAGTTTCAGCAGCCGCTCCAGATCAGCCGCCAGCGTGATGATGTCGCCCATGTCCGCCTCTCCGCGTTATCCCCCGTTTCGGCAAGCCTGGAACGGTTTCAGACTGGGCGTCAACTGCCGGCGACCGGTGGCCTGCATTTTGACGATGCGTCACCGCCGGGAGCGATGCCCTGGCCGCATGTCAAAGGCCCGGAGGCGTTTTTTAACCTTCGCGCGCCAGACGCCCCTGTGGCAGTCTCCCTTCCAGGGGGGCTGGAGCACGCAAACCAGCCGGCGCAGAAGGCCACGAAAGGGCTATGGCATGGCGGATGCGGTTGATGGAATGGCGGCGGACGCACGGGAATACGGGCCGTCCCTGCGCGCCATCCGGGGCGCCCCGACGCTGCCTCCCCCGGACGGCGATGAGCACGCCAATGCGCCAGACCCGCGCGACTGGCTCGCCGCGATTGTCGAGGGCTCCGACGACGCCATCATCAGCAAGGATCTCGATGGGGTGATCCGCAGCTGGAATTGCGGCGCGGCCCGCCTGTTCGGCTACACCCCTGAAGAAGCCATTGGCCGGCCGGTGACCATGCTGATCCCGGAGGATCGCCTCGACGAGGAGCCGCTGATCCTGGCTGGCATCCGCGCCGGCGAGCGCTTCGAGCATTTTGAAACGGTGCGCCGCTGCAAGGATGGAGCGCGTGTCGACATTTCCCTGACGATTTCGCCCATTCGCAACCGTCAGGGGGTTATTGTCGGCGCTTCCAAAATCGCCCGCGACATCACCGGGCGGCGCATCGCCCAGGAGCAGCAGGAGCTGTTGCTTGGGGAGATGCATCACCGGGTGAAGAACCTGTTCGCCCTGGCTACGGCGATCGTATCGTTCAGCGTGCGTTCTGCGCGCGATCCGGCCGAAGCGCCGCAAATTATCCAGTCGCGCCTGGCGGCGCTTGCCCGCGCGCACGATATCACCATGACAGCCTGGCGTGACGATGGCCGGGAAAAAAGCGCCACCGATCTGCAGGCCCTTCTCCAGATCATTCTGGAGCCCTACCAGGGCGCCGGCCGCATCGCCGTTTCCGGCGACAACCCGCCTGTCGGTCCGCGCGCCCTGACCAACCTGGCGCTTCTGATGCACGAACTCGCCACCAACGCAGCCAAATATGGCGCGTTGTCCGCGCCAGGAGGCTTTCTCGATCTGCGGATTGCCGTGGAAGCCGGAGTGGTGCGCCTGTGGTGGTGCGAACAGGGCGGGCCTGTCGCCGCGAACCCCGGAACCGCCGGTTTCGGCAGCCGTCTTGAGCAGGGGCTGGCCGTGGCGCTCGGCGCCAGGATCGCGCGCGACTGGCGGCCGGCCGGGCTGGCCATAGCCATTGAGGCGCCGGCGGAAAAGCTGGCCATTTGATAAGGTTCATCGCGTTGCGGCGGAGCCCTGTTGCGTCACCCTCGCCGGGACGCGCCACCGTCACGGGGGCGGCAGGGCTTCCCGCCTGAGCAGCGCCACGAGCCAGTCGGCGAAAAGCCGCAGGCGATGCGGCGCATGGCGCCGGTCGGGATAGAGCAGCATGATGGGCAGCGGCTCGGGCCGCCAGGCCGGCATCACTTCCACCAACTCGCCAGCCGCCAGATGGCGCGCCACGTCATAGGCCGGAATCTGGATCAGGCCGAGGCCCGCCAGGCAGCAGGCGATGGAAGCCTCGGCGTTGTTGACGGTGACCCGCGCCGCCATGGGGCGGGCGTGCTGGACGCCATTGTCGATCCATTCCCACGCCTCGACCCGCCCGCCTGATGGCGAGGCGTAATTCACCGCGAAATGGCCATCAAGGTCAGCCGGCGTTGCTGGCGCGCCATGACGCGCGAGGTATGCGGGGCTCGCCACATTGATCAGCGGCAGTGCGCCGATGGGGCGGGCGATCAGGCCGGAGTCGCGCTGCGGACCAACGCGAACCACGCAGTCGACGCTGTCAGCGATCAGATCCACCGCGCGGTCGGTGACGCCAAGCGTGATGTTGACGCCAGGATATTGCTCCAGAAACCCGGGAAGGGCCGGGGCAATGATGAGGCGGCCGATGCGGCCTGGCGCGTCAATCCGCAATGTGCCCTTGGGGCCAGCGGACGGCCTGAACAGATCTTCCACCTCCGCCACATCGGCGAGCAGTTGCAGGCAGCGTTCATAAAACAAGCGCCCGTCCTGGGTGAGCGAGACCTTCCGCGTCGTGCGATGCAACAGGCGCGCGTTGAGGCGCATTTCCAGTCCGAGCACGGCGGCGGAAACCGTGGAGCGCGGCAGCCCGAGGGACTGGGCCGCCCGCGTGAAGCTGGTCGCCTCCACCACACGGGCGAAAATGCGAAACTGGTCGATGCGATCCACCGGCGTCTCCGTCAGACTGTTCAGATACTCTGACAGCTGATGTCAGAATATGCAGGTTTATCTGACAATGTGGATATTTAGGTTGTTGCTATGGAAGCGGCGGCCTGACGCAGTCGCGCATTGTCTGGAGACCGGGCCATGACCAGTCCTGCAACAACAGATCACGGCATTCGCGGAAAAACCGTCCTGATCGCCGGCGGCGCCAAGAACCTGGGCGGCCTCGTCGCCCGTGATCTGGCGGCCCATGGGGCCCGGGCCGTTGTCATTCACTACAACAGCGCCGGCTCAAGGGCGGAGGCCGACGCTACGGTGGCGGAGGTGCGCGCGGCGGGCGCGGAGGCCGTGGCGTTGCAGGCGGATCTCACGACTGCCGGCGCGGTGGCGAAGCTGTTCGCCGATGCTGTCGCCGCCGTGGGCCGGCCGGATATCGCCATCAACACGGTCGGCAAGGTGTTGAAGAAGCCCATGGTGGAGATCACCGAGGCCGAATACGACGAGATGAGCGCCGTCAACGCCAAGGCGGCCTTCTTCTTCCTGAAGGAAGCGGGCCGGCATGTGAATGACAACGGCAAGATCTGCACCCTGGTGACGTCGCTGCTGGGCGCCTACACGCCGTTCTATTCCAGCTACGCCGGAACCAAGGCGCCGGTCGAACACTTCACCCGGGCGGCCTCGAAGGAATTTGGCGCGCGCGGCGTCTCCGTTACCGCCATTGGCCCTGGCCCCATGGATACGCCGTTCTTCTACCCGGCCGAAGGCGCGGATGCGGTGGCCTATCACAAGACGGCGGCGGCCCTGTCGGCATTCACCCCCACCGGCCTCACCCATATCGAGGACATCGCGCCGTGGATCCGCTTTCTCGTTTCGGACGGCTGGTGGATGACTGGCCAGACCATCCTGGTGAATGGCGGCTACACGACGAAATGACCTGACGATAGCGGGGCGCCGCGCCAGCGGCCATGGGCGCGGCGCCCCGGTTCAGGGGCAGGCGCGATGGCCGTTATTCTGGCCTGTTGTCCTGGCCCGCAAGGCGCAGGGCGTGCCCGGCGATATCGGCGGGCCAGGCCCGGCTGCGCGCCCGCAGCCCGGCCGCATCGCCAGCGAACAGGGCGCGGATCGCTTCCTCATATTCCGGCAGGTCGCCGGCCATGGCGTGCATGAACGCATAGGCGGCCTCGCGCCGCGCTCGCGCATCGTCGCTGGCGCCTGCCTGCCTGCGGGCGGCTTCGACCAGCCGGCGCAGGGTGGCGGACGCCCCGCCGGGCTGGCGCCCCAGCCATTCCCAATGGCGCGGCAGCAGCGTAACCTCGCGCGGCTCCACCCCCAGCTTCGGCCGGCCGCGCCCGCGCTTTGGCGTTTCAGCAGCCATTTCGCCGTCGCCGCGCGGGTCAATATCCACCAGCTTTCCCGTTTTGTCGCTGAAGGTCAGCACCGTGTCCGCCGGGTTGGCCTGCCATGCCTCGCGAACCCGCGCCGCCACCTCGGCCAGCGGGCCTGAACAGAGCAGGCGGGAGCCGGCGAACGCCGTGCATGGGTTATCGTCATTGTCGCTCATAAATTTCACCCAGATAAAAATATTGCGCTATTTATACCCGTATAATAATAGAGCGCAAGGCCGCTTCGGCGCGAAGCCGGCCATGACGTGACGATGAGGGGCGGCGGCATGAGCGCACTGGACAAAAAGCAGGCGATCGAGGCCTGGAAGAAACGCGATGTCGACGCCGGAATTTTCGCGGTGCGGTGCGCGGCCACTGGTGAAGCATGGGTCGGCGGCTGGCCGGATGTGGACCGGGTGCGGAACCGCATCTGGTTCACGCTCGGGCAGGGCTCCCATCCCAACCGCTCCCTGCAGGCGGCTTGGCGGGCGCACGGCCCCGAGGTTTTTACCTTCGAGGTGCTGGAGCGGCTGGAGCCCTGTGAGGAGAGCTGGGCGCGCGACGCGCAGCTGAAGGAGCGCGCCGCGTTCTGGCGCGCGCGGATCGCCGGGGCTTCGCTTTGAGATGGAATGACTTGCGGACATGGAATGACGGGCGGCGCGCTCCATGGCGGAAGCGCGCCGCCCGTGATGTTGGCGCTGGCCGTTGCTGGCCGGCCTATTTGAGTTGCGATGCCTCCGCTGCCGCGATGGCGGCGTCCGCCGGCCCTGGCGCGCGCTTTCTGGGCACAAAGGCAAGGCCCACCAGCACGGCGGTGATCACCGCGAAGGTGATGGTCAGCGGGCTGGAAACGAAGATGCCCAGATCGCCGTCCGAGATCGCCAGCGCCTGGCGCACCGAGCGCTCGAAGATTACCCCAAGGACATAGGCGAGAATGACGATGCCCAGGTCATAGCCGTAGCGCCGCAGGATGTAGCCGATGACGCCGAACATCACGGCGAGCAGCACGTCCATGGCGGCGCTGTTGGTGGAATAGACGCCGATCAGACAGACGGTGAGGATGACCGGCGCCAGCCAGGCGCGGGGCACGTCGAGGATTTTCACGAACAGCCCGACCAGGGGCAGGTTGAGGATCAGCAGCATGACGTTGCCGACATACATGCTGGCGATCACGCCCCAGAACAGTTCCGGCTGCCGCTCCATGATCGTCGGGCCAGGCGCGACGCCATGGATCATGAAGGCCCCGAGCAGCAGCGCCGTGATGGCGTTGGCCGGCACGCCCATGCACAGCAGCGGCACGAAGGCCCCCGCCGTTCCCGAATTGTTGGCGGATTCCGGACCCGCCAGGCCCTCGACCGCGCCCTTGCCGAACTGTTCGGGGTGCTTCGACAGCTTCTTTTCCACGGCATAGGACAGGAAGGTGGCCAGCACCGCGCCGCCGCCGGGAATGAGCCCGACGATGAAGCCCAGCACCGTGCCCCGCGCCACCGGCCCCACCGAGCGCCGCGCTTCCTCGCGGTTCGGCATGAAGCCGAGCAGTGAGGACGGCGGCGCCAGCACCTGTATCTTTTCTTTCTTGCGCAGCACCATCGACAGCACTTCGGAAATGCCGAACAGGCCGATGGCCAGAGGCGCCAGATCAATGCCGCCGGTGAGGTGGAATATGCCAAAGGTCAGGCGCGGCGCCGCCGCCAGCGGATCGGAGCCGACCGCGCCCAGCAGCAGGCCGAAGCCGGCCATGAGCAGCGCCTTGAGCCGCGAGCCGCTGGAAAAATAGGTGACCAGCGACAGGCCCGCCAGCATCACCATGGCGTATTCCGCCGGCCCGAAGGCCAGCACCCAGCGCGACAGGGGCGGCGACAGATAGGAAACGGCGACGACGCCAATGGTGCCGGCCACGAACGAGCCGATGGCGGCGATGCCAAGGGCTGCCCCGGCGCGGCCCTTGCGCGCCATCTCATAGCCGTCGAGGCAGGTGACGACCGACGAGGCCTCGCCCGGGATGCGCATCAGCACCGAGGTGATGGTGCCGCCGTAGGCCACGCCATAATAGATGCCCGACAGCATGATGATCGCCGAGGTGACGTCCATCTTGTAGGTGATGGGCAGCAGCAGGGCGATGGTGGTAAGCGGGCCAAGGCCGGGCAAAATGCCGACAATGGTGCCAAGAAACACGCCGATGAAGCAGTACATCAGCGTCGCCGGCTGGAAGACGGTGGCGAAACCGCCGAGCAGACCTTCCATTACAGCAGCCCTCCCTGACGCAGCAGGGCGCGGAACGCCAGATCGGCCGGACCTTCCGGCAGGCTGACCTGCAACAGCCAGCCGAACAGGGTGACCCCCGACAAGGCGATGATGGCGGCGGTGACCAGCGTGGCGCGCCAGCTGATCCCTTCAGCAAAGCGCATGGTGAGGATGGTGACGGCCAGCGAGGTAACGATGAAGCCGGCGAACCAGCATCCGGCCACCAGCACGGCCAGCGCCAGCAGATAGATGTGAAATGTGCGCCGTTCCTGGGGGCCCGCCAGGTCGTAGCGCGCCACCGCTTCATCGTCATCGGTGGCCACGGGGGCCGGATCGTTCCTGTCCAGCACCAGCACGAGCAGCGCCAGCGCCATGCAGATCGCCGCGATGATCTGGGGATAGAGGCCGGGCCCCGGGCCGTCAAAACCCCAGCGCGACAGTTTCGTTGCCTGCCAGAACGCCGCCGCCGCGGCGCAGAACAGGCCGAGCGCGGTCCACCGCGCTCCGGAAATTGTCATCCCTGAGCCTCACCGGGTTTTCATGCCGGCTTCGGTCAGGATCTGGATGAACAGCGGCTCCATCTTCTTCATGTGATCATAAAATTCGGCCCCGGTGCGGTAGGAGGGCGCGACGCCAAGTTTCTTGAGCTGGTCCTGAACCTCCGGGTCTTTCAGGGCGATCTCGAAGGCTTTCTCCATTTTGTCGCGCACCTTGGGGTCGACGCCCTTGGGGAAGGCATAACCCATCGGGCCGAAGCTGATGTAATCAAAGCCAAGTTCGCGCAGGGTCTTGACGTCGGGGTAATCGGGCCAGCGCTCCGGCGAGGTCGATGCGAGCAGGCGCAAATTGCCGGCGTCGATCTGCGGCTTCATTTCCGTGGCGCTTTGCAGGGTCAGGTCCACGTGGCCGCCGACCGCCTGAAGCACGGATTCCGCGCCGCCCGCGAACGTCACCCAGCGCAGATTGGCGCCGTTCAGCTTGGCCATCTGGAACAGCGGCAGCACATTGTTCGGGCTGGTGGAGCTGTAGGTGAGCCGCTTTTTCTTCGACTGGTCGATAACGTCCTGAACGCTCTTGATCGGCGAATCCTTGCGTACGCCAAGGCCGTAGCGCAGCTCGGCGACCTGGGCGATCAGGTCGAACGACTTCCAGGCGTCAAACGGCATGTCCATCATGTGCGGCGCGGTCAGATAGGACGACGAGCCGACGAGGCCGATGGTGTAGCCGTCCGGTGCGCTGCGGGCGAGTTCCGCCGGTCCGAGCTGGCCGGCGCCGCCCGGCACCGCCTTGATGATCACCGGCTTGCCAATGGTCTTTTCGATGCTGCGGGCAATGGCGCGCGCCGTCAGCTCGGTGGCCGAGCCCGGCGGGTAATTGTTGATGAGGGTGATTTCCTTGCGCGGCCAGTCATCGGCGGCATGGGCGGCCAGTGCGCCGATCAGGCAGGCGCCAGCGGCGGCCGCCAGCACTTTCAGAGCCGGTATCCGGATCATTGATTCCTCTCCCAGATAGTTATTTGTTATTTAATATAATATTTCCAGACTACAGACGTGCATACACCCCGTCAACACACGGAACTGTCAGGCATTTTCTGCACAGGCGGTGGGGCTGGCGAGAAGCTGCGCGCAGTGCATACGAAGCTGTTTCTTGCGCGTGCGAATTGTCTGCCCATGCTTCTTGCGCATGTCTACGCGATTGCAGGCCGGCAGAAATGTGTCGGGCGGAAATATTGTCCCGCCCACCGGCGTTGCGGAGCATCCTGCGGCGGTAGTGGGTTACGCGCCGCCAGCCCCCGGCGTCAGGTCGCGCCAGGGCGCTGGAGCAAGGCGCAGCGCCGCCTGAACGGCTTTCGCGCCAAAACGGACGCCGGCAAGCCGGCGTTTGCTGGCAGTTCAGCGTTTGGCAGGGTGTCAGCGTTTCTTGACGAACTCTGCGCGCAGCACCAGGCCGCGAATGCCCTCGTACCGGCAGTCGATTTCCTGGTCGTCGTTGGTGAGGCGGATGGCCCTGATCACCGTGCCCCGGCGCAGGGTCTGGTTGGCGCCCTTGACCTTCAGATCCTTGATGAGGATGACGCTGTCGCCGTCAGACAGTTCATTGCCGGCGGAATCGCGCACCACCCGGCCGCCGCCGGCAGGCTGGCGCGCCGCCGCTTCGTCAGGGCTGATCCATTCGCCCGTTGCTTCATCATAAACGTATTCGTCGCCTGACATGGCGGCCTCCGGTTTGCTTGCAGCCCACCGCGTCGGGAAGGCGTCCTCGCGCAGGGCAAACCACGTTCGCAGCGTATTGTCCAATTTTTGTATGTAATATCTGGATGAAGGCTATGAGCCGGCGCGGTTCTGAATACCGGCCGGCGCCGGCGCCTCAGCCTTCCGCCAGCTTCATCAGCACCAGGCCGGACAGCACCAGCCCGGCGGCGACCAGGCGCATCGGCGTGAGGCTCTCGCCAAGAAACAGCCCGCCGACGATGAAGGCGCCCGCCGCGCCGATGCCGGTCCACACCATATAGGCGGTGCCAAGCGGCAGCGTCCGCATGGCCCAGGCCAGCAGCGTGAAGCTGGCGATCATGGCGACGATGGTGATGATGCTGGGGGTGAGCCGGCTGAAGCCGTGCGAGGCTTTCATGGCATAAGCCCATACAATCTCAAGCAGTCCGGCGACAAAAAGATACGCCCAGGCCATTGGCCCCTCCTGTCAAAAGGGCCGGGCCGTCCCGGACTTTTCCCGGCGGCCGCCAGCGGTGGGGCGCGGGGCCGGAGACGTGGCTCCGGAGATTGCAACGCGCTTTCCCTGGCGCATGGGGCGCGGATGGTCAAGCCGGCGGCGCCGGCTGCTGCTGTCGGGCGTTGTCGCGAGGGGTTGGCGTGATGGCGCCCGGTCGTGCTAGACAGACATCAGGCGCGTCTGTTTCCAGTGCATGGACCAGGCCCGTATGCCCGCGATGACCAGCCTAAAGAGCCATTTCGTGATCGAGCAGACTACGTCACGCATTGTCATTGCCGACGATCATCCCCTGTTCCGGGGCGCTTTGCGGCAGGCGATCGCGCGGATAATGCCTCAGGCGGAGATCGTCGAGGCAGGTGATTTCGCTGCGACCACGGCGGCGATGAATGGCGGCGACGACCCGGATGTGGTGCTGCTGGATCTGTCCATGCCCGGCGCCCAGGGGTTTTCCGGCCTGCTGTACCTGCGGGCCCAGCATCCGGGCGTGCCGGTGGTGGTGGTGTCCGGCGCAGGCGATCCAGGCGTTATTCGCAAGTGCATGGAATTCGGCGCCTCCGGCTTCGTGCCGAAATCGCTGTCGGTGGACGCCATGGGCGAGGCGCTGGCGGCGGTGCTGGCCGGCGGCACCTGGACGCCGCCGGACGTTGACATGTCATCCGCCCCAGATCGCGAGGCGGCCGATCTTGCCCGCCGCCTGACCAGCCTGACGCCGCAGCAGGTGCGCGTGCTGATGATGTTGTCGGAAGGGTTGCTCAACAAACAGATCGCCTACGAGCTCAACGTCTCCGAGGCCACAATCAAGGCGCATGTGTCCGCGATCCTGCAGAAGCTGGGCGTGGAAAGCCGCACCCAGGCGGTGATCGTCGCCGCCCGCATGGCCGCCGCGCCATGGACAACCGGCGCGCCGGCGTAACGGCCGGGGTTCGGCGCGGGGCTGGCGGAAAGGCTTGAAGGGAAAGATCAATGGCTGAAGGCCGTGGCGGCGTTTCGGGTTTTCTGGGCGGCTCGCCCATATCGGTGCTGGCGCGCCTCGTCTTCCTGTCCGTGCTGGTTGGCGCGGCGATGGCGTTTCTCGATATCACGCCAGTTGGGCTCTATGAGAGCGTGGCGCGCTTTGTTCGCCGCCTGATCGCCAATGGTTTTGCCGTGCTTGGCGACGTGGGCATGTGGTTTGTCTACGGCGCCATGGTCGTGGCGCCGATCTGGCTGATCTTGCGGATCATGAACTTCCGCAAGTAACGCGCCTTGCGTAATGCGCCTTCCGGCGCTGGCTCGCCGATGATGAAAACCCCGCTTCCGTGAAGGATGCGGGGTTTGTTTTTTCCATCCGGTCAGGCTGCTTCCCGCGCCACGTCCGCGGCGTCGGCGCCGACCTGGGCGGCGAGGGTTTCGCCACTGCGGCCGAGGCGGTCGGCGAGGCCGCGATTGATCGCCGTGGCGACGTGGGCCCCCTTGTAGATCATCCCCGTATACAGTTGCACGAGGGTGGCGCCGGCGCGGATTTTGGCGAGGGCGCTGTCGGCGCTGTCGACGCCGCCGACGCCGACCAGCGGGAAGGCGCGCTCCACCCGCAGCCAGGCGTTGGCCAGCATGCGCGTTGAGGGGCCAAGCAATGGCATGCCGGAGAGGCCGCCCTGCTGCGTCGCCACATCGCGATCACGCAGGGTTTCCGGCCGGGCGATGGTGGTGTTGGAAATGATCATGCCGTCGACGCCGCGCCGGCGGCAGACGGCGACGATGCCATCCAGCTCGTCCAGCGACAGGTCCGGGGCGATTTTCAGCAGCACCGGCCGGCGCGCCTTGCCCCTGGCGGCGATGGCGTCGCGCGCTTCCAGCACCCGGCCGAGCAGGTCGTCCAGCGCCGCCTCATGTTGCAAATCGCGCAGGCCGGGCGTGTTGGGCGAGGAGATGTTGACGGTGAAATAGCTGGCGACATCGGCAAAAGCCTGCACGCCGGCGACATAATCGGCGGCGCGGTCCGTCGCGTCCTTGTTGGCGCCGATATTGACGCCAACAATTCCGCGCGCCCCGGCGGCGTCGCGGGCGCGGGCCAGCAGACGGGCGCGGGCCGCCGCGTGACCTGCGTTATTGAATCCAAGCCGGTTGATGACGGCGCGGTCCTGCGTCAGGCGAAAGATGCGCGGCTTTGGATTGCCCGGCTGCGGCTTCGGCGTGATGGTGCCGACCTCCACGAAGCCGAAGCCGTAGCCCAGCATGGCGTCTGGAACTTCGGCGTTCTTGTCGAAACCGGCGGCGAGGCCAACCGGATTGGGAAAGTCCAGCCCGAAGGCGGAAACGGCGAGGCGCGAGTCGTTCGGCGGCGGCGCGCGGAGCGGCAGGGCCGTGAGAGCCCGGATGGTCAACCCATGCGCCGTTTCCGGGTCGAGGTTGAACATCGCCTTGCGGGCCAGCTCTTCAAACAGTCCGAACGTCACGTCAAAGCTCCGGTATCAGGGGTGCGCCAGCGGCGTCATTGGTCAAAAACCATGTCCGGCGCACGGCGACGACGGGCAGGGGGCCGTAAAGATGCGGAAACAGCGCGCCGCCCCGGCTCGCCTCATAGCGCAAGTTCGCGCCCAGCGCAGCGGTTTCCACCTCCAGCAGCGCCAGGTTTTGCTGGCCATGAAAGTGCAGGCGGGCGGTTTCGCGAACCTGCTCCGCCGTTGACAGGTGGATATAGCCGTCGACCAGATCAATGCCCGCGCCGGCGAAGACGCCCGCCGCCTGCGCCGCCTCCCAGCCGTCGCGCGGGCAAATCTTGTATACGTGGGCCGGTTGCGGCGCAGTCATGGCGGTTTCTCCGGGTGATGGGCGCGGCGACCGATTCGCTGGCGGGTGACGCGCGCATACGCCCATGGTATGCGCCTGTGAAGAGCCGCGCCCGCGGCGATCCTGATGAGGCGGCCAACAGTGGACAGCAAACAGCCTGTCGGCATCCTGCCGGCCCAGACCATTCGTGAACTGGCCGACGCCGGCGTGGTGCGCGTCCAGCAGCCGCTTGATCCGGGTCAGGTCCAGCCGGCCAGCCTCGATTTGCGGCTGGGCGCCACGGTGTGGCGGGTGCGGGCCAGCTTTTTGCCGGGCCGCCGCCCGGTGCGTGAGCGGCTGGAGCAGCTGGCGCTGCACCGCTTCAGCCTGGAGCAGGGCGCGGTGCTGGAAACCGGCTGCGTCTATATCGCCGAAATTCAGGAGGGGCTGGCGCTGCCGCCTGGCCTGTCCGCCTCGGCCAACCCCAAAAGCTCCACCGGCCGCCTTGATGTCTTCACCCGGCTGATCACCGATCAGGGCGAGGAATTCGACATTATCCCCGCCGGCTACAACGGCCCGCTGTATGCGGAAATTTCGCCGCGCACCTTTCCGGTTCTGGTGCGCGCCGGCTCGCGGCTGGGCCAGGTGCGCTTCCGCTCCGGCAATTCGCGCCTCACCGACGCGGAGCTGGCGGCGCTGCACGCGCGCGAGCCGGTGGTGGACCAGGCCGCCGCCTCGTTCCAGAACGGCGTCGCCGTCAGCGTCGATCTCTCGGGCTTTGGCGACAACGGGCTGATCGGTTATCGCGCCCGGCGCTTCACGGGCCTGGTGGATGTGGACCGCATCGGCGCCTGCGCCGTCGCCGATTACTGGGAGCCCCTGCACGCCGATGGCTCTGGCGCCCTGATCCTTGATCCCGGCCAGTTCTACATCCTCGCCTCGCGCGAGGCCGTGACCGTTCCGCCTGACTTTGCGGCCGAGATGACGCCCTTCGATCCGCTGGTCGGCGAGTTCCGGGTCCACTACGCCGGCTTCTTCGATCCGGGCTTTGGCCACAGCGCCGCTGGCGGCGTCGGCGCCCGGGCGGTGCTGGAGGTGCGCTCGCGCGACGTGCCGTTCATTATCGAGGACGGCCAGATCGTCGGTCGCCTGGTCTATGAGCGCATGCAGCAGCGCCCGGCGACCCTCTATGGCGAGGGCGGCTCCAATTACCAGGGCCAGAGCCTGAAGCTGTCGAAACACTTCCGGTAAAGTTTCGCGCTTCCGGCAAAATCACCTGCCAGAGGCGGAGCCGCCGGGCTTCGCCTTGCGGGGTAATGCGGCGCGGGCGCCGCGTGGGCCGACCCATTGCACATGGCGCGCCAGAATGGCGGCGGCCAGCTCCACGTGGCCAGCGCGCAGGGCGGCAAGAATCGCCCGGTGGTCGCGGTCGGTCGGCGCCTCCCATTCCGAGCGCCAACCGGAAAACAGGAAGCGGGCGCTGGCCAGGTGCAGATCCTCAATGGCTGCGAGCAGGCGCGGCATGCGGCAGGGCGTCAGGATCAGCGTGTGGAAATTGCGATTGGCTTCTTCCCAGGCGTGCATGTCCGGGGCGCGGTCGCCGGCGCGGGAGGCTTCCTCGGCGGCGTCAAGAATCGTTGGGGTCAGGTTGGGCGCGGCGTGGCGCAGGGCCAGCACCTCCAGCGCCGCGCGCATTTCGGCGACTTCCCGCACCTCATCGACGGTGAAGCCGGCGACGCGCACGCCGCGCCGGGGTTCGCTCACCGCCAGCCCCTGCGCCTCCAGCCGGCGAAACGCCTCGCGCACCGGCACGTGGCTGGCGCCAAATTCTTCCGCCACATGGTCCTGACGCAGCCGCGCGCCTGGCGCCAGCTCGCCCGAGATGATGCGGTCGGCCAGCGCCTTGCTGATGCGCGTGGCGATCGTGTCGCGCGGTGTGTCCGTCATGGCGGGCCCGGAACAGTTCCAGCGATAGGGCATGATGCGGACGGGCGGATGTCGCCTGTCCGTGAGAAATCATGCGAAACCAAAGCGTTGGAGCGGAGATGCGGTTCAGCCTGAACGCATCCCGCTCCAGGGTGATTTCGTGAAAAGCGGGTTGCCCCCTGGGGCGCCCGGACGGATGACGGACGCGCGCGCCGCTCCATCTGGTTCCGCCTCCAATGGGTTCCGCCCAATGGGTTCGACCTTGTCGATAGAGCATGTTCCGCCGGAAGGGAATGGCGCGCCCCAGGGTTGACGCGGCCGATGACGCGCGGTCCAAACGCCAGGATGCCTGTTCCCGCGCCGCCTGTTCATCCCGTCGTTCCGGAAAGTCCTCGTGTCCCAGTCCGAACCCGCCGCGCCGCCTGAACCTGCCGTTCCGCCAGAATCTTCAACTCCGCCTGGTTTGCGCGAGCGTCTGGCGCCCGCCGCCGTCGGCGCGCTGGTCTATGGCCTCATCATCTATCTTCTGGTCTGGTCAGGCGACCGGGAGGTGTTGCCGGCCATCTCCGGCCTGATCCTGATGCCGATGGGCATCGCCAGCGTCATGACGGTTCTGGCTGATCCGCGCGGGCAGGGCAGCATCTGGCGTCACATCTGCATCGGCTGGGCGATTATCGCCGCGCTGGTTCTCCTCTCCGTCGCGCTGTTCCAGGAGGGCGGCATTTGCGTCGTCATGGCCATGCCGGTTTTCCTGGTGGCTTCGGCCGCGGGCTCGGCCCTGGCCACGCTGGCGCTGCGGGCCTGGCGCTCGCCGCGTGGGGCCAGCCTGCTGGTGGTGCTGCCGCTGATCGGCCTGCCGATCGAGCCGATGCTGCCGGCGCCGGAGCGGGACGGGCGGGTGACCAGCGTCATCGAGATCGCCGCGCCGCCCCAGGAGGTCTGGCGCCATACGGTCGAAATCCCCCAGATCGCCCCGCAGGAGCTGAAACGCACCTTTAGCCACAGCGTCGCCGGCGTTCCCCAGCCGGTCGACGCCCGGCTGGAGGGGCATGGGGTTGGCGCCGTGCGCCATTTGCGCTGGAGCGGCGGCGTCACGTTCCAGGAAATCGTCACCGGCTGGGAGGAAAACCGCGCCCTGTCATGGACCTTCCGCTTCGGCCCGGAATCGATCCCGCGCGCCATCGAGGCGCACATCAGGCTGGACCGCGCCTATCTGAAAATCGCCGATGGCGCGTACCGGCTGGAGCCGCTCCCCGGCGGCCGCACCCGGCTGACCCTGACGACCCAATACCGCATCGCCACGCCCATCAACGCTTACTGCGACTGGTGGGGGCAGATTTTTCTCAACGATTTCCACGGCGTGGTGCTGGAGGTGATCCGCGCCCGGGCGGAAAAAGCCGCAGGAGCGATTGCGCGCGCTCCGGTTTGAGCAGGGATCAACGGTAAAACCCCTCGCGCAGCCGGAGGCCATGCTCAAGCCAGGCTTTCATGGCGCACAGCATGCCGGTCCAGCCTTCGCAATTGCCGTAGGACGCCCTGACCCCCTCCGGCGTTTCGGACCATCCGGTTTCGGCAATCCGCACCAGGGTGCGGTCATCATCCAGCGGCTCGAAGGTCATGGTCACCGTTGTCAGCCGCGCGCCAGAGGCGTCGGGCGTCGCGGCGCCTTCCGCCGCGTCCCAGCGCAGCACAATGCGGCGGTCCCTGTCGACGTCGATGACATGCACCGGAAAGGCGCCTGGGAAATCATGAAAATCCCAAGTCACGGTCGCGCCGGGCTCCAGCCGCCCCCGCGCGCCGCCGGTGGTGAAATAGGCTGAAAGCTGCTCAGGATCGACAACGGCCTCGAAGACGGCGCTGGCCGGGCGCGCGATGCGACCGCTGACGGTGAAACCTGGCTCCATGGCGCAACTCCCGTATGTTCCTGTCACTGGACGCCCGCTTGCGATGTCAGCACGGGCTGCTCCCGGTAGCGATCAGGGAACAGCCGTTTCAACTGGTCAAGCTTTGGCAGGTCATAATAGGCGATATAGGGCGCGCGTGGATTCAGGGTCATGTAGTCCTGATGATATTTCTCCGCCGGATAGAACGGTTTGTCGCTCTCGATGGTGGTGGCCAGCGGCGCGCCGTAAACGCGGGCGCCGTCCAGCTGCGCCACATAGGCTTTCGCCAGCCGCGCCTGATCGGGGGTCTGCGCGAACACCGTGGAGCGGTATTGTGAGCCCACGTCCGGCCCCTGACGGTTTTTCTGGGTCGGGTCGTGCGCCGCCGAGAAATAGATCTGCAACAGCCTGCCATAGCTGATCTGCCTGGGGTCGTAGGTAATGCGCACCGCCTCGGCATGGCCGGTGTCGCCGTTGCCCACCGCCTCATAGTTGGCGCTGGCGGCGCCGCCCCCCGCGTAGCCGGAGACGGCGTTGGCCACTCCGCGCACATGCTGGAACACCCCCTGCACGCCCCAGAAGCAGCCGCCGGCAAACACGGCGGTCGCCATCCGGTCGCTGGCTGGCGCCGGTTCGTCCAGCGCCGGCGGGGGAATGGCCACGCCCTCCCGCGCCCCGGCCGGCGCCGCCGCCGCGACAGCCAGTAACGCCGCCGCTCCCGTGACAAAACCACAATGAAACAACCGCTTCATGATGCGCACTCCACCGTGTCCGCCTGGTCAGGACGTCGTGGGACGGAAGGCAAGGGCGAGCCCGTTCATGCAATATCGCAGCCCCGTCGGCGCCGGGCCGTCGCTGAAGACATGGCCCAGATGGCCGCCGCAACGGGCGCAATGCACCGCTGTTCGCTCCATGCCGAATGACCGGTCCTGCTCCTCGCCGACGGCCTGGTCGCGCGGCTTCCAGAAGCTTGGCCAGCCCGTTCCACTGTCAAATTTGGTTCTGGAATCGAACAGCGGCTGGTCGCAGCCGGCGCAACTGAAAACGCCCGCGCGGTGCTCATTGTTCAGGGGGCTGGAAAACGCCGGTTCGGTGCCGGACTTGCGCAGGATGTCATACTGTTGCGGCGTCAGCTTCCTGCGCCATTCAGCGTCGCTGAGGCTGACCGGATAGATCGTCCCCGCCATCGCCAGCGGGGGACTGGCCAGGGGCGGACTGGCTGCACACAATGCAAGGCCGGCGCCGGCCAGCATGAAGGACCGGCGTGAGCATGTCCCGCCGGCATGCCCCGCCCGTCTGCCTTGTGGGCGCCAGGGTCTGACCGGTTCGCGCATCATGGCCATGTCTCCCGTCCAGCCGGCATTCTGGCGCGCACATTGGGGAGGAATTTCGACGGCGACGGGCGCATCACGCCAGGCGAACGCCGTTCCCCCGACAGGGCGCGCGCCGTCCCGGAGGCGGCGTGAAAACCGGATGCCAGACCAGACGCATGGCAGGACCAGACGCACGAAAGAACCAGATGCATGAAAGGACCAGTTGCTTGAACGGTGAGAGCGAAGACGCGGCCGGAACAGTGTCGCTGCCACAGGCGCGCGGCCCGGACGGACTGCGATTGTACGCCGTCGGCGATATCCACGGCCGCCGCGACCTGCTGGAGCAGATGCATGCGCTGATCGATGAGGACATCAGGCGCGCCGGCGCCGCCGACTGGCGGGTGATCTATCTTGGCGACTATGTCGATCGTGGCCCCGACAGCCGGGGCGTGCTCGACATTCTGTCGTCGCTGCGGGGGGATCCGCGCCGCATCATGCTGGCTGGCAATCACGACGCCGCGTTTCTGGCATTTCTTGACCAGCCAGACCTGCGGGGCGTGTTCGCCAATCACGGCGGTGCCGAAACGGCCAGATCCTACGGCGTTGACATGAATTTCTGGGATTATGCCGATGACCCGGACGCCCTGTCGCGGGATCACGCCCGCCTGCGGGCGGCGTTTCCCGACGCCCACCGGCAGCTTCTCGAAGGGCTGGCGCATTCCGTCAGCTTTGGCGATTTCTTCTTCTGTCACGCGGGCGTCCGCCCCGGCGTGGCGCTTGATCGCCAGAGCCTGGACGATCTGATGTGGATCCGCGCGCCTTTCCTCAAGACCGAACAACTTCACGCGAAAGTAATCGTGCACGGCCACACCATCAGCTCCCAGCCTGTGGTGCGCGCCAACCGCATCGGCGTCGATACGGGGGCGGTGAAGAGTGGCCATCTCACCGCACTGGTCGTTCAGGGCGGCCAGCGCGCCTTCCTCGCCACCTGAGCAGCGGGGTCCGGGCGTCAGTCAGCCCATTCGGGGTCGGTGGTGAAGGCGATGGTCAGCCAGCGATCCGGCGTGTCGTCGCCGATCATCGTCCCGACTTCATCGCGGATGCGATCCCACTCCCGCAGCATGCGCGGCGGGTCGTTGGCCGGGACAATGAAATACAGCTCGATCTGCCGTCCACGCCCGACCTTCGCGACATAGGAGCGCCAGGAAACGAAGCCGTGGCGGCGCGCGACTGTTTCCGCAACCGTGTCCACATGCTGCTTCAGATCGGTGGGCGTCACCAGCAGGATCTCCGAGAACGCCTGCCGGATTGTCCCCGCCGGGGCGGGGATGATCGCCAGACACACCAGCGCCAGCACCACCGGGTCGACGTATGGCGTCAACCATTCCATGGCTGTGCCCTGGATGAAAAAGCCTATGGTGAACGCCACCAGCAGCGCCGCCGTGAGCGCCGACGACATGAGCCATGACCTGACGTCGAGGGCGACGAAGTCGGACTGGATCGTCCGGTTGCGCCGGTGTTCGAAAAGCGCCATCGACACCGTGATCAGCAGGGTGATGACCGCGTAAACAATGGCGGGACCAAAGGCGAGTTCGCGCCCGCCGTCGATGATGCTGCCGATGGCGTTGATGAAGGCGTAGATCGCCGCGCCGGTCAGCAGGATGCCGTTCAGGCCGAGCACCATCGGCTCCAGGTGCCAGAAACCCATGGTGAAATGCTTCACCAGATTGTTGTTGCCCGGCTCCGACGCCGTCGAGGTGGCGATCAGCCGGGCCACGATGAGCGCGACCATGGTCATGATCGCGTCTGTCAGGGCGTACATGCCATCGAAAATCACGGCATAGGAGCCAGAGAGCAGGCCGAAAATGATGCCGATCGCGGCGACGATGAATGTAACGCCAGTCGAAAGGCGCAGAAGGCCCTGTTCCGTGTCCACCGGATTCCCTCACTGAAAGCCTGGGGCGCAATGCTGATGCGGCGCCGGCGGGAAGGCAAGCGGCCCGTTGCGGGCGCAAATCCTTTCTGGCGCCCGCGCCGCGCGGCGTGGCTGCGGTGGTTGACGCGGCGGCCATGGCGCGGGACCAATGACGTTCCGCGACAATAACGGGCGGCGCGACCGCGACGACCTTGCGGGCCGCCGGACCAGCGGAAAGCATCAGGAGGAAACACCATGTCGGATGTCGTCATCGAGCAGCTTGAGGACCGGCTGCTGACGTTGACCATGAACCGCCCCGAAAATCGCAATGCCCTGAATCCGGCCCTGTGCGAAGGGTTGGTGGCCGCCACCGCGCGCGCCGCCGCCAATGTGGACGCCCATGCGGTGCTGCTGACCGGCGCCGGGCCGGCGTTCTGCGTCGGCGGCGACGTCAAGGCCATGGCCAGCGGCCAGGGCCGGGAGCTTTCGACCGATGATCGCGCCTGGAGCCTGCGCGGCTGGATGGAAGCGTCGCGCCTGCTGCACGACATGCGCAAACCCACGATCGCCGGCATCAATGGCGCGGCGGCGGGCGCCGGCCTGTCGCTGGCCCTGGCCTGCGATCTGCGCATCGCCACGCGGTCGGCGAAAATCACCACGGCCTTCGCCAAGGTGGCCCTGTCCGGCGATTTCGGCGGAACCTATTTTCTGACCCGCCTTGTCGGCAGCGCCAGAGCCCGCGAGCTTTACTTCACCTCGCCGCTGCTGACCGCTGATGACGCCCTGCGCCTTGGCCTGGTGAACGAGGTGGTGGATGACGCCGAATTCGTCGAAGCGGCGCGGGCCTACGCCCTGAAGCTGGCGCATGGCCCGCGCGTCACGCTCGGCTACATCAAGCACAACATCAACATGGCTGAAACCGCATCGCTCGAAGCCTGCTTCGACAATGAGGCGATCAATCACACCCGCTCCGGCGGCACGGCCGACCATCGCGAGGCGGCCGCGGCGTTCGTCGAAAAGCGCCAGCCGGTGTTCCGGGGCTCCTGAGCGGCGGCCTGACATACGGCGTTGCGGCCGGGAAAGTCCCGGCGCAACGCTCCCGCGATAGGGAGGCGCGCTGTTCCCGGATTTTTTGCGAAACTATTTTTGCGCGCGGCAATGTCAGCGCATCGAACAATCGGAAGGGGATGAGGCAAGTTTTTTGTAAGGGTTCTTGTTTATATTCTGGAATGAGAAAGAATAAAAAACATAGTATTTGAAACATTATCTCCGATTGGCTACCCCGCTGGCGCAAGGAGCGCTGGCAATGCTGTTCATCAGGATTTGTCCGGCGGCTCTGTGGCGCATGGCGTCGTTGATGTCTGCACATCCGGAGATCCAGCATGTCCCTGCAAACCCGGGAGTTGCCCGCAGCCTTTGCCTGCGAGGCCCAGACGCGCGTCAGCGTCTCTGCCCCTGGCGCGTTGATCGATCGCGTTTTCGCGCTGTTTGATGGCCGCGCCGCCTCTGTCCGCCGGGACGAGGGTGGGGTCACCGCCAGTCTGTTTTCCGGCGAAGCCGCGCTGCGCGAAACCCCATCTGGTCTGGTCGTTACCCTGCGGGCGCCGGACGAAGGCGCGCTGTCGACCCTCAAGAGCCTGATGGCCAGCCAGATCATCGCCCTTGCCGGGGATGAGCGTCCCGCCATCGTCTGGACCGGAGACGGCGCCGACGCCCGCGTCTTCCCCAATTTTCGCGAGATGACCGTGCGCCGCATCGTCGACGTGACGCCGCACATGCGCCGCGTCACCCTTGCAGGGCGCGATCTGGGGCGGTTTGCCGCCGGCGGCATGCACCTGCATCTGCTGATCCCGCCCGAAGGGCTGGCGCAGCCGGAATGGCCAACCCCGGGGCCCGACGGCCTGCCGGTGTGGCCGCCGGAAGCGCGGCGCCCGCGGCTGCGCACCTATACCGTGCGCCAGGTCGATCCAGTTGCTGGAACCCTGGACGTTGATTTCGTGTTGCATGGCGATCCGGCGGAAAGCGTCGGCTCGCGCTGGGCGGCGCGGGCAAGACCCGGCGACCTGATCGGCGTGCGTGGTCCCGTGGGCCGCGCCGCGCCCGAGGCTGACTGGGTGCTGCTGGCCGGCGATGAAACGGCGCTGCCGGTGATCTCGCGGCTGCTGGAAAACCTGCCGGCGACGACGCGCGGCGTCGCTCTTGTCGAAGTGGCCGACGCCAGCGAGGAGCAGCCGCTGCATTACGCGGCGGATATCGAGCTGCGCTGGCTGCATCGCGGGGCTGCCGCGGCTGGTGAAACGACCGCGCTGACCGACGCCGTGCGCGCCATTCGCCCACCCGCCGGCTCCGGACGCGTCTACGCCATGGCCGGGACCGAGCACACAGCTGCCCGGGCCATCCGGGCCTTCTGGCGCGATGAGCTCGGCTTCGACAGGCGCGACATGATCGCCGCCGCTTACTGGCGACTTGGGAGGGCCGAAGACGACCGGCGGGCGGAGCGCGACTGATACCAGTGCCCGGTGAGCCTGACTCACCGGGCACTGGGGAAGCCCGTGCGGCGCTTGAGCAAATCAGAATGCGGACGCGTCAGCATCTTCGCATTCTGGTATGAATGCGCGAAACGCCGGGCCTGGCCGCGCCGTGCCTTCCACATGCTCCGGTGAATCCGTGCGTCTGGCGTTCCGCGCGCACTGGATCTGACGCGAAGCGGTATCCAGGGGGCCGGAAAACGCTCTATAACTCGGCCAGCGCCGGCCCGCGCGCTGGTTTCAGGCGGAGAGTGAGTTGAGCGGAGAGACGCGGAAGCGGACACGGCGGGAAAAGCAGAGCGACACGCTGGAAGCCCTCGTTTCCGCAGCCATCCAGGTGGTGGGCAATGAGGGCTACGCCGCCGCGTCGATCACCAAAATCACCGCTTTGGCCAATGTGGCCAACGGCACATTCTACAATTATTTCGACAGCCGGCAGGACCTGTTCGACCAGTTGCTGCCTATTGCCGGCGAGCGGCTGATCGCCCACCTGCGCGCCAACGTCGCCCACGGCGTCACCGGGCTGGAGCGCGAGCGGCAGCGCATCTGCGCCTACTTCGATTATCTGCGGCTCAACCCCGGCTTCATCCGCATCTTTCACGAGGCGGAGATCCATGCGCCGCGCGCCTATGCGCGGCACCTGGAGGCCTATCTGGCCGGCTATGGCCAGGCGCTCGGCCGCAGCCTGAACCTGAACGAGCTGGGCCGGTTTTCCCGGGAGGACATCCCGGTGCTCGGCTATCTGCTGATGGGGATGCAGGACTACATGGCCATGCTGTTGCAGTCGCCTGGCAGCGATGTGGACGCGGAGCGGATGGTCTCCGTCTATCTGCGTCTCATCGGCATGGGCGGCCTGTTCGTCGAGGCGGCCCCTCCTCAACCCGTCCGCGCGAACTCATAGGCGTCGGGGTCCATGTCGTGGGTCATGCGCCAGTAATCGACAAAGCGGTATGGCATCACCGACACCACGCGGCCGGCGGCGTTGCGGTAATAGGTGGTCATGCCCCGGTGCGACCAGATCATGTCCCGGTGCAGGTCATCGATTTCCTGCACGTGGGCGTCATGCGCCTGCTGGCGCACTTCGGCTGCGGTCGCGGCGGCTTCGGTCTGCTGCACGATGCAGGAGGCGATGTAGCGGCTCTGGCATTCCGACTGGAAGATGACGCTGCCGCCATGACCCGGGCCGGTGTTCGGGCCGAGCATGTTGAAGAAGTTGGGGAAGCCTGGCACGGAGATGCCCAGGTAGGCCGACGGGTTGTCCTCGCCCCACAATGATTTGAGCGTCACGCCGTCGCGGCCGGTGAGGTTCAGCTTCGCCGCCATTTCCGTGACGCGGAAGCCGGTGGACACCACCACGACGTCGGCCGGGCGCGAGGTTCCGTCAGCCGTGACGACGCCGGTGGCGTCGAAATGGTCGATGGCGTCCGTCACCAGCGCCACGTTCGGCTGGGTCAGCATGCGATACCAGCCATTGTCGAGCAGGATGCGCTTGCCATAGGGCGGATAGTCTGGCGTGCATTTGGCGATCAGGTCGGGCCGGCCGGCCAGCTCGGCCTGGATGAAGTCGGCCAGTTCCTGGCGGTGGCGGTCGTTGGTTTTGTTCACCGCCCGCTCCGGGTGCGGCCACTCCGGGTCGATCTTCAGGAACGGCAGCAGCCCGTCGCCATAACGCCAGAACATGTTGAACCGGAACCATTTGGCGTAAAACGGCAGATGCGCCAGCAGCCATTGGGCGCCGTCGCTGATCGGGTCGGCGTAGCCCTTGACTGGCCGCACCCATTGCGGCGTGCGCTGGTAAATGTCGAGCGCCGCAACCTTGCCGGCGATGCTGGGCGCCATCTGCATGGTGGTCGCGCCGGTGCCAATGATCGCCACGCGCTTGCCGGTCACGTCCAGGTCGTCGCTCCAGGCGGTGGAGTGCAGGATCTGCCCCTGGAAGGCTTCCTCGCCTTTGAACGGCGGCCGCGACGGGTCGTTGAGCTGGCCGATGGCGCTGACCAGACAGGGCGTTTCCAGGGTCTCCTCGCCGTCCGGCGTTTCCAGCGTCGCCATCCAGACATGGCGCGCCTCATCCCAGCGCGCGCCGGTCAGCCCGGTGCGCGGACGGAAATGCTGGCGCACGCCGAATTCGTCTGCGATGCCGGTGATATAGTCGTACAGTTCGTCGCGCTGGACGAAATAGCGGCTCCACGGATAGGCCGCGCCGAAGGAGAACGAATAGGAGTGGTTCGGCGTATCGACGCCGCAACCTGGATAGCGATTCATGTACCAGACGCCGCCGATGTCGGCGTTGCGATCAATGATCGTGTAAGGAATGCCCAGCCGGCCCAGCGTCACGCCCAGCGCCACGCCGCAAACGCCGGCGCCGACGATCAGCACATGCCGGCGGCGCAGGGTCTCCGCGTCCGGTTGCGCCCGCCAGGTCACGTCGCGCGAGACAAAGCCCATCTCTTCCTGCATCAGCGGCGCGTATTCCGGCGATACCCGCTCGCCCAGGGTGGCGTCCATCATCTTCAGCAGCGTCGCGTCGTCCGGCGCCGGGATGGCGGGCCGGGCGTCCGGCCGGCTGAACGCGTCGATGATCGCCGCGCGGATCTCGTCCTGGATATCCGGCGGCAGGCCCGCGTCAGGGTCGGGAATCAGCCGCACGTCGCGGCGCGGCGCGTATGGCGGCTTCAGCCAGCGATCGTCGCCGGTCATGTGATACAGCACCATCAGCAGCACGCGGATGTCGCCGTCCCTGAGATGGTCGCCCAGCCGGGCGTTTCCTGCGAACTGATCCATTATTGTCCGTTATCCCTGCGCGGTCGTTTGTGGCGGGCGTCGCCCCACAAGGGCGTTGGCCGCTTGCCCCGCCACGCCAGGCGGGGGATAAAAATGAATAATGAACCAATATTCATTTTTATCACGTCGTCAACATGGCGCCCCATGCAATGGCGTCGGGAAGGGGGCGGCGCCGGAAAACGCGGAAGCTTGAGCAAGGCGCGGAGCCTGGAGCACGACGCCGGGCCTGGGGAAAAACACAGGTCTTGGGGAATTCTTTCACAAGATTGCAGGGCGTGATAGATTGCCGCCGCAATAGCCATCAATGTTGGGAATGAACGCGCACAATGCCAGATGAAGGCGACAGTACAGGCGAAAGTCCGTACCGAACAGGGCTGGCCTCCACGCCGGAAGCCAGCATTTTCTTCCCGACACATCTTCCAGTCCCGCAAAGACGCCCCCCGGATGTCCGGTCAGGGGCTTTTTGTGCGTTGGCCCGCGCGTCAGGCCGCCGAGTTGTGTTGGGGGCTCCGGACGCGCATGCGGCGCGGATGATGCCCGCCGCCTTCACGCTCCGCCGCGCCAGCGATGCCGCAGGCGCGCCGTTTGAGCAGCCGGGCAGGGCGCGGGAATGGGGAAGCGGCGGCGCACCGGGCGGATCGCCGCGCCCGCTGTCCCCGACAGTCGTTTAATCAGGGTATGGTCATGGAGTTTCTCGCAGATCCACATATCTGGGTCGGCCTCACAACCCTTGTCGTTCTCGAAGTCGTTCTGGGCATCGACAACCTGGTGTTCATCGCCATTCTGGCCGACAAGCTGCCGCCGGAGCAGCGCAGCCGCGCCAGGCTGGTTGGCCTGTCGCTCGCCCTGATCATGCGCATCGGCCTGCTGTTTTCGATCTCCTGGATCGTCAAGCTGACGGCGCCGCTGTTTTCGGTGGGGGCGTATTCGTTCTCGGGTCGGGACCTGATCCTGATCCTTGGCGGCGTCTTCCTGATCGCCAAGGGCACCATGGAGCTGCACGAACGGCTGGAGGGCGACCACAAGACCGGGGCCAGCAAGGTCGTACACGCGGTTTTCTGGCAGGTTATCGTCCAGATCGTCGTGCTCGACGCGGTGTTCTCGCTCGACAGCGTCATCACCGCCGTTGGCATGGTCAATGAATTGTGGGTGATGATCGTCGCCGTGTGTATCGCCATGGCGGTGATGATCGCGGCGTCCGGCCCGTTGATGGCATTCGTCGCAAAACATCCCACGGTGGTGATCCTGTGCCTTGGCTTCCTGCTGATGATCGGTTTCAGCCTGGTGGTGGAGGGCTTCGGCTTCCATATCCCCAAGGGCTATCTTTATGCGGCCATCGGCTTCTCGGTGCTTATCGAGGCGGCGAACCAGCTCGGACGCCATAATCGCGAGAAACTGATCTCCACCGGCGATCTGCGCGAGCGCACCTCCGAAGCGGTGCTGCGGATGCTGGGCGGTCGCGTCGGCGAGCAGCCGCTTGGCGAAACCGTCGACGTCATCGCCGGCCAGGCCGCCCGCGGCAATCTGTTCCGTCAGGAAGAGAAGGAGATGATCCGCGGCGTGCTTGACCTCGGCGAGCGGCCGGTCAGTTCCATCATGACCCCGGGCAATGAAGTGGAATGGCTGGACCTGAACCGGAGCGACGCGCAGCTTCTCGCCGACATCCGCCGGCTGACCCACAGCCGCGTCGTGCTGGCCCGCGGCGGCGTCGACGACTTCGCCGGCGTGGCCGTCACGCGCGAGTTGCTCAATCTGCTGGTGGACGGCCGGCCCGTCGACTGGGCCCGCGTGGCCCGCCAGCCGGTCGTGGTTCCCGAGACCACCGACGTATTGAAGGTGATGGAGCAGATGCGCCGCTCGCCGGTGCAGATGGTGATGGTGGTGGACGAGTATGGCTCGCTGGAGGGCATTGCCACGCCCACCGACGTGCTGGAGGCCATTGCCGGCGAATTCCCGGACATGGACGAGGAAGCGGCGGTGCTGGAGCGCCAGGACGACGGCTCGTGGATCGTTGACGGCTTCATCGACATCCGCCAGCTCAGCGGCGCCCTGGAGCGCGATCTGGTGGATGAATCCAACCGCTACTCCACCCTCGGCGGCTATATCCTGACCCGGCTCGGCCATTTGCCGGCGGCGGGCGAGAGCCTGGAGGCGGACGGTCTGCGCATGGAGGTTCTGAACCTCGACAAGCGCTCCATCGGCCGCGTGCGCATCGTTCCGGTGAGCGACTGGGATATATGAGGCGCTCCTGGTCGCCCCGGCTGTCCGTTTCCGTTTGAAACCTGTGACCGGGGCACTATGCTTGCGCGTACGCAACTTCTGGAGAAAGCCGCCGGAGCGGCTCAGGGGAAGCTCATGCGCGCGCCTTTTTCGTTTCTTGATGACCCAGCCGTGCCGGAATTCGACGCCTCCCGGCCGCTGGCGGTGATGGACGCCAGTTGCGCCCTGTGCAGTTGGGGCGCCCGGATGATCAACCGTCTCGACCGTAGCGGCGAGGTGCGCATCTGCGCGGTCCAGTCGTCGCTCGGCGGGGCGCTGCTGGCGCACTACGGCCTGGATGCGCGCGACCCGTCCACCTGGCTGTTTATTGATGGCGGTCTCGCCCACCGCGATCTCGACGCGGTGATCCACGCCGGCCGCCGCTTCGGCGGCTGGGCGCGGCTGGCGGGGGTCTTTGCGCTGCTGCCGGGGCCGGGGCGCGTCTGGCTATACCAGCGCCTCGCCCGCAACCGTTATGCCTGGTTTGGCCGCGGCGACATGTGCGCCATTCCCGACCCCGCGTTGCAGCGACGGCTTCTGCAATGAATGGCCAGGCCCGGAAACGCGCGCCGCGCCGGCCCTGCCCCAGCTTTCCGGTCAGCCGTTCAGCCGGTCAACTCATGGCGTGAGACGACCCGGAACGGGCCGCCGCGTTCATTCTGCGCAAGCAGGGTCAGGGCGTCGATGGTCAGGTCCAGGGGGCCGAACCAGGCGCCCAGGGCTGTCCGCCACGCCGCCAACCGGTCGTCGGGGAGGGCGTCGCTGAGCGTCATGTGAAAGCGGAACGCTTCAAAGACATAAGGATAGCCCCAGCGCTGCTGCAGGGCGCGCTGGCGCGGCGGCAGGCTGTCCGGCGGTCGCCTGGCGAGGTCGGCGGGCGTCAGTGGGGCGCGGAAGTCGTCGAACCAGGCCACCGTCTCCGCCGCGAACATTTGCAGCGCCAGCGACGGCGTCTCCGGCTCCAGGGCGACAAAGTCGCCTGGGCCGGCAACCCGCATGGCCCCGATGTGGACCGGCGCCGTGTCCGCCGCCCAATCGGCGAGCCGCGCCTGCAACTGTCCGGCGCCGGTTCCGCTTCTCAGGCTGAATGGGGGCTTGATGGTGGCGTGGAAGCCATATTTCCACGCCTCCTGAATGCTGGCGGCCAGTTCGGCGGCGGGAATGCCGGCGGGGCCTTCTGGCGGCGTCCTGATCCCGGAATAACAGTCGTAGCCCAGCAGCGCGCTGCCCCGCTGGTGCAGCAGGCTCTGGGGCGCCGGAGTGAAGTAGATGGCGTAGCGCAAGGACTCTATCCGTATGGCGGCGCGCCTGGTTGAAAGGACACAGGCGCCGGCGTTGGCCGGGAGTAATGGCATCCGGGGAGGGCGAAACGGCGCGGCACCAGGTTGGCCGCAGGCTCACAACGCACCAGCCGGAAATGCATGGCAATCCCTGGTGGCGCAAAAGATGGCGCAGGAAGTGGCGCAGGAGCATGACGCTGGCGTGACGGCGCCAAAGGCCGGGGGGACGGATGCGCCGGAGAGACGGATGCGCCGGCACGCAAGACACGAGCACGAAGACACCAGCATGCAAAACACCAGCACGCAAGGCGCATGGGTTATGTCGCGGCCCGCGCGACGCAAGGCATGCCGCACAGGGACATGCGTAAAGCCGGCTTGAACTTTGCAGGGCGCGGGCGCGCCAGCAGCGTCGGGGTCTGGTTCGGGCTGATATGAAAGCCCCATGCACAGACGCAGTTGCGACGGACAACTGCCGCCCATTGCGCCGGCTGGCTATTGGAGTATCGTTTCAGGAAAGGCTGGCGCGAACGACCAGCCGCCAGGGAACGTCAGGCGGGAGGAGTGCGGCTTTCGTGACGTTGGTCAATCGACAGCTGGAACTGGAGGCAATTGCAGGCAGACCCATCTCGGCTACACAAGCCGCCAAGATGACGCCACCCGCACTTGTCGCCACACAGGTGGTTCGCAACCGGATCTGCGATCGGGTTTGCGCTGCGAGCGATGCGCGCCTGGTCCTGTTCCAGGCGCCAGTCGGCTTTGGCAAGACCACCGCCATGCTGCAATGCCGCGCGGCATTGGCGGCGCAAGGCGTAAACACCGCGTGGATTACGCTGGAGCGATCCGACAATCAACCAGGGCAATTTGTCGCGTGCATGGAGCTGGCTGTACGCCAGTTGAGCGCGGCTGGAGAGCGGGAGCCATTCTCGGCGCGGGTGCTGGAATGGCTGCTCCGCTCCAGCGTGCCGTTCGCCATCTTCATCGACAATATGGACCTGATCGACGAGGAGACCATTCTGGCCCTGCTGCGTTCGGTCATTGAGCGGTTGCCGCGCGGCGGCCGCATCGTGATTGGCGCGCGCACCGCCCCGCGTCTCGGCCTTGCCAGGTTGCGCGGACTCGGGATGCTGCTCGAGCTGGACGCCGATGACATCCGCTTCACCCGTGAGGAGACGGAGCAGTATTTTCGCCTGCGCTGCCTGCCGGGACTGTCGCATGACGCCGTCCGGCGTCTGCACGAAAAGACCGAAGGCTGGGTTGTCGCCCTGTGCCTGGCGGCGATCTCCATCGAGCGGCAGGGCGATGGGGGGGATTTCGTCGAGCGGTTCTCCGGCTCGGCCTGGGCGATTGCCGACTACCTGACGGAAGAGGTGCTGGCGAGCCAGCCGGAGGACGCGCGCCGGTTCCTGCTTCACACCAGCATCCTGAAGCAGCTCGATGTCTCAATCTGCCAGGCGCTGCTGCCGGATATTGATGCGCAGGCCATGTTGCGCTCGCTGGACAGGCAGGGACTGTTTCTGCTGCCCGCAACAGGTCAGGAGCAGGCGTGGCGATACCACACGCTTTTTGCTGACTACCTGCAGTCCCGCCTCGTACTTGAAAGTATTGAAACCATCGCGACGCTGCATCTGGCGGCCGCGCGCTGGTATGCGGAGCGCCAGCGACCTGTCCCCGCCATCGATCATGCGATTGAGGGCGGCGATTATGCGCTCGCCATGTCGCTTTTGCGGCCAAATGCGCGCCGGTTGCTTGAAGACGGCCGGATGGGTCTGCTGGCCCGCTGGTTCCGGGCCATTCCCCCGTCAATGCTGCGCGAGCACACCGAACTGGAGATCATGTCCGTCTGGGCCACGCTGTTCACCCGCGGTCCTTGGGTTGCTGCGGATGAGCTGGCCAGGTCAGCGCGCCCGGATGCGGACGAGCCCAGCATCATGGCGCATCGCAATGCGCTGCATCCGACCATCCTGGCGATGCAGGACCGTTTTGACGAGGCCCGCGCCGCGGGGGTGGAAGGGCTGGCGCGCATGCCCACCGGCGACCGTTTCGCCGACACCATTCTCTGCAATGTCATGGCCAATGTTTTCATGTTCGCCGGGGAGGACAGGGAGGCGCAGCGCATGCTGGATGAGGCCCGCCGCCATCAGGGGGCCGGCATTTTCAACCACATGTTCGCGGAGGCGCTTGAGGGCATGCTTTGCCTGCAGCGCGGCCGGCTGCAGGAGGCGGTCATCCGGTTTCGCAGCGCGGCGCAGACAACGGGCGCCCCCTCCCACGGCTATGCGAAGGGTAATGTCTGGGCCGGCGCACTTTACGCCGCAGCGCTTTATGAGATGAATGATCTGGAGGGCGCGGACCAGTTGCTGGGCGTGCATTTGCCCCTCATCAGTACGCTCGCCCTGCCGGATCACACCATTATTGGCCATGTCATCGCCGCGCGGATCGCGTTCATGCAGCATGACATTCCGCGGGCGTTCGACCTCGTTGCTGGCCTGGAAAATATTGGCCACCGCCGCCAGAACGCCCGCTTCGTCGCCAGCGCCAAGCTGGAGCGCAGCCGGCTGCATCTGTTGCAGGATGACGCCCAGGCGGCGTTTGGCGAACTGGAGCGCGCCGCGGCCCTGCCGGTTTGGGAGCGTATCGGCCGCCAGCATTTGCCGGCCCAGGAAATTGAGTATCTGGAGCTGGCGCGGCTCCGGTGGGAGATCCATTTCGGCGATGCAACCAGCGCGCTCCCGGCGCTGGAGCGGGAAATCGCCGCCGCGCTCAATCAGCGCCGCCTGCTGCGCGCAACCCGCCTGCGCGCGTTGAAAAGTCTTGCGCTGCAGCGGAGCGGCGACCTGCCGGCCGCGATGGAGACGCTTGCGGGCGTCCTCCAGCACGCCGCCCGTGAGGGCTTCATGCGCCTGCTGCTTGATGAGGGGCGCAGGCTGGCGCAACTCGTCGGGTTGTTTCACGCGTCAATGGAAGACATGCCGGCGAGAAGTTGTGACGCTGCCCTGGCGTCGTATGTCCAGCGGTTGCTGCGGGCATTCGGGCCCGTCGCCGCGCCGGAGGCGGGCGGCGCGCCGCCCATGGAGGCTCTGACCCAGAAGGAAATAAAGGTGCTGCAACTCGTGGCCGACGGCCATTCGAATTCGGCGATCTCAAAGAAACTTGTTATCTCGGACAGCACGGTCCGCACGCATCTGCGTAACGTCAACAGCAAATTTAACGCCAGAAGCCGGACAGAGGCCGTCGCGATTGGGCGGCGGCTGCAGATCATAAGATAATCGCGAAACGTAGGTGCAGTGGTGGGGTCGATGACGATCTGGGCATTGATGCCAGATCAAATAAAATGGCGCGTTCCGGTCGCGCGGGCCTTGGTCGCGCGCGCCCTGTCGCGCTGGTCACGGCGCCAACAGGTGAGCCTGGCTCCATGGCAAGGCGCCAGCGTCGTGCGCTGCCTCTCGGCGCGATCTCTCTGCACAGTCTCTTTGCGCTACCTCCCGGTCCGGTCGCTTTGCGCCGTCCCCAATCTCGTATCCCGCAACAGAACTCCCGGGAAAGCCCCAGTTTCCCTGAGAGAAGGCTGCCCCTCCCGGCCGTGGGCGGGAGGGGCGGGGATCAGCTGAGCTGGTCCATCATGCCGAAGGCCGCCATCCGCGCCTGGGCCTCGCCGACGTCGTGGCTGAGGATGGCCAGATCATGCATGGCGCCGCTCCGGTCCCGCACATGGTTGCGGAATACGCCCTCGGCCCGGAAGCCAAGCCCCTCGAAGCTGGCGACGGCCGCCTGCTGGTCGACGGTCATCTGCACGCACAGCTTGGAGAGGCCCATCTCGAGCGCCTGGATAAAGCATTCCTGAATCAGCAGCCGGCCGAGGCCCACGCCGCGCAGGCGCGGCGACGTGAGAACGCGCAGTTCGCCCACGTGTCGCGACCAGAACAGGTCATGGACGACAATGGCCGTGCAGCCCACGATGACGCCGTTTTCCACCGCGACCAGACTCTTGACCCGGTCGGCCGCAATCGCTTCACCCCAGGCGTCGATGACCTTGGGATGGGTGATGTCGCGGTTGAGGAACAGCAGGTCGTGCTCTGGCAGGGTGGCCACGAACGCCCGCAGGGCGTCCGCGTCGTCCGGCCGCATCAGGCGCAACTCGACGGTCGTGCCGTTGCAGTTCACCGTGCGCGGATAGGTGCGTGGCGTATCGTTCATGTTGCTCGCCTTTCCAGCCATTGATCCAGTCGCGGCCACATGCGCTTGACTGCGTTTGCGCCCGCAATGAGGCTGACATGGCCGCCTGGCAGGATGATCTCTTCCTTGTCTTTTGAACTGGCCTGTTCCATCAGCGGTTTTCCGCAGACGGGCGGCACGATGTGATCATACTGCGCCATGATGTGCAGCAGCGGAACCTTGATGTTGCTGATCAGCACGCGCTTGCCGCCAATTTCCAGTTTTTCCTCTGCAAGCGCGTTCCTTTGCATCAACTCCTTGATGAACTGGCGGAAGTATTCGCCGGGCAGGGGCAGGCTTTCGTTGCCGAAACGCTCCATCCGGCGGAATGCGGTGACGTATTCATCATTCCACAAATTGTCCCACAGCCGGATCTGGCCGGTGATGCGGGCGGCTGGACGCAGCATGTCGAAGCCGGCGGTGATCATTTCCGAAGGAATGATGCCGAGGGTGTCCACCAGCCGGTCGATGTCGAAGTGCCGCGCATCGGTCCACTGGCGGAACAGGGTCATGCCGCGCGTATCGACCGGGCAGGTGAAGCAGACGAGGTTCTTCAGCGGGCCATCCGGATGCAGCGCGGCGTAGATTGTCGCCAGCACGCCGCCGGCGCAGTAACCCACCAGCGAAATCTCGTCGACGCCCGAATGCTTCTGGACGTGCTGGATACAGTCCGGAATGAAGTCCAGAACGTAATTGTCGATCTTCAGATAACGCTCTTCGCCGGTCGGCGCGTTCCAGTCCATGACATAGACGTCATGGCCCCGCTTGAGCAGAAACTCGATCAGGCTCTGGCCCGGGGCAAGGTCGAACACAAAGGCCTTGTTGGTCGGCGCCATGACGAGAAGCACCGGGACACGATAGACTTCCTTCACCATGGGTTTGTAGTGGTAAAGGCTCAGGGTGCCCCGGCGATGGATGATGGTTTTCGGCGTCTGGCCCACAGCAGGCGCCGGGGAGCCGAGATAGCCGAACCCTTTCAGATTACGCTGGATCGCCCGGTCGATTTCCACGCGCATGCGATCGGCGAACGAGGTTTCCGCTTGTGCAGCCTGGGACGCCGTCATGGCCTAGGCTCCTTTGTTTGTGGGAGGCGGGGTTGTCGCGCCTGCGCCGCTGTCCGCCGCAGGTTTGGCGGCGCCGGCCTGTCTGTTCACAGCGGCGAGGAGGTCATCGACCTTGGATTCGAGGCGCTGCATCTGTTCTTCGAGCGCGACGAAGTCGGCGAGACCCGGAACGCGAACGGCTTTGAAGTAGTTGTCGAGCGCCTTTCCGAAACTCTGCTGCATGCCGGACGAAACCTGTGTGAATTGTTGCGATGCACGCGCGAACTGCTCTGAGTTTGGCGTGTTTTTGGCAATCGTATTCGCGCCGGCTTCGATCTTGTTGATGATCTGGCGCCACATCTCGAATGGGTCCAGAACAGGCTTGGTGGTCACGATATGTCTCCAGTTTTACAGGCGGCGCGGGCCGCGCGGATCACCCGCGCAGGAAAGGCCATGGCGCGCAGGCTCCCGTTCGGCCCTGGCGAGGGAGCGCCAGGGCCGTCGTGGGTCTTCGGTGTTGACGTCAGAAACACAGGGCGGTTCTGGAGCCGCTGCCGGTCAGTCTGGACCGGCAACGGCTCCTGCTTTCCCTGTCCTGAGCGATTTCCGTTCGACCAGACGTTGCCGCCTGGCTGGAAAACGCTTCAGATCAGCCGGGTTTGCTGGCGCTGGCGGACGCATCGCCTGGCTTGCGCGTGCGATCCGGACGGGACTCGGCCGCTCCGGCGCTGTCGGGCAGGGCCGCGTCCAGCTTGTCCTCAATGCGCTGCAACCGTTCTTCAAGCGCGAGAACGTCGCTGCGGCTTGGCAGGCGCACGGCCTTGAAATAGCCGTCCAGCGCCTTTTCAAAAGTCTGTTGCATGCCAGTCGAGACCTGGCTGAATTGCTGCAGGGCGCGCGTGAACTGCTCCGAATTCATGCTGTTGTTGGCCATCGAATTGATGCCGGTCTCGAATTTATTGATGATCTGGCGCCACATCTCGAACGGATCGAGGGGAGGAGTCGTCGTATTCATTGCTGCCTGGTCTCCGTAAAGTCAGGCGGACGGCGCGCCCGCCTGGGGTGGGTAGCTCTGTTGGGCGTTGAGAACATTGATGCAGCCCGAGATGCTGCGACGGGCCATGGCGGCTGGCGCCCAGAGGGGGCGCAGGAAGCTGGCGGCGGCGTAGGCTGTTTCCGGCGACAGGCTGCGCAGCGCATAACTGTTCCACTGCCGGATTGAACGGCCGGCCAGCATCATCCCCGTAATCAGGTCTTTTGACAGGCGTGCATCAAACCGCGGATGGTTGTCGGCAATTTCGATCGTCCGGTCCGGCGCAGCTTCACCAGCGAAGACATCGCGCAGGGCGACGCCAACACGCTCCTGGGCGTCGCGCGCCGCGCCCAGCACCGCGTCGAAGTTGAAGAAGCCATGGAACTGGCCAGAATAGTGTAGCAATTCAACCGGAACGCCAGCCCGGCGCAATTGCGCCGCATAAAGCAGGCCGTCGTCACGGATCGGGTCAAAGCCGGCGGTAATGACGACCGCTGGCGGCAACCCGGCCAGACTGTCGGCGTGGGCTGGGGAGAGCCATGGATCCATCATGTCTTCCCCGCGCTCGATCAATGGCCGCAGCGAGTCCATGAAATTGGCGGTGAGCAGAAAACCTTTGGCGTTCTCGTCTTTGGATTCAAAATCCATCGCCAGGTTGGTTGCCGGGTAGACCAGCGCCTGCAGGCAGAGCCGGGGGCCGCCCCTGCGGATGTTTTCCTGCGCGACCGCGGCGCTGATGTTGCCGCCGGCGCTGTCGCCGCCCACGCCAAGCCGGTTGCCGTCGATGCCGAGATCTTTGGCGTTCTTGTGAATCCAGTTCAGGGCGGCCAGAAAATCTTCGCGGCCCGCATAAATATCATGCTCCGGCGCCAGCCGGTAACGCACGGAGATGACAATGGCGCCCGAGGCGCGCGCGATGGCCCGGCAGATGCCGTCGCTGGTGTTGAGATCGCCGACGACAAAGCCGCCGCCATGACACCACAGGAATGCCGGCTTCAGGCCGGGCGGGCCGTCCGGCGTATATATCCGCAGCGGAATGGCATTGCCGTCCGGCCCGCGGATCTGACGCTCATCCAGGCCAGCCAGGGGGATGCGACGGCCGAAAGCCGAAGCCAGAGCCGCCCAGGCGCGACGGAACGAGGAGACGCGCTCGCGGTTGATGGTCCGGCCGACAAGCGGAAAGGTTCCATTCACGGCGTGGAGCAGCAGACGGGATTCACGGTCCAGTTCTGAAGCCCGTTTTGTCTTTGGCATGCCGCTCTCGGTCGTCAAAATACGACGGATCCGCGCGACATCTCCTCCCATGTGACCGCTCATATTGCCGTTCCTGGTTTCTTTACGCACAGTGCTGTTCGCCCCTGTCAGGCGCAGTCCCGAATACAAGTCTACTGATCGGGGGAGCCTGCGCTATCGTCGGTTCCGACGAGTAGGAGTGGCGGCGTCCAGATGCAGGCGGGTTCGGCCAGAATTTGGCGTGTGTCGGCGTGGTCTGCGGAGAGGGAGTCTGTGGCCGCGGCGGCTTTCCCGGGCGCAGCCTGTTCTGCGCTGCGCAACGGCCTGGCCTGGCCGGGAGTGAACCTGATGGGCGCGCTGCGGCAATTCTGGCGAAGCCGGCGGAGCTTCGACCGATCGGGAGGGATTCCAGGGGGGCAGGCTGGCCAGAGCGCTTTGCGATCAGACGGAAGCGTCTGATCGGTCAGGACCGGCCCAAAATAGAGGACCCAGGCGCCCTTCCGATCCGTTTTGATCGGGAAGGGCTCCAGGCGCCAGCCTGATCTGCGCGGGCTGATGCGGGCTCAAAGAGCCAGGGGCCTGCCCCCGTTTCTCTCAAAGATGTGAGACCAGATGGCCGCCATCGACAACGATCACCTCGCCGGTCATCCAGCTTCCTGCGTCCGTGGACAGCAGCAGAACGGCGCCATCCAGTTCGGCTTCCCTGCCCAGCCGACGCATCGGCACGCGCCGGATCATGGCCTGTCCCGGTTCTGTTTCAAAGAATTCGCGGTTGATGTCGGTGAGAATGTAGCCCGGCGCCAGGGCGTTGACGCGGATGCCATGGCGCGCCCATTCCAGCGCGAGGGCCTTGGTGAGTTGCACGACCGCCGCCTTGGATACCGTATATGGCAGCACGGCGTGAGTGACGCGGAAGCCAAGAATAGAGGCGATGTTGACGATGGCGCCGCCGCGGCCAGCCGCCTTCCAGCGGCGCCCCGCCTCGGAGCACACCAGCCAGACGCCGCGCAGATTGGTGTTCATGACGTCATCGAAATCCCCGGCCGACAGATCCATGGCCATGGACGGGCGGGCAATGCCGGCGTTGTTGATCACTACATCCACTGGCCCCTGCGCCGCTTCCGCAGCGGCAAACGCCTGGGCTATGGAGGCTTCGCTGGTCACATCAAGCGGCACAGCGTGCGCGCGCGCGCCCTGTGATTGCAATTCGTCGACAAGGGCCGCGAGCTTCTCGACGCTGCGCGCCGCGACGGTGACCGTCGCGCCGCATGACGCGTACAGGCGGGCAAAATGCGCGCCAAGGCCGCCGGAGGCGCCGGTGATGAAGACATGCCGGTTTTTGATGAGCGCGCCGAGATCCATGGACGTTCCCCTTATGGTTGTTGGTGAAAAAGCCCGAGGCTATCCGGCGTGTCGCCGCGCCGCGCCCTGTGAGGGGGCTGGAAACCCAGTTTACGCAGTTGAATGTCGGGTTGGTCAAGACAAGAACAGACGCGCGGCAGCAGTTTTGAGATAATTGACGCTATTCGCGGTTGTTTACCAGAAAGGCAACTGGTTGCTTGCCAATAGCAAGCACAAGCGTATGGCCGTGCGAAATTGCGTTCACGAACCCGTTGCTTCATCCGGCCAATGCTCCTGACGCATCGGGTTTGGCAAAGCCCCGGGTGTGCGCGGCAGGTTCGGCAGGGACGCACAGGTATCGACAACGGGGGGATACTTGCGCGGCGTCATCGGCACATCACGGAAGGTGCTGAACCTGCGCGTTGCCCATTGGAGCGCCAGGAGCAAGACGGGATCGGAATACAGGGAGCGCGATCGGGAGCGCCACTACCAGGGCCCTGCCGACAACTAATTGCATCGCTTGAGAAAATTGGAGCGGGCGAAGGGAATCGAACCCTCGACATACAGCTTGGGAAGCTGTCGTTCTACCACTGAACTACGCCCGCGAAATTCGGCATTGAAAACATTGCTGTTTTCGCCCGAATTGTCCCACCGAACCGGAATCGTCCGGAAAGTGGGACTTCCATGTACTAGTTTTCTTCCACCCGGATCAAGCCCATCGCGGCCTTCGCGAGCTTCCGGCGCTGTGCTTTCTGTGTGTAATGCGCAGCCATTTTTGCCTCGGACCAGCCGAAGATGGCCATGAGTTGTTTTTCGGTCGCGCCGTTCTCTGCGGCGATGGTCGCTCCGGCCTTGCGGACCCCATGCGCGGAGCAGTGATTTAGCCCCGCGTCATCGCACCATTTTCGGAACTGCCCGGAGAACCCCTTGGCTGTGTAGGGGCGGTGCTGGTGGGTAATGAGGAACGTCAGGTTCCCCGTCTTGCTGCCATCAATCACCCGCTGCAACTCGGGGAGCACCGGCAACTCGATGGATACCGGCGAGCGGTTGCGGTTCTTGAAGGCGGTAAATCTCAGCCATCCATCCACAAGGTGTTGCCTGCCAAGCCTCACAGCATCCGACCGCCTGACCCCGGCATAGAGCATCAGCGCCATGGCCAGCCGGGCATTGGTTCCGATAGGGTGCGTTTCTTCGAACTTGCGAACCTCTTCCACTGTCCACGTGTGGTGGCCGGTGCTGCTGGATTTGAAATAAGTTACGGCGGCAGCGGGGTTGGTCGAGGCAAGCTCATCATCCAGCGCCCATTTGAATACGGACCGGATTGTCTTCACGCGGGAATTTGCAGCTTCGGGCGCCTCTATCTTGCGGTCACGCAGTGCGCGGACGTGTTTCGTCGTCATGCGGGTAACGGGGAGGCCGGCAAACTTCAGGCCGCTGGCATTGCCTTGCGTGCTTATTGGCTCTTCGAACGTACCTTCGAGAATTCGGCGGTATGCCTCACGCGTTGTCTGGTCCATGCGGAGATAGGTCGCGCACCGGCGGAAATACTCGACGCATAGCCAGCGCCACGTGCCCGGTTGGGGCAGGCCCCTTGCAGGGTCTGACGCGATGCAATCCGGCCTCTGAACCTGGAGGGCCGCCTTGTACTGCTCCATGAACTCATCGGTCCATGGAATGCCCGTCAGGCGCGTCTTCGGATGCCCGGCTTTACGGAAGTATATGCGGATATTCCCGTACCTATCGGTATCCTCGACGCAATACTTCGGCAGCCTCCTCACCATTCCGGGCCTCCGATGTCAGTCCACGTTGTCCCAGCCGTCGTCTGACGCAGGTTCTCCAGATCCCGGTAATTCGTCAAAGGCACGGTCCAGAAGCTTCCTGTCCCAGACGGCCCTTGCATTGATCCGCTTGGCCTTTGGCATACGCCCGTCGCGCACCAGGTCGTCAAACATCCGGGAAGATATGCCGATGTAGGCGGCGGCCTCGTCACGGGAGAGGCCTCTTGGGGGCAAGGTCGGGGGCAGGGCGGCATGTCGCGCTGGAGTTGGTTTGCGGCTCGCTGCAGCGGTGGTCATGTGGACGGCTCCAGATTGGTCAGCGGCATGTCGCGTCTAATTTGGACGGAGAACTTCCTGCTCCGCCGGCAGCTTCATCAACAAGGTGTCGACTGGCGGTTTCAGCTTCGAGGACATGCTCGAAGATCACCAGGATCTCAGCATTCATTGACCTCCTGTTGCGGGTGGCGCGCTCGCGAATTCTCGCAGCAATCGCAACCGGGATCCGCACATGGATCTGCACGCTGTGCTCCGGTTCCTGAATCATTGGTCCCGTGATATCCCTATCTCATAACCACCGTGGTATCTTACCACTGTGGGACTTAATATCAACCACTATGGTACGCATTGTATGGCTCGCGATGATCACCAGCTCAAGTTTAGGGTTCCGGAAGGGATGAAGCAGCGGCTGGAAGCTGCAGCTGTTGAGAGCAAGCGCTCACTTAACGCGGAAATCATCGACCGGCTTGATGCCAGCTTTGAAGTAATGAGCGATATGCAGAAGGCTGCGTTGGAGCGCGAAATTGATGCTCTTAAGTACATAATTGAAACGCAGAATGCGAACTTAGATTATATGAAGGGAATTGTAGCTATTCTTGCGACATCTGCGCGCGGCAGTGGTGCAATTTCGGATAAAACGTTGAAAGATTTGCAGAATAAATTTGGTAACAACAAGCCGCTCGATGAGATGAGGGAGGCCCTAGTTCGTGCGTATCTGCCAAAGAATCCCGAGTAACCGTTCACGGCAAGGGCGGGAAAACGCGCGTCGTTCTTCTGAGCAGCCGGACATGGCGCGAACTGGAGGGGCCGCGCCCGTCAGACACCGATCCAGACGGCGCGGTGTTTGAATCTCGCAAAGGCCGGGCCCCCCTAATGGTGACGCAGGTCCATCGCATCGTGAAGGCGGCGGATCGCGCCGGCCTGCCGCCGGAGACGTCAGCCCACTGGTTACGGCATTGCCACGCCAGCCACAGCCTGGACCGTGGCGCGCCCATTCACTTGGTAAAGGACACGATTGGGGCATGCGTCCGTCGCTACCACGGGCAAATATCTGCATGCTCGCCCCAACGATAGCTCGGCAAGATACCTCGGAATCTAGCCTGTTTTTCCCCTAGCGTTTCACCCGGACGTCGTGTAATCAATTATTCAATATCTATTGAAGGATTGATTCGATGAACGACAAGCAGGCGCTGGATGCGTTTTCCGCGCTCTCGCAGGAAACTCGACTCCGCATAGTGCGCCTCCTTGTTCAGGCCGGTCCTGATGGAATGGCAGCGGGCGCAATCGGTGAAGCGATGGACGGAGCGTCGTCCTCGCGCATGTCGTTTCACCTGAGCCATCTGGAGCATGCGGGTCTGGTTCAGTCGCGCCGGGAAGGTCGCTCGATCATATACAGCGCGTCATACACGGCGCTCTCAGGCCTCATCCAGTTCCTGATGCGCGATTGCTGTCAGGGCCATCCCGAGGTGTGCACCCCGGCTGTCGCCGCCCTTACCTGTATTTGTGAACCTGCCATGGACAGTGCTCATGTCTGATCTTCAACCAGCCAATCGCATCTTCAACGTTCTGTTCCTGTGCACCGGAAATTCGGCGCGGTCGATTTTGGCTGAAAGCATCCTGTCGAAGGATGGCGCTGGCCGCTTCCACGCCTTCTCCGCTGGAAGCCAGCCGAAGGGCGCGGTGCAGCCACTGGCTCTGAAGGTGTTGCAAAGCTTCGACTATCCCATTGACGGTTTCCGGTCCAAGAGCTGGGAGGAGTTTGCAACGGCCGATGCGCCAGTCATGGATTTCGTGTTTACGGTCTGTGACAACGCTGCTGGTGAAGCGTGCCCCGTCTGGCCGGGGCAGCCCATGACTGCTCACTGGGGCATTGAAGACCCTGCAGGCGTTGAAGGGACAGACCTTCAGAAGGAAGCCGCTTTTGTAACCGCGTTCCGGCACCTCAAAAATCGCATTACAGCTTTCTCTTCGTTGCCTGTTGCCAGCCTGGACAAGGCTTCGCTGCGCGCAAAGCTGACGGCAATCGGCCAGTCTGAGGGCTCCACGTCGGCCCGGAACAGCGCAGCCTGAGACGGACAATGGACATCATCATCTATCACAACCCCGCTTGTGGGACGTCCCGCAATACGCTGGCCATGATCCGCAACGCCGGGATTGAACCCCATGTCATCGAATATCTGAAGACGCCGCCGTCCCGGGAAATGCTTGTCCAGCTCATTGGGCGCATGGGCATCTCCGCGCGTGCGCTGCTGCGCGAGAAAGGCACGCCCTATGCGGATCTCGGTTTGGGCGACCCGGACCTGACCGACGACCAGCTTATGGACGCCATGATGGCGCACCCGGTTCTCATAAACCGTCCCGTTGTCGTCAGCCCGAAAGGCGTGAGGCTGTGCCGCCCATCTGAAGCTGTTCTGGATCTGCTCCCGCCCCAGCAGGGCGAATTCATCAAGGAGGACGGTGAGCGGGTGGTGGATGAGCGCGGCCGACGCGTGGCGACAGCTTGAGGCAGAACCAGTGTCCACATTCGAACGCTATCTGACCCTGTGGGTCGCTCTTTGTATCGTCGCAGGCATTGCGCTGGGGCATTTCATACCGGGCGCATTTCACGCCATCGGCGCCCTGGAGGTGGCAAAGGTCAATCTGCCAGTCGCTGTGCTGATCTGGTTGATGATCATTCCGATGCTGCTGAAGATTGATTTCGCGGCGCTTGGGGAGGTGGGGCGTCACTGGCGTGGCATCGGCGTCACCCTGTTCATCAACTGGGCGGTGAAGCCCTTTTCCATGGCGCTGCTCGGCTGGCTGTTCATTGGCTGGCTGTTTCGTCCGCTACTCCCCGCGGACCAGATTGAAAGCTACATTGCCGGACTGATCATTCTTGCAGCTGCACCCTGCACGGCGATGGTCTTCGTCTGGTCCAATCTGACCAGGGGTGAGCCCCACTTCACCCTGAGCCAGGTCGCTCTCAATGACGCCATCATGGTTGTGGCGTTCGCACCGATTGTTGGCTTGCTGCTCGGGCTTTCGGCTATCACGGTCCCATGGGGCACGCTCGTGCTGTCGGTGGTTCTTTACATCGTCATCCCCGTCATCATCGCGCAGATTGTCAGGCGGCAGATCCTGTCATCGGGTGGCCAGGCGGCGCTTGACCGCTTGCTGGCCCGGCTCGGCCCAGCTTCCCTCGTCGCCCTTCTCGCGACGCTGGTCCTGCTGTTCGGTTTTCAGGGTGAGCAAATCATTGCCCAGCCGCTGGTCATCGGGCTTCTTGCCGTGCCGATCCTGATACAGGTCTATTTCAACTCCGGCCTGGCGTATCTGCTCAACCGGATCGCTGGCGAGCAACATTGCGTCGCCGGTCCCTCAGCCCTGATCGGCGCATCCAATTTCTTTGAGCTGGCCGTCGCCGCCGCCATCAGCCTGTTCGGCTTCCAGTCGGGCGCGGCGCTGGCGACCGTTGTCGGGGTGCTGATTGAAGTCCCTGTGATGCTGTCCGTCGTCTGGATCGTCAACCGTTCCAAAGGCTGGTACGAGCGCGCGCCCCAGACCGCGCCTGCAGTAGAGACGAACCACTGATGTTGCTCAATATGCCAAACGTCGTCGCCGCAAATCTTGACCTTCCCGATATCGAACGATTGCGCGCCACCCCGTCATCCCATCCCCCGCGTATCCTGCTGCTTTATGGATCTCTGCGTGAACGCTCCTACAGCCGGTTTCTGACACTGGAGGCCGAGCGATTGCTCAAGCATTTTGGGGCCGAAACACGCATTTTCGATCCTGCGGGGCTTCCTCTGCCGGATGGCGCTCCTGAAGATCATCCAAAGGTTCAGGAACTGCGAGAACTGAGCCTGTGGTCTGAAGGGCAGGTGTGGAGCAGCCCCGAGCGCCATGGGGCCATGAGCGCCGTGCTCAAGGCGCAGATTGACTGGATACCGCTGTCAGTTGGGTCAGTGCGACCAACGCAGGGTCGGACCCTGGCCGTGATGCAGGTTAGCGGGGGTTCCCAGAGCTTCAACGCGGTTAACCAGATGCGCGTGCTCGGACGTTGGATGCGGATGGTGACAATCCCCAACCAGTCATCCGTCGCCAAGGCGTATCAGGAATTCGATGAAGCAGGCCGTATGAAGCCGTCCCCATATTATGACCGTGTGGTCGACGTGATGGAGGAGCTGGTCAAGTTCACGTTGCTGACACGCGATATCTCCGGGCATTTGACGGACCGCTACAGTGAACGGAAGGAAACTGCGGAGAAGCTGGCCGCAAGGGTCGCGCTCGGGAGCATCTGAACATGAAGCGCTGGGTTGATGTCGCGGCGCTTGGTGTCTCCCAGATCATTGGCTACGGAACGCTGTATTACAGCTTCAGCGTTCTTGCCCCATCCATGGCCCGCGATTTAGGTTGGACCAGCGAGTGGGTCGGCGTCACCCTGTTCATCAACTGGGCGGTGAAGCCCTTTTCCATGGCGCTGCTTGGCTGGCTGTTCATTGGCTGGCTGTTTCGCCCGCTGCTGCCGGCGGACCAGATTGAAAGCTACATTGCCGGGCTGATCATTCTTGCCGCCGCGCCCTGCACGGCCATGGTCTTCGTCTGGTCGAACCTGACGAAGGGGGAGCCGCATTTCACCCTGAGCCAGGTTGCGCTCAATGACGCCATCATGATCGTGGCGTTCGCGCCAATCGTGGGCCTGTTGCTTGGGCTTTCGGCCATCACGGTTCCCTGGGGCACGCTGGTCCTGTCGGTCGTGCTTTACATTGTCATCCCCGTGGTTATCGCGCAGGTTGTCAGGCGGCGACTTTTGTCATCTGGCGGCCAGGCGGCGCTGGACCGTTTGCTGGCGCGGCTTGGGCCGGTGTCCCTGGTTGCCCTTCTCGCGACGCTGGTCCTGCTGTTCGGGTTCCAGGGTGAGCAGATCATCTCCCAGCCGCTGGTTATTGGCCTTCTCGCTGTGCCGATCCTCATCCAGGTCTATTTCAACTCCGGTCTGGCGTATCTGCTCAACCGGATGGCCGGCGAGCAACATTGCGTTGCCGGGCCCTCAGCCCTGATCGGCGCATCCAATTTCTTTGAACTGGCCGTTGCGGCCGCCATCAGCCTGTTCGGCTTCCAGTCGGGCGCGGCGCTGGCGACCGTTGTCGGCGTGCTGATCGAAGTGCCCGTGATGCTGTCCGTCGTCTGGATCGTGAACCGCTCCAGAGGCTGGTACGAGCGCGCGCCCCAAACCACGCCTGTTGCAAAGACGAACCGCTGATGCTGCTGAATATGCCAAATGTCGCCGCCGACAATCTCGATCTGCCCGACATCGAACGCCTGCGCGCCGCGCCGTCATCGCATCCGCCGCGCATCCTGCTGCTCTACGGCTCGCTGCGCGAACGCTCATACAGCCGGTTTCTGACGCTGGAGGCTGAGCGCCTGCTCAGGCATTTTGGCGCTGAAACGCGCATCTTCGACCCGGCGGGGCTGCCTTTGCCGGATGGCGCTCCGGAAGATCACCCAAAGGTTAAGGAGCTGCGGGAACTGAGCCTGTGGTCGGAAGGCCAGGTGTGGACCAGTCCTGAGCGGCACGGGGCCATGAGCGCCGTGCTCAAGGCGCAGATTGACTGGGTTCCGTTATCGGTGGGGTCCGTGCGGCCAACCCAGGGGCGAACCCTCGCCGTCATGCAGGTGAGCGGCGGCTCCCAGAGCTTCAACGCCGTCAACCAGATGCGCGTGCTCGGCCGCTGGATGCGGATGGTGACCATTCCGAACCAGTCATCGGTCGCCAAGGCGTATCAGGAGTTCGATGAGGCCGGCCGCATGAAACCGTCCTCTTATTATGACCGCGTGGTGGACGTGATGGAGGAACTGGTCAAGTTCACGCTGCTGACGCGCGATATCTCCGGCCACTTGACGGATCGCTACAGCGAGCGGAAGGAAACCGCGGAGAAGCTGGCTGCAAGGGTCGCGCTCGGGAGCATCTGATCATGAAGCGCTGGGTTGATGTTGCAGCGCTTGGTGTTTCCCAGATCATTGGCTACGGAACGCTCTATTACAGCTTCAGCGTTCTTGCCCCGTCCATGGCCCATGATTTTGGCTGGACCAGCGAGTGGATTTTCGGGGCCCTGTCAGTGGCCCTGCTCGCCAGCGGCGGCGTCGCCCCGTGGACGGGCAGGTGGCTGGACCGCTTCGGCGCCGGCCGGATCATGGCCCTTGGTTCAGTCGCGGCGACGGCGGCGCTGGTCGCGTGCGCGACGACCGGCTCGGCCACGACATTCCTTCCCGCGCTTGTCGCCTCCCAGATCGCCGCCACTTTTGTCCAGTATGGCGCGGCCTTTTCCCTTCTGGTCCAGCGTCAGCCAGAAACAGCCCAGCGTAATATCGTTTACCTCACCCTGATCGCCGGTTTCGCGTCGACGATATTCTGGCCGCTGACGGCGTGGATGCACGGCTTTCTCGGCTGGCGCCAGGTGTATCTCGCCTTCGCCGGCCTGCACCTGCTTGTCTGCCTGCCGATCCACCTTCTGCTGTCCCGAAAACCGGATCAGGAGAGCGGCGCGGCGGCGCGGCGCGCGTCGCCGGCGTCCGTTCCGCAGCGCGGGCGGTTGCGGGATGCGGACCGCAATGCCGGCTTTGTGCTGATGACAACAGCCTTTGCATTGCAGAGCTTCATCAGCTCCGCCGTTCTCATCCATATGTTGCCGATGCTCGCGGCGTTGGGGCTGGGGGCGGCTGGCGTTGCCGCCGGAACGCTGTTCGGGCCGGCGCAGGTCGCAAGTCGTTTGCTCAACATGGTGTTCGCGAAAAACCTGGCGCAACTGCATCTGGCCATCGCCTCGGCCATTATGCTTGTGGTTGCGCTGGCTGTTCTGACCATCGCGACGCCGTCATTCTGGGTGGCCATGTTGTTCGCCACCCTGTTCGGCCTCGGCAGCGGCCTGTTCAGCATTGTTGGCGGAACCCTGCCGCTGGAGCTGTTTGGCCACCAGGGCTACGGCGCGCTTCAGGGGCGGGTGATGTCCGTCCGGCTGATCGTTAGCGCAGCGGCTCCGTTCACGTTTTCCTTCATCATGTCGCATGTTGGCGTTGGCCTGGCTCTGATCGTCGTTGCCGGCGTGGGCGTTTGCGCGGCGGCGGCGTTGTCGCTGATATTGAACCGCGTGGATCAGAAGCCCGTCGCCTGATGCCCAGGGAAGGACTGCGTTTGAGCTTTTCAGGTCGTTGATGCGCCAGTACCTGGCGGCCCGGCATGAATGCCCGCTTTTGTTCGCGCCGGCAGCCGCCGGCCTCACCGGAAAATTCCCCCGCCTGGCATGGGCAGCCAAACGGGGGAGGGCGGCGCAGGCCGCTTCCCGGCGTTCCGCGTCAGCGGCGCGGCGTCAGAACAAATTCGGTGGCCTCGGTGAACGACAGGTTGACCATGTCGCCGCGCTTCAGCCGCTGGAGCGCCGTGGCAACGGCGGGATCGACAACGCGAACCGTGCGTGGACCTTCCGGCCCCTCATAGCTGACCGTCCCCCTGGTGGCGTCGAAGCTGACGAATTTTGCCGTAACGGTGACATTGCGCACAACCCAGCGCGCCGGGAGGTTGCCAAACAGGCCATCATTGCGCGCGGCGGAGAACGTGATGTCAGGCCGTGCGCCCCGCTGCGCCGGCGCGACGGTAACGAGCGCAGCCTCGACCCGGTTAATCTGCAGGCGGTCGCGGCGGCGCAGCGCATCCAGGCTGCCGAATTCTTCCGGAAGGGTAACGCGCCACTGACGTCCCCTGCGCTCCACCTGCACGGTGCGCGTTGGCAGATCAACGGACAACACGCGCACATTGAAGCTGTCGACGACAACGCCGCCCAGGCCGCGCACATCGATGGTGCGGTCTGGCGCGCGCGCCAGCGCTGGCGCGCCGGACAGGCCGGCGACCAGCGGGCCAACGACGAGAGAGGCAAGTATCGTGCGGCGGGATACAGACATGATGCGCTCCTGTGCGACCGGTGAACTCCGGGCCAGGCAGTTAACCATTGAATAATGTGGCTGGTCGATACGCCGCCGCTCAAATTATGCGGCGGTCAGCGCCCGGGAGGCGCTGGCCCTGATTGTCCTGTATTGCCCGGGGGCTTGCGCCGCATCCGGCTGCCGCTTGCCTCATGCAGCCGTGGTGGGCGCCAGATCTTCAACCAGATCGAACGGGGTCACGGAATTGGCGTTCTGCGCCGGGCCACCGTTCAGTTGCACCGCCTCTATCTCTATATGGAAGATCCTGCTGTCCGGCAGCGCGAGGTAGAGCTTTGATTTGGGAAAACGCTCCATGTAGCGCTGCTTCAGCGTCTCATATTCGGCATCCATGACCCGCATGGCGCGCCCGACCAGGCTGAGGCGCGGCGTGGTGAGCAAATCCCTGTCCATATCGGCGATGGTGATGGAAACGCGCGGGTCCAGCTCGATATTGCGGGCGTGCAGCGACAGGTTGGCCATATAGATGAACGGCTTGCCGGCGTCATCGACGGCGAGGTTGGTCGCGGTGCTGTAAGGATAGCCGCTGGGGTCGAGGGTCGCGAGCGCCGCGGCCCGCGCCGATCTCAGCATGGTCCGCGCCAGGGCAATGGCGTCAAGGGGGCGTGCGGCGGCGGCGTTGATCTCAAGCCCGCGTGGCGTGATCGGCGGCATGTTCAATCCTCTGGGCGTTGTCCCTCTCGCCAGCATATCCTGAAACGGGCCGGCTGATGTCAACGGCAACGGCGCTCCGTTTTTGCGGGTGACCGCGGAGCGCGAAGACGCGGCCGCAGCCGCAGCCGCGCTCCGGCGTATTGTCGCCAGTACATGCCGTGAAGGGATCTGGTCGCCGCCAACATGCGTCAAGGCCTGACAGGCGCGGCGTTGGCGCCAGGGCGCCTGCGGGCGGCCTCAGACCGGGCGTTCGCCCTTTGCGGGCTCCGCGCCGGCCGTGGAGCCGGTTTTGGCCGTGGTCGGGGGCGGATCGTTGGCCTGCGTGTTGATGGGCGCGGGTCGCCATGCGGCGGCGGCGGTGCGCGCGGATTGCAGGGCGTCTGGCGCAAGGCCGGCGGCGACCTCATTGCGTCGCGCCGCCGCTTCCTGGTCGCCGGAGCGCGCGCCGATGTCAAACCACGTCCAGGCCTCCGTCGGGTTGGTCTCGCCGGCGAGCCCCCGGGCCAGCAACACGCCCAGATTATACTGGCTGTCGGCCAGGCCGCGCTCGGCCGCCTTGCGGAACCAGGATGCGGCCGCCTTGTAGTCGGTCGACCCCAGCGAGCCATCCGCGTACATCACAGCCAGATTGTGCATGGCGCGCACATTGCCCTGGTCGGCGGCGCGCGCGTACCAGGCGCGGGCGCGGCGGGCGTCCTTGGGCACGCCGGCGCCTTTTTCATACAGGCGCGCTATCCGGTATTGGGCGGGCGCCTGGCCGCGTTCGGCCGCTTTTTCGAGCAGGCTGGCGGCGAGTTTGGGAGAGCCGACGGCGGCGCCTTCGGCGATGCGGTCGCCCAGGGCGTAGAGCGCCGCCGGATCATCAACAATCGAGGCCGGATGCGCGGAGGCGGTCAGGTGGCTGCCGATCTTCTCGGGAGCGCGCTCGGCGGGCAGACGGGCGGCTTCGCCTGCCGGGGGCAGGATTGCATCCGGCAACGCGCGCAACGCCGGCGCCAGCAGCGGCATGGCCCCGGCGCCGATGACGACGGCCGCCGCCCACAGCAGGCCCTTGCCGCGCAGCCAGCGAAGCATGGTTTTGTTGACGCGGCCAGGGGCGCCTGCGCCGCCTGACGCGGTGCGGACGTCCCGTCGGGGCTGGCGGGGGGCGGCGTTGGCGCGCCGGGCGGCCGCGATCAGGCGCGACTTGATTGCCGCCGGCGATGGCGCGTCGGAGGGCGACGCAAGGGCAGGCGACGCGGGGACGGGCGAGGTCTGGACGGGCGAGGTCTGGCCGGTTGACGTCTGGCGAACTGGCGCAACGGCCGGCTCCGGGGGCGCGTAGGCGCCATGGCTTTCGGTATGGGCGGCGGCGACCTGAAGGGACGCGGCGCTCACGTCGTTGCGGGGGCCGGCGACAGCCATCGCGTTGGCGTGGGCAAGGAGGTCCGCCCGCTCGGTGGCTTCGCGCGCCGCGCGCAATTGCTCGGTGAGCGCTGCGACGCTGTCCTGCAAGGCGCCGAGCCGGGTCTCCATCTTGCGGATGTCCTGGCTGTGCCCGGCCTGGGCCGCCGCCAGCTCATCGCGCATGACGTGGGCCAGGGAGAGGTCGCTCACCGGCGGCATCGATACGGGCGAATCGGCGTGATGCTGCGGGCTGGCTGCGATGAAACGCCCAACGGCTTCCTCAATCGCCGTGAGCACCGGCAGCGTCACGGTGGCTTCGATATCCAGGCGCGCGGGTTGCGGCATGTCGCGCATGGCGTCGCTGACGATCTGCCGCATGGCGTCGGCGGAAATCTGGTGAATCGCATTCTGGCTGGCGGTTTCCGCCAGCGCCCCAATATCGGCGTGAAGCTGCTGAAATCCGGTTTCGAGATCCCAGGCGGGGTGCTGGGTCAGGGTGCGGGTCAGGTCCGCCAGGTGGTCGTCAACCGCGTCAAGACGCGCATTCATGATTTCGGTGATGGAGCGCGCAATCTCGGGGCCTGCGGCTTCCAGAGCGTCGAGGCGCGCCTGCAGCATGGCGAAATGTTCGCCGCCGCCGGCCTGCGCCGCGATGTCGCCGCGCAGGGTGGAGACCGCGTCCCCCAGGGTTGCGGCGACCGACGCCTCGATTCGGCGGGCGGTGTCCTCGCTGGCCCGGCGCAGGGCGGTTTCGGCGTCAGCGAGCAGGGGGTGGGATTCGGCGGACAATGTCTGGGCGCGCGCGGCGCGAACGCCAGACGGAATCCCGGCCGACGGCCGCCGGCCCGCGAGCCCGGAAACAGGTGAAATGCCATCAGCATAACGCGCCAACCGGGCCGCGATGCGGTCCCCGGATGTCGGGTTGCAGGATGGGGTGTCGGCGCTACCCATGGTTGCGTCAATGCGCCGCATGTCGCGCCGGGGAGCGGAGGCTTGGCTGGCCGCTTTGGTCATGGTTCGCCATCCTGCTGGTGCGACGCTCGCGCCACGCGCCTGTAATGCGAGAAAATTCAATATCTTGAGTGCGGGTTCCAGAATGTTGCCTACATACGGAGCCGCTCCAGCCCACTATCTGCAAAGACAGTAAATGAAATGTTAACGACGATCGCTCGACCTCGCTTCATCATGAGCCAATCTTGAATATGACGTCGCGGTTGCAGTTCACAGAAATTTGAGCAACGATAATCAATCGCACGATCCCGTGGGGGGAGGATTATTGTGAACCAGGAAGTAGTTCATCAGCTGCATGCAGGTCATTCCGTTGTATCCATGGCGCGCAAGCCTCCGGGCGATGCTGCGGATCCGGCAATCTCCGCCGGTTATTATCTGATTGGCGATCTGGCGCGAGACTTTGGCGTGACGTTGCGCGCCTTGCGCTTCTATGAAGACAAGGGGCTGCTGCGCCCTGGACGGCGCGGCGCGGTGCGCCTTTACAGCGATCGGGATCGCGAGCGCCTCGCCATCATTCTCAAGGGCAAGCAACTGGGTTTCACGCTCGGCGAGATCGCCGGGATGATCGACCGCAACGAGGCCGACTTTGGCGCCGCGTCCAATGGCCTGACCCTGCGGCTGTCGGTTGACCAGATCAGCGAGCAGATCCGGCACCTCGAAACGCAGAAGCGCGATATTGAAGCTGCAATCGCGGAACTTGAGGCCAGCCGGGCCCATGTCGCCCGCCTCAAGCTGTAATGACGATGCCTCCGGACCGGACATCAGGTTTGTCGCCCGGTCCGGCGACATATGGCTGTCTCATTTGACGGAAACAGATCGAAGGGTCGCCTGAGGGCGGCCTTTTCTGTTTCGCGCGCCCTTCTGGCGCGGCGGGCGGGCGCGGCTGGTTTTGCCGGTCGCCAGACGGCGACCGCGATCATATGCGACTAAAGTCAGGGAGGCCGGATCACAATCTGGGTCAGCAGGAAAAGGTCATTTTAATCAAATATATGATGGTGGTTCGCGGCGATGCGCGACCCGCGCCGCCACTGCTCCCCCGGCTTTTTGTCGTGATGAACCTTTAAGGTGAATTCCAGATGGTTTATATGTAAACTATCTGCTTCTCGCACCCGGCGTTCCTGTTCAGGCGCGGGGCGATGTATCGCCGTTCCGGCGGACCCAATGACGCTCTGGCGACGCATTCGCCTCTCAGGAGTTGCCCATGCCTACCTACAAGGCGCCCGTTGATGACGTGATGTTCCTGCTGCGGGATGTGCTCAACATCGAGCAGTATGGCAATCTGCCCGGCTTCGCCGACGCTTCGCCCGAACTGGTCGAGGCCATCCTGGTCGAGGGCGCCCGGGTTTGCGAAGAAGTGCTGCAGCCGCTCAACGCCTCCGGCGACCAGGAGGGCTGCCGCCGCGCCGATGACGGATCGGTCGCCACGCCGAAGGGCTTCAGGGAGGCCTACGCCGAATTCGCCGCCGGCGGCTGGATGGGTCTGGCCGCCAGCCCGGAATATGGCGGGCAGGGGCTGCCGCACACCGTCGCCGCCGCCATCAACGAATTTTCGTCGTCCGCCAACATGGCGTTCGCCATGTACCCGGGTCTGACCATGGGCGCCGCCGCCGCGCTGTATGTGCATGGCTCCGACGAGCTGAAACAGACGTGGCTGCCCAACATGCTGTCCGGCAAATGGACCGGCACCATGAACCTCACCGAGCCCCATTGCGGCACGGACCTCGGCCTGCTCAAGACGAAGGCCGTGCGCCAGCCGGACGGCAGCTTCCGCATCACTGGCACGAAGATTTTCATCTCCGCCGGCGAGCATGACCTGACGGACAACATCGTTCACCTGGTGCTGGCCCGCATCGAGGGCGCGCCAGAGGGCGTCAAGGGCATTTCCCTGTTTGTCGCGCCGAAGCTCATGCTCAACCCTGACGGAACGCCGGGGGCGCGCAATACTGTCAGCTGCGGCTCCATCGAACACAAGATGGGCATTCACGGCAACGCCACCTGCGTCATGAATTATGACGGCGCGACGGGTTGGCTGGTCGGCGAAGAAAATCGCGGCCTCAACGCCATGTTCGTGATGATGAACGAGGCTCGCCTCGGCGTCGCCATCCAGGGGCTGGCCCAGTCCGAGGTCGCCTACCAGAACGCCGCCCAATACGCGAAGGAGCGGCTGCAGGGCCGCGCCCTCACCGGAACCAAGGCCGCGGACAAGCCCGCCGATCCGATCATCGTCCATCCGGACGTGCGCCGCACGCTGCTCTCCATCCGCGCTTTCAACGAGGGCGCCCGCGCTTTCGTGTTGTGGAACGCGCTGAAGGCCGATGTCGCCCACCGCTCGCCGGACAAGGCGACGGCTGAGGCCGCAGACGAATTGCTCGGCCTGATGACGCCGGTGCTGAAGGGCGTGCTTACCGACATCGGCTTCGACAATGCGGTGAAGGCGCAGCAGATGTTCGGCGGTCATGGCTATATTGTCGAAACCGGCGCCGAGCAGTTCGTCCGCGATGCCCGCATTGCCATGATCTACGAGGGCGCCAATGGCATCCAGGCGCTGGATCTGGTGGGCCGCAAGCTGCCGCGTGGCGGTGGCCGCGCCGCCATGGCGTTCTTCGGCGAACTGCAGCAGTTCGTCAGCGAGAACGAGGCTGATGAGAACCTGGCCCCGTTCCTGAAGGCGCTCGGCAAATCCGCCGGCCACCTGCAGCAGGCCACCATGTGGTTCATGCAGAACGGGTTGAAGAACCCGGACAACGCCGGCGCCGGCAGCACCGATTACATGCACATGCTCGGTCTGGTGGCCATCGGCTACATGTGGGCGAAAATCCTCAAGGCGCTGCACGCGAAAAAGGCGGCGGGCGAGACCCTGACGCCGGCCCTGGAGGCCAAGTTCACGCTGGCCGATTTCTACGCCCAGCGCATGCTGCCGGAAACCGGCGCCCAGCTTGCCCGCATCTCCGCTGGCGCCGACGCCATCATGGCGTTGCCGGCCGAGGCGTTCTGAGCAGGCAGGCAATAGCACGGGCGCCGCCCATGCGGCGCCCCCGACCGTTTTGATCTGACGCATGTCCTGTCGCGCGGCTGCGCCACATGGAACTGCGTCGCGGTTCATCTCCGGAGGCCAGTCATGGCTGAAGCCTATATTTATGACGCCGTTCGCACGCCGCGTGGTCGCGGCAAGAAGGACGGCTCGCTGCACGAGTGCTCCACCCTCAAGCTGGCGACGACGGTGCTCGGCGCCATCCGCGAGCGCAACAACCTCGATACGCGGCTGATTGACGACGTGGTGATGGGCTGCGTCGATCCGGTTGGCGAAGCGGGCAGCGACATCGCCCGCGCCGCCGCGCTGGCGGCTGACTATGGCCATCACGTGCCGGGCGTGCAGATCAACCGTTTCTGCGCTTCTGGCCTCGATTCCGTCAACTTCGCCGCAGCCCAGGTCATGGCCGGCCAGCACGACATGACCATCGGCGGCGGCGTCGAATCCATGAGCCGCGTCGGCATGGGCGCCTCGGGCGGCGCCTGGCCGATGGACCCGGCCATCGCCGTCAAATCCTATTTCATGCCCCAGGGCGTTTCGGCTGATCTCATCGCCACCAAATACGGCTTCAGCCGCGATGACGTGGATGCCTACGCCGTGCAGAGCCAGCAGCGCGCCGCCGCCGCCTGGGCCGACGGCCGCTTCGCGAAATCGGTGACCCCGGTGCGCGACCTCAACGGCGTCACCATTCTCGACCGCGACGAGCACATGCGGCCGAACGCCGACATGCAGTCGCTGGCGCAATTGCAACCGTCGTTCGCCCAGCTCGCCGGCATGGCTGGCTTCGATTCCGTCGCCATCCAGGCGCACCCGGAAATCGAGCGCATCAATTACGTCCACCATGCCGGCAATTCCTCCGGCATCGTCGACGGCGCCGCCGCCGTGCTGATTGGCAACAGGGAGGCCGGCGAAAAGGCTGGCCTGAAGCCGCGCGCCCGCATTCGCGCCTTCGCGAACATCGGCTCGGAGCCGGCGATCATGCTCACCGGCCCGGTGGACGTGACGAAGAAGCTGCTGGCCCATGCCGGCATGGGCATTGGCGACATCGACCTGTTCGAGCTGAACGAAGCCTTCGCCTCGGTGGTGCTGCGCTATCTCCAGGTCTTCAACATCGATCCGGCGATCATGAACCCCAACGGCGGCGCCATCGCCATGGGCCACCCGCTCGGCGCCACCGGCGCGATGATCCTCGGCACGGCCCTGGACGAGCTGGAGCGCACCGGCAAGCAGACCGCCCTGGTGACGCTGTGCATCGGCGCCGGCATGGGCACCGCCACCATTATCGAGCGCGTCTGAGTTTCCCGGCTCGCCATTCCTTTCCGTCGCAGCCCGCTCCGGCTCCGGAAAGCGCATCAGGAGACAGTCCATGAGTCTCAAGGAATTCCACATTGACGTCGACGCAGATGGCGTCGCGCTCGTCACCTGGGACCAGCCCGGCGCCCCCATGAACGTCATCACCCTGGCGATGATGGAGGAGCTGGCGGCGGTGATTGACCGCATCGCTGGCGACGACGCCATCAAGGGCGCGGTGATTGCGTCCGGCAAGGACAATTTTTCCGCCGGCGCCGATCTCAACATGTTGCAGGGCGCCCGTCTTGAATATGAGCGGCAGGCCTCTGGCGGCGACAGCGAAGCGGCGATGCGCGTCTTCTTCAATGAAACGCGCCGCCTGTCGCAGCTGTACCGTCGCCTGGAAACCTGCGGCAAGCCGGTGGCGGCCGCCATTCGCGGCCTCGCCCTCGGCGGCGGTTTCGAGCTGGCGCTGGCCTGCCACTACCGCGTCATGGCCAATGACGGCGCGACGAAGGTTGGCCTGCCGGAAATCCAGGTCGGCCTGTTCCCCGGCGGCGGCGGCACCCAGCGCATCGCCCGCATGCTGGCGACGCCTGACGCGTTGCAGTTCCTGTTCAAGGGCCAGCAGATCAAGCCGTCGATGGCCAAAACCATGGGCCTGGTCAACGAAACTGCGGCTCCGGACGAGGTGATCGCCAAAGCCAAAGCCTGGATTACTGGCGGCGGCAAGGGCGTCGCGCCCTGGGACGTCAAGGGCTTCAGGAATCCTTCGGGCAAGGTGTTCTCGCCGGTCGGCATGCAGGTGTTTCCGGCCGCAAATGCCATCTACCGCAAGGAAACCTACGACAATTACCCGGCGGCGAAGGCGATTCTCGCCAGCGTTTACGAGGGCCTGCAACTGCCGATGGATCTCGCCCTGCAGGTCGAGAGCCGTTACTTCGCCCACATTCTGCGCACGCCGGAAGCGGCGGCGATGATCCGCTCGCTGTTCATCTCCATGGGTGAACTGAACAAGGGCGCCCGCCGGCCGAAAGGCGTTGAGAAGTCGAAGCTGCGCAAGCTCGGCGTCGTCGGCGCCGGCTTCATGGGGGCGGGCATTGCCTATGTCAGCGCCCAGGCCGGCATGGAGGTGGTGCTGGTCGACCGCGACCAGGCCGCCGCCGACAAGGGCAAGGCCCACGCCGAGGCGCAGATCGACGCGCAGGTGCGCAAGGGTCGCGCCACTGCTGAAGCCAAAGCCACCTTGCTTGGCCGCATCACCGCGACGCCGGACTACGCCGCGCTGGCTGGCTGTGATCTGGTGATCGAGGCGGTGTTTGAGGATCCGAAGGTTAAGGCTGAGGTCATCGCGAAGGTCGAGAGCGTCATCGGCGACGATGTCATCTTCGCCTCCAACACCTCGACCCTGCCGATCAGCGGTCTGGCGAAAGCCTCGTCGCGTCCGGCCAGTTTCATCGGCATCCACTTCTTCTCGCCGGTGGAGAAAATGCTGCTGGTCGAACTGATTGTCGGCAAGCAGACAGGCGACAAGGCGCTGGCCACGGCGATGGACTACGTCCGCGCCATTCGCAAGACGCCGATCGTCGTCAACGATGCGCGCGGCTTCTTCGCCAACCGTTGCGTCGGCGCCTATGTCCAGGAAGGCCACCGCATGTTGCTGGAGGGCGTTCCTCCGGCGATGATCGAGAATATCGGCCGCATGGCCGGCATGCCGGTGGGGCCGCTGTCGCTCAATGATGAGGTGGCGCTGGATCTGGGCCTGCGCATCGCCCGCGCCACGAAGGCGGAGGCCGGCGACGACGCGGTCGATCCCGACCAACTGGCTCTGCTGGAAACCATGGTGGAAGGTGAGGGGCGGCTTGGCCGCAAGAACCGCAAGGGCTTCTACGACTATCCCGAAAATGGCCAGAAGCAGCTGTGGCCCGGCCTGGCCAAATTGCAAAAGGTGAAGCTCGATCCCGATACGCTGGACGTGACCGAACTGAAGCAGCGGTTGCTGGTCGCCCAGGCGCTGGAAGCCGCGCGCAGCTTCGGGGAAGGCATCGTCACCGATCCGCGCGAGGCTGACGTCGGCTCGATCATCGGCTTCGGTTTCGCGCCGTTCACCGGCGGCGTGCTGTCCTATATCGACGGCATGGGCGCGGCGGCGTTCGTCGCCCTGTGCGACCGCCTCGCTGCGAAATACGGCGAACGGTTCACCGCCAACGCCCAGCTTCGCCAGATGGCGAAAGATGGCGGCTCCTACTATCCGAAGCTCGCGGCCGCTGCCTGAGGCGGGCCGCCGGTTCTCCGGGACGGCTGGTCAGTGCAGCCAGGCAGCTTTCGGCGCTCCCGAACGCAGACGCCGCGACGGTTATCCGTCGCGGCTTTTTTCGTCCTGATGCAGCGTCGCAGGTCAGGGAAACAGGCTGAAATCGTCCGCGTCGAGGTCTGCCAGCGCGACGTTTTTCAGGGTGACGCTGCTGTCCGCCAACGTCAGCACGACGTCGTCGCCCCGTTGTTCCAGAAGCCCGGGCAGTTCGCGCCACAAGCTGATCTGGCCGCCGCCGATTTCGAGCACGTCCTGATTGGGCGTAAAATCATGAATGACGTCGTGACCGGAGCCAGGCCCGACAACAAAGACATCGCGACCGCTGGCGCCAGACAGTTCGTCATCCTGGGGGGAGCCGGTGATCCTCTGCCGGCCCCAGGCGCCGCGCTCGATGGTCACGCCCGGCCTGTCAGTCTCGAGCTGGCACGCGGCCTCATAGTTTTCGGGCTGCCAGGCAGTGCGCGGCGCCGCGGCGTCGCAGCGTCCGGAAAGCAGGGCCCCCTTGCCGTCGAATGTCTGCAGAAGAACAAGCTCGCCCTCGGCGTTGAAGGCCTGGAGGCTGGCGATCCGGACCTGCGCCATGACCCTGTCGTTTATCCAGTCCCAAAGGGCGTCAGGCGCTGATCTCGCGTCGTTGACCAGGCCATTGCCAACCAGATGCCCGCCATCGTTGAGGGGCTGGTCGAATGACATGCGCACCACATGGCCGCTTCGCAGTTCATAGCGCGCGGACCAGTCGCTGACGCCATCCGGGAGATAATGCGTTTCATCAATGATATGGCTGCTGTCCTGCCCGGCGCGCCATATGTAAAGGGCGGTCTGGTAGAGTCCGCTGTATATGGAGCCGCCATAATAGGCGACTTCACCTGATCCATCATCTTCTGACCTGGGAATCAGGTAATTATAAATATAATAAATTCTTCTCACATCAAGAGATGCGTATTGCGGATCATCGATATAATATTTGAATGTCATGGAAATAATCCCTCATACCATATCCTGAATGCGTAATGATTGCTTCCGCAGGGGGCGCGCCATGGCGTGATGATTGACGTGACGATACGACATGCCGGTTGTGATGCCTGCATCACGTTGTGTTTTGCTGGGGCGCCGCTTGCGGCCGCAAAGGGGCCGCTGCCTGGGCGGGGCGAACCGTTTTTCGCGCCGCCGCCGCGTCGCCCCGACGGGCGCGCTGCTTCAATAAAAGCCTGCAACAAAAGCCTGTTTCGTCCCTTGGCCCGGCCGGTTGCGCGTTCAAATGTCCGGGGGATGCGGCGCATGCGCTTGCCATGGCGCAATTTTGATCCCGCCTCTGGGGCAGGCCGGGTTAGAACGGCGGCGCCGCGGCGCAGGCGGACGGCCGCCGGCTGCACAAACAGGGAAGGTGATTTCATGATGCTCGCGACGATGCCGACAGTCGCCAGGCAAACCGCCGCATGTGCTTTCAGCCTCCGGAAATGCGCCCGCACCGCCAGTGCATTGACCCTTGTCCTTGCTCTGGCCTGCGCGATGTCTGGCGCTTCTGCCCTCGCCCAGTCCGGCCCCCAGTCCGACGCTGCGGCTCCTGCGGGGGAGGCCGCGTCAGCCAGGTCCGCATCCGACAGGATCTTCAAGGTTTCCGGCGGGCAGACCAGCGTTCCGGCCGGCGTTACCATTCAGGTGCGGAAGATTGTGGTGGGCGAGGACGCGACCGTTGTCCATCTGGTCGCGTCCTTCGACAGTCGCCGCACCAGCCGCGTCAATCTCAATGAGGCCAACGCCACGCTTGATCTCGGCGACGGCCAGCGCCTGCAACTGCGCCAGCCGGACGACAACCGCTACCTCACCATCGCCAATGGCCAGACCATTGATGCGGAACTGGTGTTTCCTGGGCGGATCCCGGATGGGACGAAGCAGGTGGCGCTGAGTTTCAACGCGGGCAATGAGGGTGACGATCTGAACGCCCCCGGCGTGACGCTGCGCCTGTCGCTTGCGGAAGCGCGCTGACCCATGGGGGGACGGATTCGCCTGCCGGCCTGTGTTGCCGCCATGGTTTTCTCCTGCGGTCCGGCGCTGGCCGACTATGACGTCATCCGTGGGGGCAGGGCGTCCGGCGCCGGCGCCGGGCGCATTGTCGAGCGGTTCATCGGCGCCAGCACATGGCGTCCGCGCGAAGGGCTGCACAGCCTGTGGCGCGAACGGGCGCAGCCGTCTGCCCTGGCAAACCGGGGGGAGGGTTCGTCCTTCCGCATCCGCGAGGTGGCGCCGCAAACCCGGCTGAGGGCCCGGCAATTGCTCAGCGAACTGGGGGCGCGGGAGCAGCAGGGCGACATCGTCATCGCCGTGCCAGGCGATGTGCTGTTCGCCTTTGACAGCTCCGATATCCGTGCTGACGCCCGGCCGGTGCTGGCGCGCGTGACGGAGCTGCTCAAGGCGTATGGCGACGCGCCGGTGCGCATCGAGGGGCACACCGACGCCATTGGTTCGGACATTTACAATCTGGGCCTGTCACGCCAGCGCGCCGCGTCCGTCGGCGCCTGGCTGAGAGCCCGGGGCATTGACGCCGAACGCATGCGCACCGCGGGTTTCGGCGAAGCGCGTCCCACGGCGGCCAATACCCGGCCGGATGGTTCTGATGACCCGGAGGGGCGTCAGCGCAACCGCCGCGTGGAGATCATCATTGGCGCCGGGTCCTGACTGTCAGTTCGCGCGAAATGGAGGATTCATGTCGCTGATTTCATGCCCGGAATGCGCCCGCCAGATTTCCAGCCGGGCGCTGGCCTGTCCCGGTTGCGGCTACCCCATGGCCGGTGAAGGCGCGGCGCGGCCCGATCGCGCGACCGGCATCGCGGGCGTGGCTGGCAATGTCGCGGGCGTCTGGATCACAGCCCGCATGCTGGTCAGCGTCATCGTTGGCGCGATCATGATGGTCTGCTTCGCCGCCATCATGATCGCGCTGATCCTGGGAACGCGCTAAACCGGGGGGGCAGATCTCGTCTGGCGTCAACAGGTTGCGCCAGGGGCGGGCGGCGCCGCATGACGCGCCGCCTCAGTCCATCCGCGCCCGCCACTGGGTCAGCAGGGCGCGCAGCGCCGCCGGCTTCAATGGCTTGTGCAGCACGTGGGCGTTTTTCCTCTGCGCTTCCGCCCGCACCTCCGGGGAGCGATCGGCGGTCAGCAGCACGGCGTGCAGGCCCGGCCCCAGCCGCCAGCGCAGGCGGGTGATCGCCTCCAGCCCGTCGCCTTCATCCAGATGATAGTCGGCAATGACGATATCCGGCGCGAAGCGGCGCGCGCCGATGACGCGGTTGGCCTCATCAAGGCTGCCGCCGGTCGCCACCTGGCAGCCCCACCCCTCCAGCAGGGCGCGCATGCCCTCCAGGATCGCCGGCTCATTGTCGATGGCGAGAATGCGCAGGCCGGTGAGCGGCGTGGCCGGCGCAGGCGCGGGGCGGTTGACCTCCGGCGCCGCCACCGGCTCGCGCACCGGCATGCTGACGGAGAACAGCGAGCCGCGCCCGGGCGCCGAACTGAGCGACACCTTGTGGTGCAGCACATGGGCGATGCGCTCGACGATGGACAGGCCAAGGCCAAGGCCGCGCGCCTCGCGCATGCCCTGGTCCAGCCGCTGGAACTCCCGGAAAATGAGGCGCTGCTTTGATTCGGGAATGCCGAGCCCCGTATCGGCCACGGCAACGCGCAGGCGGTCGCCATGGCGGCGGCAGCCCACCAGCACCTTGCCGGAGGGCGTGTATTTGATGGCGTTGGAAATCAGGTTCTGCAACAGCCGGCGCAGCAGCCGCCGGTCCGAGCGCACATGCAGCGACGATGGCAACACCTTCAGCGTCAGGCCCTTCTCGCGGGCCATGGGCGCGAACTCCCGTTGCAACTGGTCGAGCAGGGGGCCGATCGGGAAAATTGAGAACTCCGCCCGCATCTGCCCGGCGTCGAGGCGCGAAATGTCGAGCAGCGCCGTGAGGATTTCCTCCACCGCATCGAGGGAGCCGACAATGTTGTCGATCATCGGCCGCGCCTCGCCGGCGCCTTCCGGCCGCTCCACCAGCGCGGCGGCGTAGAGGCGGGCGGCGTTCAGCGGTTGCAGGATGTCGTGGCTGGCGGCGGCGAGGAACCGGGTTTTCGACTGGTTGGCCTCGTCGGCGGCGGACTTCGCTTTGGTCAGCGCGACATTCAGGCGCATCAGCTCCTGGGTCCGCTCTTCCACGCGCTTCTCCAGCGTGGCATAGGCAGCCTCCAGCGCCTCCTCGGCCTCAACCTCGCGGGTCACTTCGGTATAGGTCGTCACGAAGCCGCCGCCCGGCAGCTTGTTGGAGCGGATCTCGATGACGCTCTCGCCAGGAAACAGTTTGACGCGCGCCGGCGGCCCGTCGTTGAGCAGGCTGGCGAGCCGGTCGGCGACCAGATCGTCCACATGGCCCGGGCCATAGGCCCCGCGGCTGGCGTTGAAGGTCACGACCGCGTCGAGGCCGACGCCAACGCGGACGAAATCCGGCGGCAGGTCATACAGGTCCACGAAGGCCTGGTTCCAGGCCAGAATCCGCATGTCATGATCGAGAATGGTGATGCCCTGCTGGGCATGGTCGAGGGCGTTCTGCAGGACGTCGCGATTGTACTGGATGGCGGCGGAGGCGTCGTCCAGCAACGCCATCGCCGTGCTGGACGACAGCTTGTCCGAGCTGTTGAGCAGCGACAGCATCAGCCGCGACGAGGCGGCGCCAATCACCGAGGCCAGCAGGTGCTCCGCGAAGCGGATGGTCTGGATGTCCGCCGGGGCCGGTCCCCTGGCTGGCTCCTGGCGGGTGGCGTTGAACCCGTCGAAGGCCGAGCGGGCGCGATCATCGCCCAGATAGCGCGCCACGGCGTCATACAGGTCATCAAAGGTGGCGACCCCGCGCACCGGCATTGGGCTCTGGCTCATGCGCGGCTCCGGCGAGCGGAAAGCATGGGCCTGAAGACGCTCGATGGCGCTCGCCGGGCGCAGCAGGGAACAGGTGACATAGAAGACAATGTTGAGGCCAAGACTCCACAGGACCCCGGGGGTGATATTTTCCGGGCCCGCCCCGGTCAACACCGCCGGGTTGATGATGCGCAGGCCAAAGGGGCCGGTGAGGAAGGAACTGCCCAGGCTCTGCGGATCGGCGATGGCCGGCAGCAGCAGCATCCAGGCCCACGCCAGCCAGCCGACGCCGAGGCCGGCCACGGCGCCCAGCGCCGTGCCGCGCCGCCAGACAAGGCCGCCGATGAACGGCGGCGCGATCTGGGCGATGGCGGCGAACGACAGCAGGCCGGTGGCCGCCAGGGCCGCATTCGCCGCGTTCTCGTTGTAAAACCACGCCAGCGCCATCACCAGCACGATGGCGCAGCGGCGAATGCCCAGCACCACCGGGCCCATGCCGGAGCGGATGTGCAGACCGCGCGCCGCCCGGGCCGAGCGCCAGCGCAGCAACACCGGCATCACCAGATCATTGGAGATCATGATCGCCAGGGCGACGGAGTCGACAATCACCATGGCGGTGGCGGCGGAAAGGCCGCCGATGAAGGCCAGCAGCGCCACCCAGCCAGCGCCAGCCTGCAGCGGCAGTTGCAGCAGGGTCATGTCCCGGTCGGCGGCGTTGGGAAACATCGAAATGCCGGCCAGGGCGATGGGAATGACGAACAGATTGATCAGCGCCAGATAGGCCGCGAACATCCACGCCATCCGCGGCGCGTCGCCAACCCGCCGGTTCTCCACGATCATCATGTGGAACTGGCGCGGCAACAGCAGCGCGGCGCAGGCGGACAGCAGCACCAGCGTCGCCAGATTGAGCGGGCTGGAGGTCATTTCCAGAAAGCGTGTGGGCGAGGTGGCGTCGGCGCGGGCGACGATGTCGGTCACGCCGCCGAACATCGCATAGGTAATGAACAGGCCGACTGCGAGGAAGGCAGCCAGCTTGACGATGGACTCCACGGCAATGGCGGCGACAAGCCCCTGCTGGTGCTCGGTGGCGTCGACGCGCCGGGTGCCGAAGGCCACGGCGAACAGCGCCAGCACCACGGCGGCCATGACGCTGATCCACTCCATCCACGATGCGGTCTTGCCGTCGATGGCGGCGAGAAACGTAGTGAGCGAAACCGAAACCGCCTTGAGCTGCAGGGCGATGTAGGGCACCGATCCGGTGACGGCGATCAGGGCGACGACGGCGGCGACTTTCTGGCTCTTGCCATAGCGGGCCGCCACGAAATCCGCGACGGAGGTGATGTTCTGGGCCCGGCTGAGGGCGATGATGCGCATCACCAGCCGCGAGCCGAGCACCAGCGCCAGGGCCGGCCCGATATAGATCATCAGGAAGTCGAGACCGGAGCGGGCGGCAAAGCCAACGGAGCCGTAGAAGGTCCATGACGTGCAATAGACCGCGATGGTGAGCGGGTAGATGAACACCCGCAGCCGGCCGTCGAGCCATCCGCCAGCGCGCCGGTCGCAAAACCACGCGACGCCAAACAGCGCACACAGATAAAGTAACGCGGCGGCGATCACCATCCAGCTGTCGGGCATGGGACTCCTGTCGTCCGGGGTGTCGGCGCCCGCTACGTCAGGCGACGCGAAATTCCAGGCTATCCTGCTCAGGTGAGGGTTGCACGCGCGTTTGTGTAGCGATCAATAACCTTTGCCAGGTTATCCAGCAAAGAAGGTGAGACCAAACTTCGGCAGGCGCAAGGATGCTGCGGTCCGGGGGCTCGCCGTCAGCGGGGCCGAAGGCTGGGCGTGGACCAGCCAGGCATCGCGCGCCGATTTTGAGGAGCAAAGCAGGATGTTGAGTGAATTCAAGAAATTCGCCATGCGCGGCAATGTCGTTGACCTCGCCATCGGCGTGATCATCGGCGCGGCGTTCAGCGGCATCGTCAATTCGCTGGTGGCGGATATTTTCATGCCCATCATCGGCTGGGTGACCGGTGGTCTCGATTTTACCAATCACTTCATCGCGTTGGGCAAGGACGTCACCGCCGCATCCTATGCTGAGGCGCAGAAGCAGGGCGCCGTCATTGGCTACGGCCGGTTCATCACCCTGGCCGTGAACTTCATGATCGTCGCCTGGATCCTGTTTCTGGTGGTGCGCGGCATCAACAGGCTGAAGGCGAAGGAAGCGCCGCCGGAAACGCCGGCCGACGTCGTGTTGCTCGCTGAAATTCGCGACCTGCTGGCGGCGAAGAAAGCCGGCTGACAACTGGCGCCAGTCTGGCTTGCGCCAGCGAAGACGTGGATTTGCCGCGAGACATTCGCGTGTGGACGCTGTTACGCCGGGCTGACTTCCAGCCCGGCGTTGTTTTTTGTGGGTTCGCCAGGGAGTTTGCTGGGCCAACCCGTCCGTTATTCCGAGGCCGGCGTGAAAGACCGGACGAACATGTCCGGCTCCATCCGGCATGCGCGGTCTGTCGGGCAGAATTCGCCACCGGTTTGACATGATGAGTGCGCGCTGAATCCGGTCGCCCCGCCCAAATGTCTGCGGGAAAATGGGAAAGCAATTTGTTAACTATTATTCACAGCTTCTGTCATTGCCTGTAGCAGCCCGCGATTTTCCACGTTTGCGCCGGAAATCGATGGTCTGATGCAACCAATCAAGGGGGCAAGCGTTTCCCTTGCCGGAATGATTGCGGAGGAGTGACAATGAAACTCGCCCTGACCGCCAGCGCTTTTGCTGGCGCCATGCTGCTCGCCTCGGGAGCGTTCGCCATGCCCGCCGCGTCGGGTCTGGCCCAGCCCGCGCAGGCGGACGGCTTTGTGACCCACGTTGCGCAGGGCTGCGGTCCTGGCGGCTGGCGCACGCCGTCTGGCCGTTGCGCCTATGGTCGCCCAGGTTATGCGCCGCCGCCGCGTTATGCGCCGCCGCCGCGCTACTATGGCCCGCCGCGCTGCTTCGTCAGGCATACCCCTTACGGCCCGCGCCGCGTCTGCCGTTAAGGCGCTTTCCGGTCAGACGGAAGCGGCTGATCGATCAGAATTCGCTCAGAACAGGAAGAACCGGAGCAGTTTGCGATCCAGATTGATCAAGAGCTGCTCCAGGGCTTCTTCAGACCTGCGGGGCTGCCGGCCAGAGCTGTTTTGTCCAGGGCTGTTTTGTCCGGACTGGGCTCGGAAAGGGCTCTGGCGGGCGCTCCTGCAACAACAACCAACCGGGTAATGGCCTCCGGGCCGGGCCGCTCGCCAGCAAAGGCGACGAATTGTCGGGTCCGGGGTCCTGCAAGCAAGAGATTTCGTATGAAGACTGCATTTGCAATGTTGCCAGGCGCGCGCGTCGCCGGTCTTGCCGCAATCGCTGGCGCGATGCTGGCGGCGTCGGGCGCACTGGCTGCCCCTGGGGGCGCTGGCGCGGGTTCACTGGCAGGCGCTTCGGGCGCCGCCGGCGCGCCAATGGTGTCAACTGTTGCGGGTGGATGTGGCCCTGGCATGTATCGGGGGCCGGGCGGTCGCTGCTACCGCGTCGCTGGTCCACACGCCCGTCATCCACATGCCCACCGGCCGCCGCCGCCACCGCCGCGCCACTATCATGCGCCGCGCCGGGCGCCCCATTGCGTCGTGCAGCACACGCCGCACGGTCCGCGCCGCATCTGCCGCTGATCGTCGCGCGAAAAAAGAAACGGCCCCGTTTCGGGGCCGTTTTTTATTGGGCGTCGCCAATGGTGAAAAGCGGCTCATGCCAGAGCGCGGCCATTAGCGCTTCCGCACTCCCAAACGCCGGGATCAGACGCCAGGATGCCGTACGGCGCGAACAAGACGCGACGGGGTCTGGGCCATCGCCCACTCTGGCGTCAGTTGGTTGACGGGCCGGACTCGCAGGCAGAACTCCACGGCTTGTTGATCGGCGTGGCGCGGCCACATTTGTCGCAGGCAGCCAGTGACAGGGCCACGGCCAGCAGTGCGCCGCACCGCACGGTGATCCGCGCGGCGCGCTTCAGGCGCGGCTGGCGGCGGGCAATAGTGGCTTCCATGTCGGATCTCCCGGTTCGGCAAAACGGGACGCTGCTTCCACGTCCGGATGCGGCCACATCAGGGGCGCGCGCGTTACCACACGCTTAACGGACCAGCCCCGCATGGCGATTTCGCGACGGTCCCCAGCCCATCCTTGCGCCACGGTCGCCATGGCATTGCCGGGAAAGGACGCCGTCGGGTGAAGGGGGCGCGAACCGCCGGGCCAGCAAGCTCTCCGGGCGGCAGATCGCGTCAATACCCCAGAGCCGTTGCCAGGCAATATGGATCGGCAACGGCCCTGCATTTCCTGTTTTCAGCGCACGCTGGCCGACCAGACGCACCCGTCAGAACGGTCCGCGCGTTAGCGTGCGACCGCACTCGCGGGCGCGTAGGATGGCCCACGGGGTAGAGGCAGGGTATCCGCCACGTTTGAACCGAGGATCTCGAACTGGTCGCCGAGCCCCTCGCGCGTTTTGGGGTCGATGATGGCGATTGGGGCCGACACCGCGATACTGGCGGCTGTGCCGACGGTGGATGCGGCGCCAACCGCGATCCGTCCCAGCTTGTCGCCAAGCCCCGCGCCAGAGTCGGTGAGCGCCTGGCCTGCGACAAGCCTGCTGCCGATCATCTGCACCACCTGGGGTGACTGGGCAAAGGTGCCGTGATTGATGGAATCCGACGACTGGACCCCGGTGAGGTCAATCAGGATGATATCATCGCGCTTCAGTTCAGAGCGATAGGGTTCGGCCTGGGGGTTGATGGCGCCCAGCCGCGTCTGTCCCCATACCCGCCGCGAAAACGCCAGGGCTTCGTCGTCCTGCGAGGTAAAGATAACGAACGGCGGCCGTTTCGGGCCAATGGCGGCGATCTGCCGGCGGAATACGTCGAAGTCCACGTCTGGCGCGGCCAGCATCACGCTGTTGATCTTCGGCGCGAGGCGGCCGTTGCGGATCGCCATCTGCCGCAACGCTTCCAGCGTCACCCAGTTACCCATGGAATGGGCAAGAATAGCGATTTCGCCCACCTGCGGATCGCTGTTGAGGGCTGCGAGCAGCTTCTCCAGGGCGTCGCGGGAGAAGTTGCTGCTTTCGCGATCGAAACCATAGGAGAGCAGGCGGCCGCGTGAGGGCCAGGTGAACAGCACCGGCATCGCCGGCGCCCCGGAATCATGGACGATCTGGGTGAAGCGGTAAACCGCGTCCTCGAAGCTGGTGTTATAGCCGTGGACAAAAACCAGCACCCGGCGCTGGCGCTCCTTGCGCAAGCGTTGATTGAATACGGCCATCGCCTGGGACTGGTCCAGAACCCTGGCGGACAGGGTGGTGAAATCCGTCGCAGGGTTGGCCGGCAGCTGGCGCGGCCATTGCACGTCGCCAACCTTGCGCGCGCCAGCCGGCGGCACTGAGATGGTGATATCGGCGAAATTGAGCAGATCGGAGCGCTCGCCCGTGAACATCTGGCCAGGGAGGGCATTCTCCGGGCTGCGCGTGGTGGCCACCAGCATGCTGACTGGCGTCGCCCCTGGGTAGATGGCCCCCTGTTCCGGCTGCAGCACGTTCCGGGCGCGCCCGCTACACCCCGCCAGCAAAGCGGCGGCGATCGCGGTTACGGCTAGCAGGTATAGTCGGCGCATGACGCGGCGTAGCTCCAGAGCGGGCGCAGTTAACTGCGGTCACACCCCACGCGGCGCGCCTTTTGGCTCAGCGGCGGCCGGTCGGGCTTGGGGGGCGTCCCCCAGCCTCAACCGTTGGACGGGGCACCTTATCGTGCGGTTTGAGCGGGCGCCAGAAGCTGGGCGTTTCCGCCCGGCGCGGGGCAGGGCGGCGGTGGCGTTTTTGTCACAGGTGCGGACAGGCTGACCGGACGGCGCAGCAGCACGATGGCGCTGGCGCTGACTACCAGCGCCAGGCCCAGCCAGTCGGTGAGGGCGGGGGTTTCGCCGAGCATCAGCATGGCGCCGATCACGCCAGCGCCTGGCGTCATCAGTGTGCCAATGGCGGCGACGGAGGCTGGTGAGCGCGTCAACACGCCAAACCAGATCCACGTGCCGATCGCCTGGGCGGCGACGATATTGTAGGCGAGCCCGAAAAAGCCGCTGGTCAATCCGTGGAACGGAATTGCCGGTCCCTCAAAGACCAGCATACCCGTCGTCAGGATGGCCGCGGCGGCGGCGATCTGCCACGTCGCGGCGGTCAGCGGCGGGGCGTCGATGGGAAAACGCTTCATGAAAACGGCGCCGCAGGCCCAGGACAGCGCCGAGCCGAAGGCCAGCATCAGCCCGGGCGAGAGGCCGCCGGCGGCCAGCGCCGGCCACGCCAGCGCCAGCAGGCCAGCGGCGCCCAGCGCCAGGCTGACGGATTTGCGGGCGTCAAGCCGCTCGCCGAGGAGGAACACCGCCATTGCCGTGGCCCAGACCGGCATCGAGAACGCGATGATCGCCGCGCGCCCGGTTTCCATCACCATCTGCGCCCAGGCATTGAGGATATTGACCAGCGCCATGCCGAAAATGGCGGGAACCAGCACGCGCCACCACGCGCGCGGGCTGATGCGCAGGCTCTGGCCGCGCCAGAGAGACGCAACAACCAGCACCAGCGCGGCGCCGGAGAGGCTCAGCGCCCGCGTCGTCCATGGGCCATATTCGATGATGGCGAATTTGACGATCGGCCAGTTCAGGCCCCAGATCAGGCCGAGAAGCGTGACCAGCGCCAGATTGTTGCGGGACGGTTGGGGGTGCATGAACGCCGGACCTGATGTTGCTCCCCGCGAGTTGTGCAGCCTTCCAGACGTTATAACAAATGCGTCATGAGCGGGCTCTTCGTCTGAACATTGCGCTGGCGGCATGGCTGGCGCCGCATGGCCTGTCGCTGGCTGGCCATCGCCTGCGCCGCCACCAGTCTGCGGCTTTCGTCGGGCCTTGCCTGGCGATGTATTTCGTTGAAATCTTGGTTCACGCTCCCGGCAACGAACAAGATGGAGCGGCCGACGTGGTCTGGAGGAACGCTGTATGACGGTTCGCTATTACGACTGGATCGCCCATCACGCGATGCGTACGCCGGAGCGGCTGGCGGTCGTCAATCTGGCGGATGGTCGTGAGTTTTCTTACGCGCAGATGCATGATCGCATTGGCCGGCTGGCGGCGTATCTGTGCGCCAGTTTGGGCGTAACCGCCGGCGACCGCGTCGCGGTGCTGGCCCACAACGCGCCGGAGACGCTGGAAGTCCAGTTCGCCTGTGGCCGTCTCGGGGCGATCTTCGTTCCGCTGAACACCCGCCTCACCGTTTCCGAGCTGACCTACATTGTCGGCGACGCCGCGCCGCGCGTCATGATCCATGACGCGGAGCTCGCGCCCACGGCGCTTGAGGTCGCGGCCGCGTGCCAGACGCCGGCCAGCCTGCAGTTCGAGGCCGGCTACGAGGCGGCCCTGGCGGCGGTCCAGCCCTTGCCCCGTCAGGCGTGGGCGGAGGTCACCCATGATGACGTCTCGACCATCATGTACACCTCCGGCACCACGGGGCGCCCCAAGGGGGCGATGATCACCCACGGCATGACGTTCTTCAATTGCGTCAACCTTGGCGCTGTCGCCGGCGTCAACCAGACGACGGTGCAATTGCTGGTGCTGCCGCTGTTCCACACCGGCGGGCTCAACTGCTACGTCAATCCGACCCTGCACGCCGGCGGCGTCGTGCTGATCATGCGCGCCTTCGATCCGGGCGCGACCTTGCGCCTGATCCATGAGCGGGCATGGGGGTTGAACCTGTTGTTCGGCGTGCCGTCGATCTACCAGTTCCTGTGTCAGCACCCGGATTTCGACAAGACCGATTTCTCGGGCCTGAGGGTTGGCGGCGTCGGCGGGGCGCCGATGCCGGTGCCGCTGCTGCGCATCTGGGAACAGCGCGGCGTCGCCCTGCAGCAGGGCTATGGCATGACGGAAACCAGCCCCGCCGTGCTGGCGCTCGACCAGGCGGACGCGGCCGCCAGGGCCGGATCGGCCGGCAAGCCGGTGCTGCACACCGAAGTTTGCGTGATGCGGGAAGATGGAACCGAAGCGGCGGCGGGCGAGATCGGCGAATTGTGGGTGCGCGGCCCCAATGTCACGCCAGGATACTGGAACCGGCCGGACGCCAACGCCTCATCCTTCACCGACGGCTGGCTGCACACCGGCGATGCGACCCGGGTCGATGCTGACGGCTTCTTCTATATCGTTGATCGCTGGAAGGACATGTACATCTCGGGCGGCGAGAACGTCTATCCGGCCGAGGTGGAGGACGCGCTCTACCGGATGCCGCAGATTGCCGAGGCGGCGATCATCGGCGTGCCGGATGAGCGCTGGGGCGAAAGCGGCCTTTCGGTCGTGGTGGTCAAACCGGGGCAGCAACTGTCGGAACTGCAGGTTCACGAACATTGCCGGGCGCATCTCGCCCGCTTCAAATGCCCGCGCGACGTCGCTTTTGTCGAGGCGCTGCCGCGCAACGCCACCGGCAAGGTGCACAAGCCAACCCTGCGCGGCCAGTTCGCGCCTGAACCGGAGAAGGTCTGATCCCGGTGGAAACGCGCCGGGCGGCGGGAGCAACAGGCGCGCCAGCCGGGAAGCATCCGGTCACGCGGAACAGGGTTTTTTCCCTGATTGGTCGACCGGACGCGGTTTTCTCAGGCAAAGTGCGTTCACTTTGCCGGAAATGCTTTGGCGTGGCTGGCGCGCCGTCATGAAAAGCGACAGGCGTATTTGAGAGTTTTGCTGTGACAGAGAGTTTTGACGAAGTCCGCGCCCGGATGACCGGGCTGTTTTCTGGTTTTGAGCGGCTTGCTGACGATGATGGCCATGCGGGGCTGAAGCGCGCGGCGGTGGCGATCACCGTGGTTGAGCATCCGCGCGGCGACGGTGAACTGGCGTTCGTGCTGACCCGGCGGGCCCGCACGCTGCGCTCCCACGGCGGCCAGTGGGCTTTGCCTGGCGGCCGCTGCGATCCGGGCGAAACCATCGTCCAGGCCGCCCTGCGCGAGGTGTCGGAGGAAATCGGCCTTGCCCTCGGCGCCGACGCGGTGCTTGGCGTCCTCGATGATTATCCCACCCGCTCCGGTTATCTCATGACGCCGGTGGTGGTGTGGGCGGGCGATCCGCGCGCCATCAATCCCAACCCCGCCGAGGTGGCCTCGGTTCATTTCATCCCCCTGGCGCATGTGGCGCGGGAGGACATCGTCAGCTTTGTCACGATTCCGGAAAGCCCGCGTCAGGTCATCCGGTTGTGGATCGACGATGACCACATTCATGCGCCGACGGCGGCGGTGATCTACCAGTTCCGCGAGGTGCTCGCCGGCCGCGACACCCGCGTGCATGAGCTGGAACAGCCGGTTTTCGCCTGGAAATAATCTTCGTTGTCTTGTGAAAAATCGCTCCGGCCTGACGCCGGACATTCGGGAGTTTCAGCGTTTATGAGCAATTTGCCCACCATCAGGCCTGAGGAAGCCGGCTTCTCTATCGAGCGCCTGGAGCGGATCAACGCCGTGTTGCGCGATCATGTCGACCGGGGCCGGCTTGCCGGCGCGGTGACCATGCTGTCCCGCTTCGGCAAGGTGGCGCACTTCTCCGCCGTCGGCATGCGCGATCCGGCGACGGGCGAGGCTTTGCAGACCGACGCCCTGTTCCGCTGCTATTCCATGACCAAGCCGATCGTCTCCACCATGATCATGATGCTGGTGGAGCGCGGCCAGCTGCTGATCTCGGATCCTGTCGCCAAATACATCCCGGCCTTCGCCCATACGAAGGTGGCGGTGAAGCGCGACGGCGTCCTGACGCTGGAAGAGCAGGCGCGGCCGATGACCGTGCAGGACCTGCTGCGCCACACCTCGGGCCTCAGCTACGAATTCCTGGCCATGCCCGAATTGCAGCAGATGTACATCGACGCCCGCATCTTCCGGCGCAACTGGACCAGCATGGAGCACGCGGAGGCGCTGGCGCAGCTGCCGCTCAACAGCCAGCCGGGAACCCAGTGGGACTACGGCCGCTCCACCGACATTCTGGGAACCATCGTTGAGGTCGTCACCGGCTCGTCCCTGGGCGACGCCCTGCGCGAGCACATCTTCGATCCGCTCGGCATGGACGACACGGGCTTTCATGTGCGGGAAGGTTCGCTCCACCGGCTGGCCGAACCGCTGTCCCGGGACCCTGACACCGGCGAGGAGGTGAAGCTGCTCGACGTGACGAAGCCGTTCCCGTTCGAGTCCGGCGGCGGCGGCCTGGTGTCGTCGGCGATGGATTATGCCCGCTTCATCCAGATGATCCAGAACGGCGGCGTGCTCGGTTCGACGCGGCTGTTGAGCCGCAAGACCGTGAGTTTCATGGCCTCCAACCACCTGCCCGAAGGCACGCCGGTTGGCTCGGATCTTCTGCCGCCGGGACACGGCTTCGGCCTCGGCTTCGCCGTGCGCACCCACGATGGCCTGGCGCCGTCGCCGGGCGGGGCGGGCCAGTTCTTCTGGAGCGGCATCGCCGGCACCACCTTCTGGATCGACCCGGAGGAGGAATTCTTCGCACTGCTGATGATCCAGGTTCCCCCGAACCAGCGGGAGGAGTACCGGCACCTTTTCCGCAACCTCGCTTATGGCGCCTTCGGCGACTGAAGACTGCTGGCGACTGGCGTTGACGCCCGCGGCGCCTGGCGACAGGCGCGGCGGCCCAGCCATGCCGCGCCCGGGAGGGCGGGGGCGTCGCCAGAGGCCCGGGGGGACGTCCCCCTGGCCGGATGCGCGCCTTTCCGCCAGATGCAAGGCGCGATGGGCGCGATGATGGGCGCCATGATAGGCGCCATGCCCGCGAAACTGGCTTCGCGCCCGCTATTTGCGCATCCGGGCTCCTGCGGGTAAACCCGCGCATCGCCGCGTCCGATCCCGATATTTCGCGGTTCGTTCAACGTCAGGATACTGCATGACCGCCTGGTGGCCTGAAATCATCGCCGCGCTCCAGATCATCTGGATCGATCTTGTGCTGTCGGGCGACAATGCGGTGGTCATTGCCCTGGCCTGCAGGGGGCTGCCGGCCAACCAGCGCAAATGGGGCATCATCCTCGGCGCCGGCGCCGCCATCATCCTGCGGGTGATTTTTGCCTTGCTGGTCATCCAGCTGCTGCAGGTGCCGTTCCTCAAGGTCATCGGCGCCTTCCTGCTGTTGCGCATCGCCGTCGGTCTGACCAGGGGGCAGGAGGACGAGCACGGCGAAATCCGCGAGTCGGGCAAGCTGTGGGGCGCGGTCTGGACCATCGTCGTCGCCGACGCCGTGATGAGCCTCGACAATGTGATCGCCATCGCCGCCGTGGCGCAGGATCACGTTGGCATGCTGATTTTCGGCCTTGCGCTGTCGATCCCGCTGATCGTTTTCGGCGCCAATATCCTGGTGAAAGCCATCGACCGCCTGCCGTTCCTGATCTGGGTCGGCGCGGCGTTGCTCGGCTGGGTGGCCGGCGGCATGCTGATTACCGATCCCTGGATGGTGAAGACCCTTGGGGCTGACGCCGTCGCGACCTGGAAACTTCCGGCTGAGGCGATTGGCGTGCTGCTGGTGCTCGGCCTTGGCTGGCTGACGCGCCGGCTGGCCCAACGCCGGCGGGCGGCCCGCGCCGGAGTGGATGTCGGCGGCGGCATCTGAGCCGGCGGGTCGGCGGTTTCGCGTCCTTGCCGTTGCCGCCGTTCCGGTCAGACCTGGTCGCGGAAGCGGGCGATGATCCGCTTTTGCAGATGGTCGCGCACCTCGCGATAGGCCTGCAGCACCTGGTCGCGGGAGCCTTGCACCGCCGTGGCGTCTGGCGTCGGCCAGTATTCCACGTCCACCGCCAGCGTGCGCGTCAGTTCGAGCGCCGCGTGGTGCGCTTCTGGCGACAGGGTGACAATCAGATCGAAATTCAGCCCCTCGCATTCCTCAAGTTCGTCGAGGGTTCGCGGCCGGTGGCGGCTGGCGTCCACGCCCATCTCTTCCAGAACCGCGACGGCGAACGGATCCAGGTCGTCTTTTCGCACCCCGGCGGACTGCACATAGATGCTCTTGCCGTAATAGTGCCGGGCCAGCGCTTCGGCCATCGGCGAGCGCACGGCGTTGAGGGCGCAGACGAACAGCACCGCCTGCACGCGCGGTTTCGCGGCCTGACCCGGCGCCTCGGGCGGGAGGGCAGTGGTCAACTCAGCCCTTCCAGTGCAGGGCGAAGATGAGTGTAAACAGGCGGCGGGCCGTATTGAAATCCAGCGTCAGCTTGCCGGCCAGCCGCTCCTGCACCAGCGCCGCAGCCTCATCGTGCAGGCCGCGACGGCCCATGTCGATCGCCTCGATCTGCTGTGGCGAGGCGGAGCGCACGGCGGCAAAATAGCTGTTGCAGATCAGTTCGTAGTCCTTGATCACCCGCCGGAACGGCGTCAGCGACAGATAATGCGCCGCCACCAGCGCGCCGCTGCCGGCCGGTTCGCCATCATCCGGCGTCTGGCGCACGGTGAGCGCCAGCCGCTTCTCGACCATGGCGAGTTCCAGCGCGTAGGGTCCCGCATCGACATTGGGCACCGCGAAGCTGTTGTTCTCCACGATGTCCCAGATGGCGGCGTTGCGCTCATGCTCCTGCTCGGGCGCGCCGCGTCCGATCGACTGTTCATCCAGCATGACCGAGGCCAGCCGGTTCCGGGACGAAACCTCGCCTGAAGCATCTCCGCCTGCGGACATCGCGGCTCCTTCCCGGTTCTGCTGGCTCAGGTCACTGGTCGTTACAGGTTGAGGCGAATGGCCACCGAGCGCGCGTGCCCGCCCAACCCTTCGGAGTTTGCGAGGCTGATGGCGGACGGCCCGAGCTGGCGCAGCGCCTCCGGCGAACACGAGAGTATCGACGTGCGCTTCATGAAGTCCAGTACGCCTAGGCCGGAGGAGAACCGGGCCGAGCGCGCTGTCGGCAGCACGTGATTGGGGCCGCCGACATAGTCGCCAATGGCTTCCGGGGTGTGCGAACCGAGGAAGATCGCGCCGGCGTTGCGCACCTGCGCCGCCAGCTCAGCCGCGTTGGCGGTTTCGATTTCCAGGTGTTCGGCGGCGATGGCGTTGGCCAGCGGAATGGCGTCATCCAGGGCGCCGACCAGGATGATGGCGCCATTGTCGCGCCAGCTGGCGGCGGCGATTTCGGCGCGGGGCAAGGTCTTCAGCTGGCGCTGCACGGCGGCTTCCACCGCGTCCGCAAGGCCTGGGCTATTGGTAATCAAAATGCACTGCGCCGCCGCGTCGTGCTCGGCCTGGGCCAGCAGGTCGGCGGCGATCCAGTCCGGGTTGGCGTGGTCGTCGGCGATCACCAGCACTTCGGACGGGCCGGCGATCATGTCGATGCCAACCGCGCCGAACACCCGGCGCTTGGCCGCGGCCACCCAGGCGTTGCCCGGTCCGACGATTTTGGCCACCGGCGCGATGGTGGCCGTGCCATAGGCGAGGGCGCCGATCGCCTGGGCGCCGCCGATGCGGTAAATCTCATCGACGCCGGCAAGGTCCGCCGCCGCCAGCACCAGCGGGTTCATGGCGTCGTCCGGCGTCGGCGCCACCATGACGATGCGCGGCACGCCGGCGACGCGGGCGGGCACGGCGTTCATCAGCACGGAGGAGGGATAGCTGGCCGTGCCGCCCGGCACGTAAAGCCCTACGGCGTCGATGGCCGTCCAGCGCCAGCCCATGGTGACGCCCAGGGCGTCGGTGAAGCTGTCGTCCTGTGGCTTCTGCCGGCTGTGGTACGTCTCGATGCGGTCGCGGGCGATGGCGAGGGCGGCCAGTTCTTCCGGCTTGCAGGCCGCTTTGGCGGCGGCTATCTCGTCGGCCCCCACCCGCATCCGCCCGCCGGAGATGTCCAGCCGGTCGAACCTGGCCGTCAGCTCGATGACAGCCGCGTCGCCGCGCGCCGCCACATCGGCGAGAATGGCGCGCGCGCTCTCGTCCACGTCCACCGAGGTTTCGCGCTTCTGGCCGAGCAGGCGGGCGAAAGCATGCTGGAACCCGTCCTGGCGGGCGTCCAGTCGCAGCGCCGTGGGGCCTGTGTCAACCATGTCAAAGCTCTCCGTCGGTTTCGTGGGCGGGACGCCGGATGGCTCCCCACGCCGGCCCCAGATCCTTCAGTTGCGCCTCGATGCATTCAACCTCGGCGCGGATGGCGCCGCCGCCGGAAAAATCCAGCCGCAGGGCGCCAGATGGGGCTTCGCCTGGTTCGAAGGAAATTGCCAGCAGATTCAGCGCCTCCGCAGCGGGATCCATGCCCTTGTGGACGACGCGGGCGACGCGGCCGAAATGCAGGGCGCTGAGCCGGCGTTGCGGCCGTTTCGCCGGCGAGGACCAGTCGAAACGGCGCAAGGTCAGCACCAGCAGCCCATCGCCGGGACGCCAGGTAATGTCAGCCGGCCGCAGCACGGCGTCCTGAACGTGGGCGGAAATCACCGCCAGGTCTTCGGCGTCGAGCGCCATCAGGCCAAGGGGCATGCTGTCGTCTGGGGGGAGGTGGCTCATGGTCTCTTGCCGGGCTGGCGTTGAAAGTCTGCATCAGCCCCTGGAAACATTTATGCGAACGGCGTTCGGGGGCGCGCGGCGTGTAACGATCTGTGCATATATCATGACTGATAACATTTGCGGATGCTGGCGCCTCCCGCAAACCCGGGGTGCGCCACAATCTGGCTTGAAACGCCAGGAGAGATGCCCGGAAGGCCGCGCCAGATCATGCGGCGGGCAGGGTTCAGGAGAATGTCCATGAGGTTCCGTTTGTTGACGGGGCGCGCGGCGCACGCGGCAAGAATGACGGCAAGGGCTGTAACGATGGCCGTGATGCTGGCGGCGACGATGGCGGTGATGCTGCCGCATACGGCGGCCGCCCAGTCGCCTGATGATGGTCGTCCGCCGCCGCCCGGCTTCCGTCCGCCGCCCCCGCCGCCGGGGTTCCGTCCGCCCCCGCCCCCGCCGCCTGCCTATGATCGGGGTCGGGACTACGACCGGCGCGACCGCGATTATGATCGCCGCGACCGGGACTATGACCGCCGCGACCGCGGCTACGACCGGCGTGACTGGGATCGCGACTATGACAGGCGCGGTCGCGATTACGACCGTCGCGACCGGGACTATGACCGGGGCCGGGATTCCCGCGGCGGCGGGCCGCGCGGCAGTGTTTGCGTCACGTCGCGCGGCAGTTGCCCCACCGGCGTGATGCTGCCCCGCAACGCGCCGTGCCAGTGCAATATCCCTGGCTTCGGCGTCAAGCGCGGCGCCGTGGCCTACTGACCGGCAAAGCCCCATCGCGAGAGCGGAAATCCGTTCGCACGGATCCGGATTTCCGCCTCACGTTCAGATGCGGGGCGTTGTTGTGCGACGCGTTTTTGCCGGGCTGCCGGCGCGTTTCATTGTGACGCGGATGCGTCCTGGCCGGTTGATGGCAACAAAAAAGGGCGGAGCCGCTGGCTCCGCCCTTTTTCTTTGAAGAGCAGAAGCGCGAAATTTCAGTCGCCGGAGATGCGCTCCACCTGGGCGCCGCAGCGGCCAAGCTTGGCCTCCAGCGCCTCGAAGCCGCGATCCAGATGGTAGACCCGGTTGACGGTGGTGTCGCCGTCGGCGGCAAGGGCGGCGATCACCAGAGAGACTGAGGCGCGCAGATCGGTGGCCATCACCGGCGCGCCGGTCAGCCGCTCGACGCCGTCCACCCAGGCCACATCGCCATCGAGGCGGATGCGCGAGCCGAGGCGGGCCAGTTCCTGCACGTGCATGAAGCGGTTCTCGAAGATGGTTTCGCGGATGCGGCTCGTGCCCCTGGCCCGGGTCAGCAGCGCCATCAACTGGGCCTGCAGGTCGGTGGGGAAGCCGGGGAAGGGCTCGGTGGTCACATCCACCGGATCAATGCCGTGGCCGTTGCGGCGCACCCGGATGCCTTCATTGCTGACCGTGATGTCTGCGCCGGTCTTGACGATGATGTCGAGCGCCGACTGCAGCAGTTCCGGCCGCGCGCCCTCCAGCAGCACCTCGCCGCCGGTCATGGCCACCGCCATGGCGTAGGTGCCCGCCTCGATGCGGTCCGGCAGCACCGTGTGGCTGGCGCCGCCGAGGCTGCCGACGCCCTGGATGACGATGCGCGACTGGCCGGCGCCGCTGATGCGCGCGCCCATGGCGTTGAGGCAATTGGCGAGGTCGACCACCTCCGGCTCGCGGGCGGCGTTGTCGATGATGGTTTCGCCATCGGCGAGCACCGCCGCCATCAGCGCCGTGTGGGTGCCGCCAACGGTAACTTTCGGGAAATCGATATGGGCGCCGCGCAGGCCGCCGGACGGGGCGGTGGCGACCACATAGCCGCCCTCGATCTCGACCTTCGCTCCCAGCTTTTCCATCACCATCAGCAACAGGTCGACGGGGCGGGTGCCAATGGCGCAACCGCCGGGCAGGGACACCCGGGCGCGGCCGGCGCGCGCCACCAGCGGCGCGATGACCCAGAAGCTGGCGCGCATGCGGGACACCAGCTCGTAGGGCGCGGTGGTGTCGATGATCGACGCCGCCTTCAGGCGGATGCTCTGGCCAGTTTCGGAGGTCTGGCCCGGCCGCTTGCCGGCGATGGCCGCGTCGACGCCGTGATTGCCGAGAATGCGCAGCAACTGCTGCACGTCCGCGAGGCGGGGCACATTGTGCAGCTCCAGCGTCTCCGGCGTCAGCAGGCTGGCGATCATTAGCGGCAAAGCGGCGTTCTTGGCGCCGGAAATCGGGATGACGCCATTCAGCGTCGCGCCGCCGGTAATGCGGATACGATCCATCTATGTGCTCCGGGCGGGACGCCGCCTCTTGTGATCAACAGGGTCTGAAGTCAGGTCAGACAGGCCGAAAATGTGACGGCGCCGGGCTGCGCGGCCAGGCGCCGGACGTGGGTTCCAGAAGACGTTTCCAATGGGGACGTTTCCAAAAGAGGCAGCGTTGCAGAAACGTCCGTACGGGTTTCCGGCAAATCGTCTCCAGAACATCCTCCGGAACGCCGCGCCGGTCCCGCCGTCGTGGAAAACCGGCTTCGACCCCGGCGCGTTTCCCGCCCCGCCCGCCAGGGCGAGGCCAGTCTGGTCGGCGTTCTCTCGTTCCGGAGAGGGCGCCTTGCCAGAGCAGCGTCTTTTTTGCCGGGTCGGCGCCTTCTGCCCGGGCGCGCGTAGCCGGATGATTCTGGTGAGTGGGTAATTTTGGCAGAGGGCGCACCCCGGCACAAGCGCCGGAAAGCCACATCAACGGCCGGACGCGTCAGTCATCCCCCTGGCCATATGGCGGCGCGTTGCGCGCGAACCGGAGGCGCAGACGGGGGATAAACCGCATTGAAACGGGGAGTGCGGCAACCGGGGGGCGCAGCAACCGGCGCGACAACGTCGCTTCAGCCATCCGCGCCGGCGTCGCCTGAGCCGCCGCGAGGGCCGGGCGATGGCGGCGCCATCTGCGGCGCCTGGGCGTCGTCATCGCGCGCGGGATTTGGGGAGTCGGCGGCGCGTTCCCGCGTCTGGGTCTTGCGCTTGCGCAGATTGGCCCGCAGCGCTTGCGCCAGCCGCTTCTGTCGTTGTGTCGCTGCTTCGCTACTCACTGGCGCCCTGGCATTCGGGTTGAGGTTCAGGTTGATCCGGGCGCTTCCGGCAAAGCGCGGGACACCGCATGATTCATGCATGAATCATGACGGTGAGGCCAGGCCGCCCGTCAGCCTCCTCATACAAAATCTGGCCGGCTGGCGCCAGCAGTCATGGCGGGGGCCAGGCGCGTCTTTCATGTTGCTGGCTGCGCCTTCCACGCGCTGGCGGAGCCCGGAGCCCGCCGCGCGGGGCCGATGTCAAACCCGGCGCGTTACGACAATCAGGAGCGCCGGGTTCCCGCGGGGCCTGTAATGCTTCCTTCCGAACGCCCTCCTGCAAACGCTCCCTTCTGAGCGCTTCCTGGCAAACGCCCGCTGGCAATTGTGCCCTGACAGGGGCGTCGCGGGTCGCGACGTCGCTTGTGAGGCGAGAAAACTGGCCAGACTGCGGCGATTGTCGCGCTTGCGTGGCCGTTATTTGTCTGGAATGCTTCAAAACCGAAGGTCACATATTGTATGGCGGCGTGCTTGCGGCAAAAAAGGGCCATTCGCAGCCCGGCCAGATCCGCAAGGCAGGCCAGAGGCGCGCAGGCAGCGCGGAACGGGACCGTGATGAACTACGAACACTATTTTGAGAATGCCCTGGCAGCCCTGAAAAATGAGCGCCGGTACCGGGTGTTCGTAACCATCGAGCATGACGTCACGCGCTTTCCGCGCGCCACCTGGCATGGACCGCAGGGCGCACGCGATGTGACAGTGTGGTGCACCAACGACTATCTCGGCATGGGCCGGCACAAGGTTACCACCGAGGCGATGGCCGAATGCGCACGCACGCTTGGCGTCGGCGCCGGCGGCACCCGCAATATCGCAGGCACCTCCAAGCCCATCGTTGATCTTGAGGCGTCGCTGGCCGATCTGCACGGCAAGGAAGCCTCGCTGGTTTTTACCTCCGGCTACGTATCGAACGAAACCGGCATCTCGACCCTGGCCAAGCTGTTGCCGGAGCCGCTGCTCATCTCCGATGAGATGAACCACAATTCCATGATCGAGGGCGTGCGCCGCTCTGGCGGCGAGAAGCGGATTTTCCGCCATAACGACGTTGCCCATCTGGAAGAAGTGCTGAAGGCGGCGGGGCCTGATCGCGCCAAGATCATTATTTTCGAGAGCGTGTATTCGATGGATGGCGACGTCTCGCCGATCCACGCCATCTGCGATCTGGCGGAACGCTACAACGCCATGACCTACCTCGACGAAGTGCACGCCGTCGGCCTGTATGGCCCGCGCGGCGGCGGCTACGCCGAAGAGGTGGGGGCGATGCACCGCCTCGATGTCATCGAGGCGACGCTGGCCAAGGGTTTTGGCGGCCTCGGCGGTTACCTGGCTGGCAAGGAATCCGTGATCGACGCCATCCGCTCTCACGCCCCGGGCTTCATTTTCACCACGGCGCTGCCGCCGCCGGTGGCCGCCGCCGCCCGCGCCGCCATCGAACACCTGAAGGTCAGCGGCGCCGAGCGGGCCCAGCAGCGCGCCCAGGTGGCGAAGACCAAGGCGCGCCTTGCCGCCGCCGGCCTGCCGGTGATGGCCAACAACACCCATATCGTGCCGGTGATGGTTGGCGACGCCCAGCTCGCCAAGGCGGCCAGCGACATGCTGATCGAACGCCACGGCATTTATGTGCAGCCGATCAACTATCCGACAGTGGCACGTGGAGCCGAGCGCCTGCGCATCACCCCGACGCCATATCATTCGGATGCGCTCATCGACGAGTTGACGGAAGCCATGGTCGCCACCTGGCGCGAGCTGGGGCTTGCTCTGGGGGAGCGCCGGGCGGCCTGACCAGACGCTTCGGGCGGCGGTCGCGCCGTGAAGGCGCGTTTTGAGTTTGTGCTTTGACATGGGGCGCGATCCGCAGGGCGGGTCGCGCCCTTTTCATGCGCGGGCCGCCGGTCCTCGCAAAAAACCACAAACGCTTCGCGCCGCGCCCCGGCCGGCGTTCCGTCAGGCCGGATTCTTCAGCGGCTGGCGGGCTTTGCAGGGCGTCAGGCAGCGTCCGGGGGACGTCGCGGCGCGACGGACGGAAGCGCGAAAACGTCGCATTCCACAAACATTCGTCTCGTCATGCTTGCGCCCCGCCGGTCGCTGTGGCATTGGAGCGCCCATCGAAGGACGCGGCTGCCGCAAGCGCGCCGCTCCCCGGAAAGCCGCAGTAGCTCAGTGGTAGAGCACACCATTGGTAATGGTGAGGTCGGGAGTTCAATCCTCCCCTGCGGCACCAGTCTTTCGTTTCCTGACATTTCTGGTTGAAGCCCGACATTTCGCCGCCATGCGCGCCGGACATGCGGCCAATCGCCTGCGCCGCTCTCGCCTCGGGCCCGGATTGCGATTATGCAGTTTTGCATATGAGGCCGCAGGCCGGTTCGCCGCCATTGGGGAATCGCGTCTGGACAGGCGTCAGATGATCTGGTCCGCCTCTGGAAGAGGGCGGGCTGATCTGGCGCAACAAAACAGGGCGCGCCGCGGCCTGGCCAGGCTGGCCTGGCCCGCGAAACGCGTCCAGCTGCAGGGCAGGAAACAGATGGCGACCAGCAATATCGATCCTTCAACCCCGGTGCTCGTCGGTTGCGGCGATGTGACCGATCTGACGACGCCGGCTACCGACGCGCGCTCCCCCATCGATCTGATTGCCCGGGCCGGGCGCGTGGCGCTGGATGACACGGGCGCCGCCGGCATGGCGGGGGTGGTGGACACCGTGGCCATGCTGCGCATGTTCGCCGACACGGCGCCGCGTTTCGCCACCAGCTTCGGCCGCTCCGCCAACCCGCCGAAGAGCGTGGCCCAGCGCCTCGGCGTCAACGCCAGCCGCCACATCTACACGTGGAACGGCGGCAACATGCCCCAGTATCTGGTCAACATGTTCGCCGAGCAGATCGCCGCCGGCGAAATGCGGGCGGCCCTGCTGGTCGGCGGCGAGGCGTTGCGCACCCAGTATGGCGCGACGCGCGGCGACGTGAAGGCCAATTGGGCCGAGGAGCCCGGCGGCGCCTTCGAGGAAATCGGCGATCCGCGTCGCGGCTGGAGCGACTACGAAGAGCGCCACCTGATGCGCGCGGCCATCGCCATGTATCCGCTGATCGAGAACGCCATTCGCGGCAAGCGCGGGCGCGACGCGGAAACCCACCTGAAAGCCATGGGCAAGCTGTTCGCCGGTTTCGCCGCCGTGGCGAAGGACAATCCGCTGGCCACCCGGCGCGAGGGCTTCAGCGCGGAGCAGCTCTCCACGATCACCAGCGACAATCGCTGGATCGGCTTCCCCTATCCGCGCTTCATGAACGCCAACGCCTATATTGACCAGGCCGCCGCCGTGGTCATGACCTCGGTTGGGACCGCGCGCGAACTCGGCATCCCGGAAAGCAAATGGGTCTATCTGCATGGTTGCGCCGACGGGCACGACCACTGGTATCTGTCGGAGCGTGAGGTCATCGCTGGCTCGGCGGCGATCCGCAACGGCTCGCGCATCGCCCTCGACATGGCCGGCAAGACCGTTGCCGACATGGACTTCCTCGATCTCTACAGCTGCTTCCCCTCCGCCGTGGAAATCGCCTGCGCCGAGATGGGGCTTGCGGAAGACGACCCGCGCGGCCTGACTGTGACCGGTGGCCTGCCGTTCTTCGGCGGCCCCGGCAACAGCTATGTGATGCATTCGATTTCGGAGATGATGCGCCGGGTGCGCGGCAAGCCGGCGAGCTTCGGTCTGGTCACCGCCAACGGCAATTACATCACCAAGCATTCGTTCGGCGTCTATTCGACCACGCCGACCGAAGGCCACTGGCGCCGCCAGAAGCCGTCGGAGTTGCAGAACGCGCTCGATGCGCTGCCGAAGGCGCCGCTGGTGGAAGTGGCCAACGGTCCGGCGACCATCGAGACCTACACCATCATGTACGGCAAGACCGATCCGGATTTCGGCATCGTCGTCGGTCGCCTCGCCACTGGCGAACGCTTCCTGTCCAACACGCCGAAGGACCTGGCGGTGATGCGCGACCTGCAGGCGCGCGAGGGCATCGGCCGGCCGGGCGTGGTGCGCCATGAGGACGGCCGCAACATCTTCACCCCGGCCTGACGGGCTCACGTTGTCGTGACGTAGCGTCGGACGCAACTGGCTGGCTGGCGCGATGAATTCTGTTGGCGATCCCAATGATCGCGCCAGTCTCTGGCATGTCTTCAGGTTTGTCGCTCCGGTCGTCGGTCCGCTTTCCGTCGCATGAACTGAATTTTTCAATGGAACGTTATGAATTGCCCCTGCGTTCGCACTGCGGCAGACTCGCCCCGACAGAATGAATGCTGTGAAACGCATGGCGTCGGGGCTGGGACGCCGTGTGGAGAAGGGGACTGGTCATGAGGCGTTTTGCGATCTGTCTGGCGATGCTCGCCGGATTTGGTCTTGGAGTAATGGCGATGGGGCCGCAGGCCCAGGCCGCGGTGACGGGCCCTCAGGCTGCGGTTGCAGCCGGCGCGGAGCCAGGCGGACTTTTCGAGCGGGCTTATACGGTTTGCGGCCCCTATGGCTGTGTCTACCGTCCGGGCCCGCGTTATTATGCGCCGCGGCCCTATTACCGGCCCTATTACGCGCCGCGCCGCTACTATTATCGTCCGCGTTATTACGCGCCGCGGCCATACTACCGGCGTTATTACGGGCCGCGTTACTACCGCCGCTGGTAATCTGACGCCCGCCGCAGGGCGCCGACGCGTCCCGGGGGCGTCACATCTTTGCAGGTGGTTGGATCCTCATCCGTGGAACGGTTTTCCGGTTCCACGGGTTGGGATCGCGCCCTGGCGTATTTCGGGCCAGGTGGGAGACGCCTTGCCTGGTGAAAACAGGGCCCAACCAGGCAGGCAGAGCGCGCCTCTTCGCCTGGCGCAGGGCGTCTCACCCATCGGGCCTGGCGCATCAGGCTCGTTCGCGCCGTTCTCATCACGAAACGGCGTCGCCCTTCCTGAGAGCGCTCTGGGGCGTCGGCGGCAAAAGTCGCGTGGCGTCAGCATCGAGGCCAGGTCCGGGCTCAACAATCACAGCGCGCGGATCAAGCGCCTCGCCGCATTCCGAGCAGCACATCACCGGCGAGAAATGATGCCCGCACGGGCGGTGACGATAGCGCAGCGGCGGGCCGGCGCCATCGTCCATATAAGCGTCGCCCCAGCGCGCCATCGCCATCAGCACCGGGTAGAGGGCGAGGCCCTTCTCGGTGAGTACGTACTCATGCCGCTCCGGTTTGGTCTGGTAGGCGACGCGCGCGAGGATATCCGCATCAACGAAACGCTTCAGCCTGTCGGCGAGAATATGCCGCGTGACGCCAAGGCGGCGCTGGAATTCCTCGAACCGCCGCACGCGCAGGAAGCAGTCGCGCAGCACCAGCAGGCTCCACCTGTCGCCGACAAATGACAGGGTGCGGGCGATCGAGCAGGGCTCCGCGTCCAGCGCTCTCCATTTCATCAGCCATCCCTCCTGGCGCGCCCTATGGCCCGCTCACTGACATATTTTCTGGCGCGCCCGGAAGCGAAACTGGTGGCGGCAGCCGCCAGATGCCCTGCCGTGGGCGGCGCAGCGCCCGAGTGCTTGACAGCGCCGGCGCAGTCCTTAGTTTGACGATAGTTCCTTTTTGGAACTTTGTCAGCGCCTGCGGAGCCGGAAAAGCTCGCAATGTCTTCCGCAGGGCGTTTCCAGGGAGGATGCGCCATGACCAATCCGGAATTTCTGTTTGACTTTGGCAGCCCGAACGCCTGGCTGGCCCATTTGGTCCTGCCGGATATCGAAGCGCGGACCGGCGTGACGTTCACCCGCACGCCCGCGCTGCTCGGCGGCATATTCCGGGCAACGGGCAACCGCTCGCCGGCGGAGGCATACGCCAACATCCGCAACAAGATGGACTATGAGCGCCGCGAGATGGACCGTTTCATCCGTCGCCACGGCATCACGCGCTTCCGCTTCAATCCTCATTTCCCGGTCAACACCCTGCAACTGATGCGCGGCGCCGTGGCGGCGCAGCGCGAAGGCGTGTTCGCGCCCTATGTGGAGGCGGTGTTCAGCGCCATGTGGGAACACCCGCGGAAGATGGACGATCCGGAGGTGTTCCGCGCCGCTCTGGCCGATGCCGGGCTTCCCGCCGGACGTCTGCTGCAGCGCGCCGCCGATCAGGACGTGAAGGACGAATTGCTGGCCAATACAAATCAGGCGGTGGAGCGCGGCGTCTTCGGCATTCCGAGCTTCTTCGTCGGCGATGAACTGTACTTCGGCAAGGACCGTTTGCGCGACGTGGAGGAGGAGATCGTCCGCCGCCAGAACGCAGCCAGGGGGGGCGCCGCATGACCGCCATCACATCCCCGCGTCACGCGTCCGTGGCGGTCATCGGCGCCGGCGACTACATCGGCGCGGCCATCTGCCGGAAGTTCGCGGCCGAGGGCTTCGCCGTTCATGCCGGCCGGCGCAATGGCGAGAAGCTTGAGCCCCTCGTGGCGGAGATCGCCGCCGCTGGCGGTCGCGCCAGCGGCCGTTCGCTAGACGCTCGCGACGAGCAGGACGTCACCGCCTTCCTGGCCGAGGCCGACGCCATCGCCCCGCTGGAGATCTGCATTTTCAATGTCGGCGCCAATGTCAATTTCCCCCTGCTGGACACCACTGAACGGGTGTTCCGCAAGGTATGGGAGATGGCCTGTTACAGCGGCTTTCTCGCGACGCGCGAAGCCGCGCGCATCCTGACGCGCCATGGGCGGGGGGCGATTTTCCTCACCGGCGCCACCGCCGGCTTGCGGGGCGGGGCCGGCTACGCCGCTTTCGCCAGCGCCAAATTCGGCCTGCGCGCCGTCGCCCAGTCCGCCGCGCGCGAACTGGGGCCGCAAAACATTCACGTCGCCCATCTGGTCATCGATTCCGGCGTCGACACAGCCTGGGTGCGCGAGCGCATTAGCGCCCGGGGCGGCGACGCGGCGCTGGACGCGCTGGGCGAAGACCAACTGATGCATCCGGAATCGGTTGCGCAGGCCTATTGGGCGCTCTATCAGCAGCCAAGGGACGCCTGGACCCATGAGATGGATCTGCGTCCATGGGCTGAACCCTGGTAGTCGTCGATATCTGGCCCTCGCGCCGGATGGCGGGGAGCCGCCAGCCGGCGTGAACGCTTGTTGGGCGAACACACATGTTGGGCAAGACGGCTGTCGCCTTGCCCTGACTGCCTGGAAGCGGGACTGCGCGGCATGCCTGCGGGACGCTCCGGAGAGAAGATCACAGAATGCTGGCGGCGGCGAAACACCGCGCGCCGGACAATGCGGGAAGGAATGAGACACCCATGAAGACGCGCATTACCGAGCTGTTCGGCATCAAGCACCCGATCATTCAGGGCGGCATGCACTTTGTTGGTCTTGCCGAGCTGGCGGCCGCCGTTTCCAACGCCGGCGGCCTTGGCATCATTACCGCGCTGACCCAGCGGACCCCGGACGATCTCTCCCGCGAGATCGAGAAGGCCCGCAAGCTGACCGACAAGCCAATCGGCGTGAACCTGACCTTCCTGCCGGTGGTGAACGCCCCGGACTATCCAGGCTATGTCAAGGCGATCATCGACGGCGGCGTCAAGGCGGTGGAAACCGCCGGCAACAACCCCGGCAAGTGGGTCGACATGCTCAAGGCCGCCGACGTCAAGGTCATCCACAAGTGCACCACCATCCGCCACTCGCTGAAGGCCCAGGCCCTCGGCGTTGACGCCCTGAGCGTTGACGGCTTCGAGTGCGGCGGTCACCCGGGCGAAGACGATATCCCGAACTTCATCCTGCTGGCCCGCGCCGAGGAAGAACTGAAGGTGCCGTTCGTCGCCTCCGGCGGCATGGCCGACGGCCGCAGCCTTGTGGCTGCCCTGGCGCTGGGCGCCGAAGGCATGAACATGGGCACGCGCTTCATCGCCACGAAGGAAGCGCCGGTGCACGAGAACGTCAAGCAGGCGATCCTCGCCGCTTCCGAAACCGACACCCGCCTCGTCATGCGTCCGCTGCGCAATACCGAGCGCGTGCTGCGCAACGCTGCTGTCGACCGCCTTCTGGAGAAGGAAAAGGCCCTCGGCGCCAACATCAAGTTCGAGGATATCGCTGCTGAAGTGGCCGGCGTGTATCCGCGCATCATGCAGAATGGCGAGATGGACGCCGGCGCATGGAGCTGCGGCATGGTCGCGGGTCTGATCAACGACATCCCGACCTGCCAGGAGCTGATCGACCGGATCATGATCCAGGCCGATGACCTGATCAACAAGCGTCTTGCCGGCTTCGCCAGGTCCTGAGCTGCGTAGCTGAAGCAGAATCCGGTTCATCTGGACAGGATTTCCGTCTTTCTCAGTCGCTGAAGAAAACGCCATCTCATGCAGTCTCGCATGCTGCGTGAGATGAGCCCTGAAACAGCCCGGATGGTCTTCCGTCCGGGCTGTTTTTTGTGACCTCAATCGGTGATCCGCGCCTGTTGCAGCCTGGGCCTTTAGCCTGGTCCCCGGGGTCGCGCTCCTGCCGGGGCAAATGTCCACCCGGGCCGCCCCGGAACGCCCCAGACGCCGTGGCAACGCGGCAGGCGGACCGGATCACGCAGCCAATCCAGATCGCCGGGTGCAGGATCTGCTACAAATATCGGAGTTGCGGGAATACAGGTTTTATTGGATCAGCCAGCATTTCAGCGCCAGGCGGCGTCTGTTCTCCGGCAGAGCGCTTCCGGCCTCGCCCTGGCGAGCCTGCAATGTTGGGCCCGATGGAAAGCGCTAAAAATGGCCAGGCCAGGCCGGGCCCAGATTGATATGTTGCGCCAGCAACTATTCGTATGCCGCCGGACCGTGGGATACTGCGCCGGCGGAAGGATAATGCCTGTTGCTCGCCAGCTTTTCAGGGAAGCGCAGACACTGGCGTTGCCGGATCACTGGGAGAACCATCGCGTCGCGGGCTGCGAGACTGTCCGCAGCCGTCTCATTGCCCCAACAAGCGCAGATTGTGCGACGTATCAACGCAATTTTGATGATCGTCACGGCCCCTGGGCGGCGCGAACGTCGCGGTGGTTCAGTCAAGCATGAACGTGACCATAAAGCAGGCGTTTCAGGCTGGAGCAAATGTGAATATCTGCGCGTGAGATTTAAACTAACCGCATGAATTGTATCGGCTAATTTTGAACTGCGATGATCTCGCGATGCAGGATCGCTCAAGCTTGTGGGAAGAGCGGCTGAGGGTGGCGCGAGCTTCATTGTGATGAAGGTTGCCCAAAAAAGCCGCACCGGATGGCGAGGGACAGATGGCCTTCAAGCAAATCTATACTCAGAAAAAATTAAAACGTTATTGTTTTTGCGTATTGGCATGCCTTATATCCAGTTTGACGAAGCGGGCAGGCGATGCGGCTGACAAACGGGTCTGTCGATCCATGTGAGCTTAACTATAGGCCAGCGCGCTATTTGGGCTGGATATCGCAGCGGCAGCTGAGGGTGGTTTCCGCGAAGTATCCGGAGTGTCGGCTGAAGCGGCCAGGCCTTTTGATGTCTTTTCGGGTTTGGCGAGCCGGTCAGCAGGATTAAGGTATTTCTGCGGCCGGCAGATGTTATTTTGGCGATTGAAGATAACTATTGCAATCTCTGTTGCACAAGTTAGCTTCCAGGTAGATCAGGGGACCGATTCAATGGTTGATTCCACGCAAACGCAGAATCTTATCGAGCTGACGGCGGATATCGTCGCGGCTTATGTGGCCAACAACCAGCTGGATGGCGTTCAGCTGGCGGAGCTTATCGGTTCCGTCCATGACTGAGGCTGTGTAAAAA
>NZ_JBLLJM010000012.1:0-99772 GCF_053543495.1 Camelimonas sp. ID_303_24
CGCAGGACAATCAACTTCGCCCGCTTCGTACACCTCGCGGCAATAAGGGTCTGGATGCGATGAATGTCGATCAGTCCTAGTATCCGGTCACCCTCGTAGTCCTCCCACCGGATCCGCGTAATTTCCTCGATCCGGCGCGTCGAGAAAATGGCGAAGGCGAGAATGTGCATCATGGGAGAGGCATTGGCCCGCCGCTCCATGAAGTGCTTCATCAGCCTGTCGAGTTCGTCGAGGGTAGGGCGACGGTCGCGCTCGTTGCTTCTGGCGATGAGGCCGAGACGCCGGGCCACCGCAAGGGCGTCGACCATGGCATGTTTGTCCAGAGGATAGTCCCATGCCGGCTTTGCGACTTCCATCACCGCCGACAGGCCGCTGAGATAGCCTGCGACCGTCGACGCCTTCCGGGTCTTCGCGAGGTCGCTCGCAAAATCCACGATGCGCTGGCTTGTAATGTCATCGCACCGCGTCTCGGCGAATTCTGATTTGCTCAGGAAGTCCATGACCTGAGCGCGAGACGGGCCGATGGATCGCTTGTTCTCGGCTGTAAACCGCTTGATGGCGTCGGCGAGCGTGATGACTGGCCGCGATGCCCGGTCGAGCGCTCCGGGCTCGCGTAGCTCCGTTTCCCGCTTGGCGATCCAGGCAGCGGCAATCTGCTTCCTGTCAAACGTCTTGCTTTCGCGGTATACGATGTCACCGCCCCGCATGATGACAATTTTCGCCATATAGGCGTTGCTGCCATCCTTGCGTTTGCGGGTAAGGATCGTTCCCATCGGTTGTTACAAGCCCCAAGCGGTTGTTACTTTGTAACGACTAGCCCGAAAAAATGCCCCTGAAAACCGAAAAATACGCAGCCATACGCACCATGACAGACGCCGCCGGACAGCCGGAAACCCAAGGCACGCCAACGATTCCCGCCAATCCCTCGCCCTGGCGTTTCTGCGTGGCTCCGATGATTGACTGGTCGGATCGGGAATGCCGGTTCTTTCACCGGCTGATGAGCCGTCGCGCCCGTCTTTACACGGAGATGATCACAACCGGGGCCATCATTCATGGCGACCGGGCGCGGTTGCTGGGGTACAGCGGGCAGGAGCATCCTGTCGCCATCCAGCTTGGCGGCAATGATCCGGCGGTCCTGGCGCAGTGCGCCCGTGTTTGCGCTGATCTGGGCTATGACGAGATCAACCTCAATGTCGGCTGTCCGTCAGATCGGGTGCAGGATGGGGCTTTTGGCGCCTGTCTGATGCGGCAACCGGCGCTGGTGGGTGATTGCGTCGCCGCCATGAAGGCGGCGGTGCGCATCCCGGTCACGGTGAAGTGCCGCATCGGCGTTGATGATCAGGATCCGGAAGTCGCGCTTGAGGAACTGACCGGCGCCGTCGTCACTGCCGGCGTCGACGCTCTCATTGTGCACGCGCGCAAGGCCTGGCTGCAGGGGCTGTCGCCGAAGGAAAACCGCGACATCCCGCCGCTCGACTATGCGCGGGTCCATCGCCTGAAACAGGCCTGGCCCGATCTGCCGGTCGTCCTTAACGGCGGCCTTGGGTCGATCGGGGAGGCGGCGCCGCATCTGTCGGGGCTCGATGGCGTCATGCTGGGGCGCGCCGCTTACCAGAATCCGGGCCTGCTGCTGTTGGTCGATCCAGAACTGTTCGGCGATGCGCCGCCCGTGGCCTGTGAGCGCGCCGCGCTGGAGGCGCTGCTGCCCTACATCGACGAACGCCTGGAGGCGGGTCTGCGTCTGTCTCAGATCACCCGCCATTTGCTGGGGCTGTTCCCCGGGCAGCCTGGCGCCCGGGCTTTCCGCCGCCATCTCGCCACGTACGCCACAAAGCCTGGCGCGGACCGGCAGGTGCTCATTGATGCGATGAATCTGGTGCGGCCCTTCCCGGAGCGCGTCGCGGCGCAGTAGGGCGCTTGCCGCCCTCCCGCAAGGCTGGCAGTCTTCCCGGCAAGCATTCCCTGCAAGGCGAGCGCCTTCGTTCGCTGGGAAAATGCTTCAGGCAAAATCAGGGTGATGCGGCGCAGAACGACCGGCCACCTGAGCAACGGGAGAACGCCATGGCCGATGCAGCGCACGCCGATGCGGGGCAGCAACCGAAATTCGATCCGCTATCGCGCCCGCTTGTGCCGCTGCGGGGTTTTGACGAGTTGAAGGTGGGCGAGCGTTATCCATGCCCGGCGCGCACCATAACCATGGCGCATTTCTCGGCGTTTCAGGTGGTCAGCGGCGACAATCACCCCATCCACTACGACAGGGACTATTGCCAGGCGACCGGCTACCCGGACCTTCTGGCCCACGGCCTGCAGGTGCTGAGCGCCACGGCGGCGGGCGCGGGGCTGTTTCCGCATGTGATTGGCCCGAAGCTGGTTGGCTTCGTCGAGGTGCAGGCCAGGTTCCTCAAGGGCGTTTTTCCAGACGACACCCTGTACCCGTTGCTTGAAATCACCGAACTGGTCCGCCAGCGCAGCACTGGCCTCGTGCACATGCGCGCCACGGTGGAGAACCAGAAGGGCGAACTGGTGCTGGATGGGCGTCATTCCTATCTGCTGCGGCTGTAGGGCCACGCGTAACGGCGAGCATGTCTCTGGAGCCCGCTGGCGCCCTTCACCCGGAGGGCGGCGGGGAGTATAGCAGCGGGCATCCAGACGCCGTTGGCGTCTTCAACCATTCAGGTTTTGGGGCGGTTCTCGCTCCGCCAAATCGGGTTCGGGCCAGCGGGCCGGCCAGCTGCGCCGGTGGGACGCTGGCGCGCGCCGGCAACAGGAACGACATGGCCCCCAGCTTTTCAGGACTTCCGTTCGACGACATCCGCCACATGATTCGTGAATTGCCGGGGCCGGATGTGGACGCCGCCGCCAATGTGCGCGAACGCGACGCAGAACTGACCAAGCCGGTGGGCTCGCTGGGGCGGCTGGAATCGCTGGTGGAATGGCTGGCGGCCTGGCAGGGACGCTCGAAGCCGTCGGTCAACCGGCCGGTGGTGTGTGTGTTCGCCGGCAATCACGGCGTGACGGCGCGCGGCGTCTCCGCCTATCCGCAGAGCGTCACCCGACAGATGCTGGAGAATTTTGCCGCCGGCGGCGCCGCGATCAACCAGATCTGCGCCGCTTACGATCTGGGCTTCAAGGTGTTCGATCTGGCGCTGGACGTGCCGACCGGCGACATCACCTGCGAGGACGCGCTGGACGAGAAATCCTGCGTCGCCACCATGGCTTTCGGCATGGAGGCCATTGCTGGCGGAACCGATCTGCTGTGCCTTGGCGAACTTGGCATTGGCAACACCACCGTCGCCGCCGCGATTTTCGCCGCGCTCTATGGCGGCGATGCGGCCCATTGGGTTGGGCGCGGCACTGGCGTCGATGACGCGGGCCTGGCGCGCAAGGTTGCCGCCGTCGAGGCGGCGCTGGCCCACCACGGCGCCAATCTGAAGGACCCGCTGGAGATTTTGCGCCGCATCGGCGGCCGGGAGATCGCAGCGTCCGCCGGCGCCATTCTGGCGGCGCGGGCCCAGCGCATTCCGGTGGTGATCGACGGCTATGTCATTACCGCAGCCGCCGCCATCCTGCACGCGCTGGAGCCGACGCTGATCGACCATTGCGTCGCCGGTCACTGTTCGGCGGAGGGCGCGCACGCCGATGTGCTGGCGCGGATTGGCAAAAAGCCGATCCTTTCTCTGGGCATGCGCCTTGGCGAAGGCACAGGGGCGGCGCTGGCCGCTGGCGTCATCCGCGCCGCCGTTGCCTGCCACAACGACATGGCCACGTTCGCGATGGCGGGCGTCGCCGGCAAGGACGTTTCCGGGTGAGCCGCCGGTCGCGCCAGGGGGCGTTTTTCTCCCCCAGGCGCTTCAGCGCCTCCGATGTGCTGCTGGCGGCGTCGCTGCTCGCAGCGTGCGCCGCCGTGGTTACCATGTTGCCCGAGAAGGAGAAGGGCGAACTGCTGCAGGGGCGGGCGCGGGCCATCGACGGCGATTCCGTCCGCCTGAATGGCGTGGAAATCCGCCTCGCCGGGCTGGATGCGCCGGAGCTGCGCCAGACCTGCGAGCGCAACGGCCAGAGCTGGAATTGCGGCGAGGCCGCCCGCAGTTTCCTTGCCACGCGTCTTGGCCGCGCCGAGGCAAACTGCCGGAGCCAGGGGCTGGACCGTTATGGCCGCACCCTGGCGGTCTGCTCGGTGATGGGAGAGGACATCAACGCCGCCCTGGTTCGCGAGGGCATGGCGGTGTCCTATGGCGCTTATGGGCGCGAAGAGGCGGAGGCGCGCGCGGCGCGGCGCGGCGTCTGGGCCGGGCAGTTCATGACGCCGCAGGAGTGGCGGCGGCTGCATCCACGCCGCGACCGGAGCCCCTGAGGCTGGAACCCTGGCTCTTTGCCCAGGCATGCATGGGTATTCCACCCGGCAGTTGGGTTGCGGCAATGGCGGGCTTTGCAGGCCGCGGCTGCGCCAGCAGGCTCAGGGCGCGTTGTGGTGGACGCACGCAGCTTCCGCAAAACAGTCGCGAACGACGATATATGCTCCCATCGCATGGCATGTTTTTCACCCATGCGTCATCGATCTCGTCTTACCTAAAGTCATGTGCGCTGGCGCACGTACGCAAGGGAGTGGGCGCCGTATGGTCAAGCCATCAAATCCCGACGACCTCCGTAGAGATTTGACACAGCCCCCCTGAAGGCGTCGCGTTCCCCCCACGCGGCGCCTTTTCTTTTGCGTCGCCGCGATCTGCGACTGCCGCAAGGCCCCGGGCAGCCGCAGCTGCGTATCCTGGGGGGCAAGGGCCGGGCAGGGCGCGCCGGGACGCGACCCGCGCCAGATCAGGACGCTACGGAAAATCCGGATGTCGACGACAGAATTTTGTCGCAGCCGGGAACCTCACGGCGCTGTCGACGTTAAGCATAGGATCGCAGCGATCATTCTGATCCTGACCCCGATCTTGAGACCCTCCTGACTACAGGGCATGTCACGCCGTGGTGTAACGTCACCCGGCGATGCATGCCCTTTTTCTTTGACGCCTTTCGCTGAAGAGTTTTCCTGGCATGTCGCGGATCACCAGGGGCGAATCCGTTTCACCCATCTCTGGCGGCGCCAATCCATGCGCCGCGCAATTTGGCGGGAGGCGTTTGCTGGAGCAGCGGCTTGCCTGCATCGCGCGCTGGCGCGGCGGCCCCGCTTCGCCCCGTGCGTGTGGGTAAGAGGCGGGGGCGTCTCCCGAACCTGTTGACCTCCCGGAGGCGTGATGTTCCCCTGCCGCCAACAACGTATGGGAGCCAGGGATGAAGCTTTACGAAACGCCGCGCACGCCGAACCCACGCCGCGTGCACATTTTCATGGCCGAAAAGAACATCGACATCCCCCGCGTCGCCATCAGTCTGGCGTCGGCGGAGCACAAGGGAGAGGCATTCCGCAAGGTGACGGCCGTGCAGCGCGTGCCGGCGCTTGAGCTGGATGATGGAACCGTGATCGCCGAGTCGGTGGCGATCTGCCGGTATCTTGAGGAGTTGCATCCCGAGCCGGCCCTGTTCGGCCGCGACGCCCGGGAGCGGGCGCTGGTTGAGATGTGGAACCGCCACGTGGAGTTCTACCTGGCCCAGCCGATCTTCGCCGCCTTCCGTCACGTCAACCCGGCGATGGCCGCCATGGAGCAGCCGCAGATCGCCGAGTGGGGCGAGGCCAACAAGCTGAAGGCCGTGGATTTCATGCGCGTGCTGGACCAGGAGCTGGCGAACCGCGCATTCATCGCTGGCGATGGGTTTTCCATTGCTGACATCACCGCCATCTGCGTGGTTGATTTCGGCAAGGTGGCAAAGATCGCCGTGCCGGACGATCTGCCGAACTTCAATCGCTGGCGGGCGGATGTCTCGGCCCGCCCCAGCGCCAGCGCGACCTGAGCATGCGCGTAACGGTCGTCGGATGTGGCGACGCATTTGGGGCGGGAGGCAGGTTCAACACCTGCTTCCTGGTCCATGCGGGCGGCCGGACGCTTGCGCTGGATTTTGGCGCATCCTCGCTGATAGCCCTGAAAAAGCTGGGGCTGGCGTCGACGGATGTCGACGCCGTGGTGGTCTCGCATCTGCATGGCGACCACTATGGCGGCCTGCCGTTCCTGCTGCTCGACAGCCAGTATGAGGCGCACCGGCGGCGCCCGCTGACGCTGATGGGGCCGCCAGGCATGGCGACGCGCCTGCCGACGTTATGCGAGGCCATGTTTGCGGGAACATGGAACACCTCATGGCGGTTTCCCATGCATCTGGCGGAGTTGCCGTTGCGGACGCCGGTGGAGATCGCCGGTTTTACCGTGGAAAGCATTGAGGTGATCCACCCCTCCGGCGCGCCGGCCACCGGGCTGCGCGTGCGCCATGGCGAACGCCTGCTCGCCTTCTCCGGCGACACCACATGGACCGATGCGCTGGTTGACCTTGCAGACGGCGCCGACCTGCTGATTCTCGAATGCATGGGGCGCGGCAAGGGACGCTATGGCGTCGTGCCGTCACATCTGGATCTGGAGGTCATCGAGGCGAAGCGCGACGTCCTGCGGGCGCGGCGCATCATGCTGACCCACATGGGGCCGGGCATGCTGACGGATGAAGCAGCCGCCCACGCGCACGCGCGCGGCTACATGCTGGCGCGCGATGGGCTGGTCATCGAGGTGTGAGCGTGGCCTGACCCGCCCGCAAGCCCGCAAGCCCGCAAGCCCGCAAGCCCGCAAATGCCGGAGGGCGTTTTCCGCGCGCCGGGATCGCGGGACAGGGCAGGTTGCTCAGGCCTTGCCGGCTTTCGGCAGGCGGGCGATCAGGCTTGAGGTGTCCCAGCGCGCGCCGCCGAGCGCCTGCACTTCGCCGTAGAACTGGTCCACCAGCGCCGTCACCGGCAGGCTGGCGCCGTTGCGGCGGGCCTCGGCGAGGCAGATCGACAGATCCTTGCGCATCCAGTCAACCGCGAAGCCAAACTCGAACTGGCCGGCGTTCATGGTCTTGTGGCGGTTCTCCATCTGCCAGGACTGCGCCGCGCCCTTCGAAATCACGTCCACCACGGCCTCAACATCAAGCCCGGCGCGCTGGGCGAAGCTGACGCCCTCGGCCAGGGCCTGCACCAGGCCGGCGATGCAGATCTGGTTGACCATCTTGGTCAGTTGCCCGGCGCCAGCCGGCCCCATCAGCCGGCAGGCCCGGGCGAAACTGGCGATGACAGGCTCCGCCTTCGCGTACTGCCCGGCGTCGCCGCCGCACATGACGGTGAGGGCGCCGTTTTCCGCCCCGGCCTGGCCGCCGGAAACCGGCGCGTCGATGAAGCCGAGGCCGCGCCCGGCGGCCTCCGCCGCAAGTTCCCGCGCCACATCGGCGGAGGCGGTGGTGTGGTCCACAAAGATCGCGCCGGGGGCCATGCCATGAAAGGCGCCATCCGGCCCGGTCGTCACCTGCCGCAGATCATCATCATTGCCGACGCAGGCGAAAACCAGGTCGCAGCCAGCGGCCGCCTCGCGCGGCGTCGCAGCAACGCGCCCGCCATGGCGCGCCGCCCAGGCCTCTGCTTTGGCCGCGGTGCGGTTGTAGACCGTGACCTCGTGTCCGTTGGCCCGCAGATGTCCGGCCATGGGAAAGCCCATCACGCCCAGACCCAGAAACGCCGTCTTCGCCATGCCGCACTCCTCTTGCGCCTGCCGGAGCGGAATTTGCCCACACCGGCCGGGCTCCCGCTCTACCGCGTTATTCATACCGTTTCATCAGCCTGAAGGGGCCACGACCCTGTTGCGAACGCGCGTTCGTGCAAGGACCAAGCTGCGTTCGGGCAAGATGCCATGGCGCGTTCGCCCAAAACGCCGCGCCGGGCGGGAAAAATCCATCCGGCCGGGATGAAAATGCGTTTCGCCGATTCAGGTTTGAACGGAAACCGCCCCGGATCCTTCATAGAGCATCTTCAGGCAAAGTGGATACCGCCGCTGGGGGCCCGGCTGGGCCACAGGCGCGCGCCACGGACGCATTGACCGCTCGCGGGAGGGCGCCCCATATCAACGCCATGATCACCAGGGACCAGGTGCTGGCGGCGCTCGCCCGCGTGCCCGGACCGGACGGCGTGACGCCGCTGCCGGAAACGGGCCTCATGTCGGATGTCGCCATTAATGGCGACCGCGTTTATGTGGCGATCCGCACGGAGGCGGCGCGGGCCGCCGCCATGGAGCCGTTATGTCGCGCGGCCGAGCAGGCCATCGCCGCGCTGCCGGGGGTTGCTGGCGCGCTTGTCGCGCTGACCGCCGAGACGGCGCCGGGGGCTGGCGGGCGCGCCGCTCCGGGCGCAGGTCGGGGGGCTGGTGGTCATGGCGCAGGCCATCGCGCCGCTCCTGGCGCAGGACATGGCGCTGGCGCCTCGCGGGCCGCCGCCGGGCGCAATCGCGCCGCCGTGCCGGGCGTGCGCCACATCGTGGCGGTCGCCAGCGGCAAGGGCGGCGTTGGCAAGTCCACAACCGCCTGCAATCTGGCCCTGGCCCTTTCGGGGCTCGGTCTCAGCGTCGGCCTGCTCGACGCGGACATTTACGGCCCCTCGGCGCCGCGCCTGTTTGGCATTTCGGAAAAGCCGGAGATGCTTGAGAACCGCATGCTGAAGCCGCCGGTGCGGTGGGGCGTGAAGGTGATGTCCATCGGTTTTCTGGTCGATCCGGAGGCGGCCATCATCTGGCGCGGCCCCATGGTGATGTCGGCCCTGCAGCAATTGTTGCGCGAGGTGGTCTGGGGCGATCTGGACGTGCTGGTGGTGGACATGCCGCCTGGCACGGGCGACGCCCAGCTCACCATGGCGCAGAACGTGCCGCTGGCGGGCGCGGTCATCGTCTCCACGCCGCAGGACCTGGCGCTGATCGACGCCCGGCGCGGTGTTGCCATGTTCGACAAGGTCGACGTGCCGGTGCTGGGCGTGGTGGAAAATATGTCCACCTTCATTTGCCCGGCCTGCGGGACCCGCTCGGATATTTTTGGCCATGGCGGCGCCCGCCATGAAGCGGAGCGCATTGGCGCGCCGTTCCTTGGCGAAATCCCCTTGCACATGACGATTCGCGAGACCTCGGACGCTGGCCGGCCGGTGGTGATCTCGGAGCCGGAAGGGCCGCACGCTGCAGCCTACCGCACCATCGCCGAAGCCATCGCCGCCCGCCTGGTCGCTGGCGCCGCGGCCCGACAGGCGCCGCGCATCGTGATCGACTGATCGCGCCGCCAACCCGCTCCCCCCGGCAAGAGGGGGCGGAAGGGAGAGGTGAGAGGGCGTCGCGCGTTGGGGTCCCGCTTCGCGTCTTGGGAGCGCGTTGCGCATTGCGTGCGATCCGGGCGTTGCCCTCTGGTCAGCAAGCGCTGGCTCCGCGCGTCCGTGAGGCCGCGCATTGCCCGGGCGGTCTCCTCACCCCCAAGGGCAACAATCATCAGAATGGAGGGCGGCGTTCTGCTCCCTGAAGGGGCATGGGCTCCTCAAAGGTCCTGGCCCGCTGAAGGTTCGCCGCTCCCGGGGGGGGGCTTGCGCCCGGGCGGCTCCCGGGAGGGGTGGCGGGGCGTGGAGGCGGTCCATTACGGAATGATACATTCGTATTACGACGTATTGTCGCAGAATATTTCTTGAATGAATAAAAAGTGACAAACTTGTTTTCAGAATAATTATGATTTGCCGCGCGCAGATGTCGCGGTTTGCGGTGAGATTTGCTGCTTTACTGCCGGGGTGGGGTTTCATAGCATTTACAGGCTGGAGCGTGCGCGCGCCGGGTGCGCGGGCCGCGGGAATCAATTGGGTTTCGGAGCGGCAGCTCCGGATGCGCATGGAAGAGGAGGCGCGCATGGCAGGCCGCCACGATATTCCGTTTTCGATCCGCTCCGCGCCCGCCGCTGCGGCGATGGGCGGGGTCGGCGGCGCCTTTCAGAAGGCGCGGCGAGTGCGCTCGCCGGTGGTCGGCGCGGTTCTGCTGACGGTTGTCGGCGGATACGGCGTTCTGATCGGTGAAACCGGGCGTGAGGCGTCCGCGCCGGGGCCGGCTCAGACGGGCCTTGCCCAGGAACAGCGCCGGACGGCGGTCGTATTCCCTGAGAGAAATGCGCAGTTGTTGTCGGTTGCGCGTCATGTGGTCTGGCCGCCCGCCACTGGCCGTTGACGGGGCGCGCTGCCCCAGCCGGCGCTTCACCGGAGTGGAGCGGGGGCGTCTCTCGATCTGGCCAGGCGTCATCTGGCTCAGGCGTCATTACCCAGGCGTTCTGCTTCTGACGTCCACGTCAATCCTGTGGCGTCTCAACCAATGTATGATGCCATGGCTGGTAATTTCTGTTGCGCGATGCTTGCCGCGCTGGTTTTCTCTTGCACGTAATAAATGGTTCGGTTCCGGAACCGCAGGAGGAAAACGCGATGAAGCGTCGTCAGTTTTTGCAGGCTGCCAGCACAGGCGTTGTGGGCGCTGCGGTTGCTTCTCCGGCTATAGCCCAGTCTGCGCCTGAAGTACGCTGGCGCTGCACGTCAAGTTTTCCAAAATCGCTGGATACCATTTTCGGGGCGGCGGAAGACTTCTCGAAAGCCGTTTCGGATATGACCGACGGCAAGTTCCAGATCCAGGTCTTCGCGTCGAATGAAATCGTTCCAGGTCTGCAGGCGCTGGACGCTGTCCAGGCCAATACCGTGGAGATGTGTCACACGGCTTCGTATTATTACGTCGGCAAGGATCCGACTTTTGCCTTTGGTTCGGCGATCCCGTTTGGCCTCAATGCGCGCATGATCAATGCCTGGTTTCTCACCGGCGGCGGTCTCGACCTGATGAATGAGTTCTACAAGAAGTATAACGTGACCATGCTGCCCGGCGGTAACACCGGCACCCAGATGGGCGGCTGGTTCCGCAAGGAAATCAATTCGGTTCAGGATCTGAACGGGCTCAAGATGCGGATCGCCGGCATTGCCGGCCAGATTCTGCAGCGTCTGGGCGGCGTACCGCAGCAGATCGCCGGCGGCGACATCTATCCGGCGCTGGAAAAGGGCACCATCGACGCCGCCGAATGGGTCGGGCCGTATGATGACGAGAAGCTCGGCTTCGCGCGCGTCGCCAAATATTATTATTATCCCGGCTGGTGGGAAGGCTGCGCCGCCCTGAACTTCTTCATCAACCAGGCCAAGTTCAATGAACTGCCGAAGACCTATCAGGCTGTGGTGCGCACCGCAGCGCTGATGGCCAACCAGCAGATGCAGGCGAATTACGACACCAAGAATCCGGGCGCCATCAAGCGCCTGGTCGCTGGCGGCGCCCAGCTGCGGGCGTTCCCCCAGGACGTCATGGAGGCCTGCTACAAGGTCTCAAATCAGCTGTATGATGAGATCTCGGCCAAGAATCCGGAGTTCAAGAAGGTCTATGAGGCTGTCCGCACCTTCCGCAACGATTCATATCTGTGGTGGCAGGTCGCTGAATATACCTTCGATAATTTCATGATCCGCGCCCGCGCGCGCGGCTGAGGCCTTCCGGCAAAAGTCGGCTCCTCTTTTCGGAAGGGGCCGTATCGCCCAGGAGGGGCAGGGCGCCTTACGCCAACAGGGTTTTGCCAGCAGGACTTGACCGGAAAAGCGCCGGCGTCCGGCGGCCGCGTGAGAACGGTCATGTTCGCAGGACGAACGCCAGCCTTTTGGGGCTGGCGTTTTGCTTTTGCGGGCATTGCGCCGAAGTCGTTGCAGGGGCGGGCTACTGGCCGCGCGCTGCGGCGGGAGCATCGCCTGGACGCCGGTCGGAAGGGGGCTGATGATGCGCAACCCGCAAAAGGCCTCATCAGCGTGACGCATGCCCTTGCAGGGCCGGACGCGCGCCGTTCAGGTCTGGCCAGAAACCGATGCGTAATAGCGCATGTGCAAAAGCAGACGTGTCAGACCCACGGGTTTGGTGCTACGGGCATGAGGTTGCCAGAGCGCGGCTCCATGATTCTGGCTGAATCGATCCTGGTTGAATGCGTCTGACGCGTGGGCAGGCCTTTCGGGCGCGGCGGGCCTCGCTCCAGGACCTTCTGGAGAGGACAGCATGAGCGGGCAAGACGCTGGGGATGATGGGGCCTGGCCGGAAGAACTCCGGTTGCGCTCAGGCAAGGATGGCCTGGTCATTACCTTCACCGATGGCGTGAGGGGCGAGCTGTCCGCCGAGTTTCTGCGGGTCTGGAGCCCGTCGGCGGAGGTGAGGGGCCATGGCGCCGCTGACCGGAAAACCGTTGGCGGCAAGCGGGACGTGCTGATATCCGCGCTGGAGCCGATCGGCAATTACGCCGTGCGCATTGTTTTCGACGATGGTCACGACACCGGCCTGTATGGCTGGCGCCTGCTGCGCCGCATGGTCACCGCACAGGAGGCCATGTGGGCGGAGTATCTGGCTGAGCTCGCTCACAAGGGCATGAGTCGCTAGCGGACCCGGGAGCGGCGGCGCCCGCTTTCCTCATTGGCGCGCCTCAAACACGGAACAATCCGTTTCCCGGCAACCCGGCCTTTTCGTTGAGGCAGGATCCAGCCGTTTGCCAGGCTGGCCGTGTCAGCGAAGGGCGTTGCGGATTGGCCATGAAGCGGATTGGTCATGAAAAAGGGCCGGAAATTCCGGCCCTTTTGGATTCCCTGTATCAGGGGCGGCGGCTTAGCGCACAACCACCACGCGCGTGCCGACGGGGACGCGGGCGTAGAGGTCGATCACATCCTCATTCATCATCCGGATGCAGCCTGACGACACCGCCTGGCCAATCGTTTCCGGCTCGTTGGAGCCGTGGATGCGATAGAGGGTATTGCCGAGATACAGCGCGCGCGCGCCCATCGGGTTGTCCTCACCGCCAGGCATGAAGCGCGGCAGGTCGGGGCGGCGCTTCAGCATGGAGGCGGGGGGGGTCCAGGTCGGCCATTCGCGCTTCATGGTGACGCGCTCGCTGCCGGCCCATGAGAAGCCCTCGCGACCAACGCCGATGCCATAGCGGATGGCCTTGCCGTCCGGCAGCACGAAATACAGCCGCCGTTCGGAGGTTGAAATGACGACGGTGCCAGGCGCGTATTTGCCAGAATATTCCACGACGGTGCGCGGGATATTCGTCGCTTTCGCCCTGAAGTTGGGGGCATCATAGACAAGCGGCTGGCGAGTGAGCGGGTCGATCTCGGGATAGGCAAATGCAGACGGCGCGAACGACGCCAGTCCAGCCAACAGACCGACCATACCGAAAGTCAAGCGACGCATCATTGCCTCGTCCGGGAAACCAGGGGTGAAGTGTGACGTTCATATCGGGAAATACGCCGAACTGGCGCAATGTTCCCTTGTTTGCGACAAAATGCTCAAGGCGGGGTTAACAGGCAATGCGGGCGGCGGCCGAAGGGGCAATTGCCAGGGTGTGTGTGATGCATGGGCAACAGTTGCCGCGAGCCACGGCGGGAGGCTGAAACAGCCTCCAGGGGAAACTGTGCATGACGGCGCGCAGGCCGCTTGACGGCGTCCGCGGCGGCGCCTATGAGTGGCGCATTCCCGGCGACGTCATGCGTCGCAACCGGTTAGGGCGGTTAGCTCAGCGGGAGAGCACACGCTTCACACGCGTGGGGTCACTGGTTCAATCCCAGTACCGCCCACCATTTTCCTCACAATTTGACTGAACAGGTTTGACCGGCTGCGCCCGGGCGCGGCGGATGTCGCGTGGCTGCGGCGTGTTGCCGGCATGCGATGCTTCTGGCGCGAAATGCTTCCGGGTGGCCGGGAAACTGTGTCACGCGCCTGCGTCAGGCGCTGGCGCTGGAGTTCCCGGCGAAGCGGCGACCGCTCCGCCGGGAGACGTTCTGACCTTACTGCTTCACCAGCGGGCAGCCGCCGTCCTTGATGGAGCGGAAAGCCTGATCGCCGGGCACTTCGGCGATGATCTTGTAGTAGTCCCAGGGCTTCTTCGAATCTTCCGGCTTCTTCACCTCCAGCAGCAGCATGGAATGCACCATGCGGCCGTCCTGGCGCAGCACGCCATGATCGGTGAACATGTCCTTCACCGGGGTTTCGCGCATTTTCGCCATCACCTTGTCAGCGTCAGTGGAGCCCACGGCCTTCACCGCCTTGAGGTAATGGGTGGCGGCGCTCCAGTTCGCCGCCTGGTTCATGGTCGGCATGCGGCCAGTGCGCTTGAAGAAGCGGTTGCCGAACTCCCGGGTTTTCTCGTCCTTGTCCCAGTACCAGGCCTCGGTGATCACCAGGCCCTGCGCCGTCTTCAGGCCCAGGCTGTGAATGTCGGAGATGAACATGACCAGGCCGGCCAGTTTCTGGCCGCTCTGCCCAAGGCCGAATTCCGCCGCCTGCTTGATGGAGTTGATGGTGTCGCCGCCGCCATTGGCCAGGCCGACGATCTTCGCCTTCGAGTTCTGGGCCTGCAGCAGGAAGGAGGAGAAGTCCTGATTGTTGAGCGGGTGCCTGGCGCTGCCCAGCACCTTGCCGCCGGCCGCCTTGACGAACTCGCTGGTGTCGCGCTCCAGCGAGTGGCCGAACACATAGTCCGCGGTGATGAAGAACCAGGTGTCGCCGCCTTCCTTCACGATCGCCTGGCCCACGGTCTTGCCGTTGGCGTAGGTGTCCCAGGTCCAGTGGGCGGTATAGGGCGAGCAATGCTTGCCGGTGATGTCGGAACTGCCGGCGCCCGTCACCATCACGACTTTCTTGCGATCATTGGCGATCTGCATCGTGGCCAGCGCGGTGGCCGAGGTCGGCAGGTCGAGAATGACGTCGACGCCGTCATTGTCATACCACTGGCGGGCAATGGCCGAGGCCTGGTCCGGCTTGTTGAGGCTGTCGGCCGCGACAAACTCGATCTTCTTGCCGAGCACTTCGCCGCCGAAATCCTCGATAGCCATCTTGATGGCCTCGATGCCGCCCTTGCCGCCGATGTCTGAATACACCGACGCCAGATCGCCCATCATGCCGATCTTCACCGGCCGGTCAGCGGTCTGCGCCGCCGCTGGCGCGGCAAACGTCGCGCTGAGGGCTGTCGCGCCGAACAGGGCAGAGGCAAGCGCCTTGCGGATGGTTGTCATGTTTCCTCCGGACCGGTTGTTCTGGTTCCGGGGAGATCATGGCGGATATGACAGGTGGTCGCAATGTGGATGCGTGGAGATGTATTTGCGCAAATATCATACTTTCGTATGAAGATGTGTTTGCTGAATTACTGGGCGCCCAGGTGTTCTTGCGGCTTTCATGTTTAAAAGGCCAGAGGAAATTATGATGAGAGCTGGGAAGCATGCATGCAACGCAGACGCCCGGCGGCAAGCCGGGCGTCTGGTCTGGGCAATGTCAGCGCTTCAGCCCTTCAACAACTTGCACTCGGACTCCGAAACCGGCCGGAACGCGTCCTTGCCAGCGATCGTGCCGGTGATCTCCAGATAATCCCACGGCTTCTTCGAGGCTTCAGGGGCTTTCACCTTCATCAGCCAGATATCGCGGACCAGCTTGCCGTCGGCGCGCAGTTCGCCGTTCTTGATGAAGGGCGCCTTGATCGGGCCGCTGCGCAGTTGCGCCAGCACCTTGTCGGTTTCCACGGATTTCGCCGCTTCCGCCGCGCGCAGCCAGGCCAGCGTGCCGCTGTAGTTCATGGCCTGCGTCTCGGACGGCGGGCGGCCCATCTTTTTGGCGTAACGCTCGGAGAAGGCGCGGCTCTCATCATCCGCGTCCCAATAGAAAATTGACGACACCGTGGTGTTCTGCGACGCCTTCAGGCCCACCGAATGCACGTCGGAGAGCAGCAGCGCCATGGCCGCCGCCTTGGTCTTGTCGTCGAAAATGCCGAACTCCTGGCCCTGCTTCAGCGCGTTCTGCTGGTCGGCGATGGCGCTGGCGATGGCGATGACATTGGCGCCGGAGTTCTTGGCCTGCATCAGGAAGGAGGAGAAATCGAGGTTGTTGATCGGGTGGCGCACGGAGCCCAGCACCTTGCCGCCCATGGCCTCCACGTTCTTGCGGGTGTCGTTCTCCAGGGCGTGGCCGAAGGCGTAGTCCGCCGAGATGAAGAACCATTTGTCGCCGCCGGACTTCACCACCGGGCCGGTGATGCCCTTGGCGAACTGGTAGGTGTCATAGCCCCACTGGATGGCGTTTGCGTTGCAATGCTTGTTGGTGAGCTCGCTGCTGGCGGCGCCGGTGGCGACGGAGAGGCGATTCTTATCTTTGGCGATGTTCTGCACGGCGATGGCCACGGCGGAGCTGCCAAGGTCCATGATCATCCGCACGTTGCGGGTGTCGTACCAGTCGCGGGCGATGGCGGCGCCGATGTCGGCCTTGTTCTGGTGATCGGCGCCGATCACTTCGACCTTCTCGCTCAGCAGCTTGCCGCCAAAGTCTTCTACCGCCATGCGCGCAGCTTCCACCGAGCCTGGCCCCTGGGCGTCGGAGAGGGGGCCAGCAATGTCGGTGAGCACGCCGATGCGGATGGTTTCAGCCTGGGCCGCCGCGACGCAGGTGATCAGCGCAAGCGCGGCGACGCCGGCTTTCAGCAGGTGTTTCATCGGTTTCCTCCCGGGCCGGCGGTTGTCTGACGCGAGCCGCCGCCGTGCTGTATTATTGTGTTGTTGCACGCCGCGAGCGGCTGAAGGCTTCCGATGCTGGAGCCATCAGCCGGGTTGTGGCGTTATACCTGTTTGATGCGTGGTTGACCTGGAGCGGAGCCGGCAGTCAATGGCGGCCGGCTTTCGGGTCCTGTTTGGTGGAGCCATGGCCGGCGCGCTGCTGGCGCCCAAGGCGTCTCCAGGCGTCAGCGTCCCTTGAACACCGCCGGGCGTTTTTCCATGAACGCCGTCATGCCTTCCGCCGCGTCTTCCGATTTGAACAGCGGCAGCAGTTGCAGGAACACGTGGTGCACGTGGTCATTGAACTGCTCGGAAAGGCCCATGCGCATCATGCGCTTGGAAGCCTGCACGGCGAGAGGGGCGTTGCTGGCGATATCCAGCGCCAGTTCGCGGGCCTTCGCCATCAACTGGTCGTCCGCCACCACATAGGAGGCGAGGCCCCATTCGACAGATTCTTCAGCCGAAAGCGTGCGGCCGGTGAAGATCAGCTCCGCCGCCTTCGACCAGCCGATCATGCGCGGCAAAAACCACGTGCCGCCCGATTCCGGCACCACGCCGCGCCGGGTGAAGGCCGCCGCCAGCTTGGCTGATTTCGCCATGATGCGGATGTCGCAGCCCAGCGCCGTGTCCATGCCATAGCCGGCGGCGCCGCCATTGATGGCGCAGATGATCGGCTTGTCCATGGCGTGCATCACGGTGGGCGGCGTGTTGCGCAGGTTCAGGTTGGTGGGGGAGGAGGCTGAGCTCATCAGCTTGGCTCCGGCCTCGCCCTTGGGGCGCAGGTCGAGGCCGGCGCAGAAGGCGCGGCCCTTGCCGGTGAGGATGACGCAGCGCACCTCGGGGTCCTCGTTGGCGCGCACCAGCAGCTGGGTCAGCTCGTCCAGCATGGGGCCGGAGATGGTGTTCATCCGCTCCGGCGCGTTGAGGGTGATGGTCGCGACGTGGCTGTCGACGTCGTACAGAACTTCCTGAACCTCAGGCGCGGTGGCGGCGTCCATGGCGTGTCTCCCTTGTGCTTTGTTCTGAAACTGGCTTTTCCCAGAAACAGCACGCCGGGGACGCCGTGTCGAGAGGGGCGGCGCATGCGGACGACAGGGCGCCGGCGGCTCCGCCTTGCAGGGCGCCTTTTCAGGGGGGCTGGCGCGTCGCGGCGGTGCGGCCGCGCCTCGCGCCGACATGGCCCGTTACCCTCCGGCGGCCTGGAGGCGCGCTGGCAACAGCGAGGCGGCGGCGTCATACAGGCCGTCGAAATGGTCGAGCACCACGTCCGGATTCAGTTCGGCCACCGGAATGTCGGTGTAGCCGAATGTCATGCCGACAACGGGCACGCCGCCGGCCCTGGCGGCGTTGATGTCGGCGGCGCTGTCGCCCACCATGACCGCCCGCGCCGGATCGCCGCCAGCCAGCAGCACCGTTTCGGTGATGTGGCCGGGGTGCGGCTTGCGGAAGGCGAAGGTGTCGCCGCCGCAGATGGCGGCGAAGCGCGGCGTCAGCTCCAGGGCGTCGAGCAGCAGGCGCGCCAGCCCCTCCAGCTTGTTGGTGCAGATGGCCAGCCGCCAGCCGGCGTCGGAAAAGCGTTGCAACGATTCCAGCGCGCCGGGGAACGGTTGCGAGTGGTCCGCGATATGCGCGGCGTAATGGTCGATGAAGCTGGCGAACAGCGCGTCCATCCGCTCCGGCGCGGCGGTCGCGCCGGCCGCCGCCATGCCGCGCTCCAGCAGGGCCCGGGCGCCGGCGCCGGTCATCGCCCGCACCTGGTCCAGGGTCACCGGCGGCAGGCGCTCGCCCGCCAGCACGGCGTTCAGCGTCGCCAGCAGATCCGGCGCGGTGTCCACCAGGGTTCCGTCCAGATCCAGCACCAGGGTTGGCGGGGTGGTCATGTCTGCTCCTGTGGAATATGGGCCGCCGCGTCGGACATGAGGGGCGGCGGATGCGGCAACGCGCTGATTTCAGAAGATTTATGCAAACGGGCCAGGGGGCGGAAATTGCGGCGGTCATGATATGGCCGTCAGCGACTCTGATACATTAACGCCGTTGTTGTTCGCTAGCGGTCGATTCGTCGCTTCTTGTCAGGGGATTGGATTCATGTCGCAGAAGAAACGCGCCGCGTCCGCCGGTTTGCGGCGGGCGGTGTTCGCAGGCGCGCTGGCAGCAAGCGCGCTGGGCGCGACGGCGGCGCGCGCCGGCAACTTTGATTTCGCTCCCGCGCCACAGGTCGATCTCAACCGCATCTACCGGGTCGAGCGCGTCACGGGTGAGATGGGCGCCTGCCAGTATGGCCTGAAAGAGGGTTCTGTCGGCGTCACCCTGTGTTATGGACCGGGCGAAGGCGGCGGCGCGCAGACGCCGGGGGACTACCGGCTGGTCACCTCGCGCCACGAGCGGGAAGGCGGCGTGTTCCGCATCAACGATCGCACGGGCGAGATGAGCATCTGCTACGTCTTCAACGAGAAGGTGGTCTGCACGCCGCAGGCCAGATAAAGCGTCTCCGGCGACATGGCGCGACAGACGCGGCGTTACGCCATGTCGGGGAGCAGCGGGCGACAGCCACGCAAACGCATTGTTTCAGGCCTGGGGCAGAATGCCGGTCCGGCGGGACCGGATCTTGCGCCAGGCGACCCGCCCCAGACGGCGGCGCGACCGGGACAGGACAGGATGAGTTCAGAAGATCTGAAGCGCCAGGCGTCGGCGCGCGCCCTTGAGGCAGTGACCGACGGCATGCGTCTGGGGCTGGGCACCGGCTCCACGGCGAAGCATTTCGTTGAATTGCTGGGCGACCGGGTGCGCGGCGGCCTGAAGGTTATCTGCGTGGCGACGTCGGAAGCCACCCAGGCCCAGGCCGAGGGCGAGGGCATTCCCATGTCCACCCTGGATCAGACGCCGGAGCTTGATCTGGTGGTCGACGGCGCCGACGAACTGGACGAACAGCTCCGCCTGGTGAAGGGCGGCGGCGGCGCCCTGCTGCGCGAGAAAATTGTGGCTTCAGCCAGCAAGCGGATGATCGTCATTGCCGACGACAGCAAGAAAGTCGCCGTGCTTGGCAAGTTCCCGCTGCCGGTCGAGGTCAATGCTTTTGGCCTGGAGGTGACGCGCCGGCAGATCGCCGCCGCGGCCGCCCGTTGCGGCTGCGCGGGGGAGCTCGTTCTGCGCCAGCGCGACGGCAAGACCTTCGTCACCGATGGCGGCCACTACATCATTGACTGCCATTTTGGCGCCCTGCCGCAACCGGAGGCGCTGGCCGATGCGCTCGTCGCCATCCCCGGCGTGGTGGAGCACGGCCTGTTCATCGGTCTGGCTTCCGGCGTGGTGCTGGCCGCGCCTGGCGGGTTGATCGAACTGGGACGGGTGTGAGCATGGCGGCGGCGGCTTCCGGCGACTGGACCTGGCGGGCGATGGCCGCCGGGGATCTGGCGAAGGTGTTGCAACTGGCCGCCGTCATTCATCCGGATTATCCCGAGGACGCCGCCGTGTTCGCCGAGCGTCTCGGCCTGTATCCGCAAGGCTGCCTGGTGCTGGAGATGTCTGGCGAAGCGGGCGAGGGTTCTGACCACGCTCCTGACAGGCCCCCTGGGCCGGTTCTCGGCGGCTATCTGGTTTCCCATCCCTGGACTGCCGGCGCGCCGCCGGCGCTCAACAGCCTGCTGGGGGCGTTGCCGCCGTTTCCGGCGCTGCACTATCTGCATGACCTGGCCCTGCTGCCAGCCGCGCGCGGAACCGGCGCGGCGCAGGCGGCGGTGGTCCGCGCGGCGGAGGTTGCGGCGCAGGCCGGGTTCGAACGCCTTGGCCTTGTGGCGGTGAACGGCGCGGAGGCGTTCTGGCGGCGCTGTGGTTTCGCGCCGTCGGCGGATGCGGCGTTGCAGGCCGCCGCGCGAAAATACGACGCGGCGGCGTCGTATATGACCCGCGCCGTCGCCGGCCCTGAACGGCTGGTGGCCGGTGGCCGCAAATGATCGTATGAGGTTTGGGCGTCCGGGACGGGTGAGGCCCGGCGATGTGATTTCCCGTAAGGCGGGCCGCCTTGCCTGCGCCCCCGCCCAGACGCGCCGGGGTGAAGTGACAGGTGCGAATGAAAGCCGCGCGGGAGCGTAAAACAGAACCGCGCGGGAGCGTGGAATAAAAGCGTCAAACAACAGGGTAGAGCAGCGTTGCTCTGGAATCTGGTGAGCTGGAGAGACTGATGAACCGATTTGCCCGCCTTGCCGCCATTGGCCTGATCGCGGTTACGGCCCCACTGGCCGCCGGCGCCGCCTTCGCCCAGAGCAAGGAGCCGACCGAGGCCCAAATGTCCGTGGCCCGTGAAGTCGTGAAGGCTTCCGGCCTCGACCGTTCATTTGAGGCGGTGGTTCCCGGCCTGTTCGCCCAGGTGCGTGAACAGCTGGTGACCCGGCCCGAAATCAAAACGGATGTCGAGGAGATCATCGTCAAGATCACGCCGGAGATTAACGCCAAAACCAATGACATGATCAATGTCGCGGCGAAAATTTTCGCCGAGCAGCTTCCGGAAGCCGACCTCAAGCAGGTCGCCGCTTTCTTCACCTCGCCGGCCGGCGTGAAATATGTGCAGAGCCAGCCAGCCGTCATGCAGGAAATGATGGCGCGCATGCAGGACTGGACCCAGTCCCTGTCCGGCGTGGTGGTCGAGCGCATCCGCAACGAACTGCGCCAGCGCGGCAAGACGTTCTGACGTCTGACAGGCGCGCGGCCTTTGACCGGCGCGCGGGCGGCTGGAGCATGAAGCGGGATGCGGTTGGACAGAACCGCAGCCCCGCTCCAGTTCTCCGGTTGCGCATGATTTTTCGCGGGCGGGCGGCATCCACCTGTCCGCATCGTGCTCTCGTGGCCCGGACGGCGGCGCGCGTCAGCCCTTGCCGCGCGCGCGCCATCAGGTTTTCTTGACGCGGTGGCCGGAGCTATTCCGGCTATCCACGCAATGGCGCAGCAACGGGCGGGGACGCCAGACATGTCGACAGTCAACGCCTGGAAGCGCGCGCCTGAGCCGGGCCATCCCGCTGGCGCGCGTCTGGAGCAGGCCGCGTGGGTTGTGCTGGCGGCCATGCCGCTGGCGCTGGCCTTCGCCGTGCGCTCGTCGGCGGCGCTTATTGGCGTCGCCGCGTTGCTGGCCCTGGCCGGCGCTGTGGTCGCCGGGCGTGGACGTGGGCTGGCGCGCGACGCCTGGGCGCACGCCCGGTCGCTGCCCGGCGCTTTCCTGCCGCTGTTGGCGGCGCTTGCCGCATTGTCGCTGCTCTGGCATCCGTTTCCCCGTCTCGGGCTGTTCGCCATGGGCGAAGCGTTCGCGCCGCTTGTCGCCGCCGTCATTCTCGGCCTCAGTCTCGGCCGGCTGCCGCGGCGCGCTGTTTTCCCCTTGTTCGCCATCCTGTTTGCCCTGGCCTGCGCCGAGGTGCTGGTCGAGCTGCTCACCGGCATGGCCTGGCGTCACGCCGCCGGCATGCGCCCGGCGCTGTTCGTGCTCAACAAGCCGGTAATCTGCTTCGTCGTGCTGTACTGGCCGCTCTGGAGCCTGTCGGAAGGCATGCCGCGTCGCGGGCTGGTCATGGGCGCGCTCGCCCTGCTGATGGCTGCGGCGGTGTTCAAGTCCGTCTCGGGCGCCGCCATGCTGGCGCTGATCTGCGGCGCGCTGACTTTCGGCCTGGCCCGCCTGGCGCCGCGTTTCGCCTGGGGGCTGGTGATGGCTGGCCTGTTCGCCGCCCTGGCGTTGGCGCCGGTGAAGGGCGATCTGGCCCATCGCGCCGTGCCGGGCTGGGCGCTGGACCGCCTGCAATCCCTGCACGCCCGCGATCGCGTCGAGATCTGGCAAAGCTTTGGTGAGGTGGTGCAACTGCGGCCATTCACCGGCGCCGGTTTCGGCGTCAGCCCGAAGATGGGCGATGCGCCCGTGGCGCTGCTGGTTCCTGGCGAGCATCGCACCCTGCTGGCCGTCGGCCATCCCCATGACATGTTCCTGCAGGTCTGGTCCGAGCTGGGCGCGCCTGGCGCGCTGCTCGCGGCGGTGGCGCTGGCCTGGCTCGGCAAGGCGCTGCTGACGCTGCGCCGGCGGGAGGAGTTGCCCCCGGCGCTGGCGGCGATCTCCGTCGTCATCATCATCGCCGAGGTCGGGCACGGCGCCTGGCAGGGCTGGTGGCTGGCCATTCTCGGCGCGGCGGCTATCTGGTTCTGCAAATCATTCGAAGCCGTGCGACACGACACGGCGCCACCTTCCGCAGCGGGCGACAATTCCGCCAGTTGAGGACTGTTTTGACAAGGCGGCGCCAGTTCCGGGAGCGCCGCCACAGGAGCTTGCCAGATGAGCGCGTATGACGTGGACCTGTTTGTCATCGGCGGTGGTTCCGGCGGCGTGCGCGCGGCGCGCATCGCGGCGACCCACGGCGCCCGCGTCATGGTTGCAGAAGAATTCCGCATGGGCGGCACCTGCGTCATTCGCGGCTGCGTGCCCAAGAAGCTGCTGGTCTACGCCAGCCGTTTCGCGCACGAATTCAGCGATGCGGCCGGCTTCGGCTGGACGCTGCCCCAGGCGCCCGCCTTCGACTGGGCCAGCCTGATCGCCCGCAAGGATGCGGAGATCACCCGCCTCGAAGGTCTGTATCGCAACAATCTGGTCAATTCCGGCGTCGAGATTGTCGAAGCCCGCGCCGTGGTCGCCGGCCCCAACGCCGTGCGCCTGCTGCCCGATGGCCGCGTTGTCACGGCGGAGCGCATCCTCGTCGCCACCGGCGCCTGGCCGACCCAGCTGCCTGGCGTGCCGGGCATCGAGCACGCCATCACCTCCAACGAAGCCCTGCACCTGCCGCATCAGCCGCGCCGCATCATGGTCGTCGGCGCTGGCTACATCGCGGTGGAGTTCGCCGGTATTTTCGCTGGTCTGGGCAGCGAGGTAACGCTGGTTCATCGCGGCGACCGGCTGCTGCGCGGCTTCGATCATGACCTGCAGGATGGTCTTGCCGCCGCCCTTGGCCAGCAGATGGACCTGCGCCTCGGCAACCAGCTGGCGCGCATCGACCGCACGGCCCAGGGGCTGGACGTGGCGTTGAGCGATGGCGCAACGGTGCAGGTTGACGCCGTGCTGCTGGCCATCGGCCGTCTGCCCAATACCCGTGGGCTGGGACTTGAGGAGGCGGGCGTCAGGCTGGATGCGCTGGGCGCCGTGCAGGTGGATGACTATTCCTGCACCAGCGTTCCCTCAATCTACGCCGTGGGCGACGTGACCAACCGCGTCAATCTCACGCCGGTCGCCATCCGCGAAGGCCACGCCTTCGCTGACACGGTCTTTGGCGGGCGCGCCGCCACGGTTGACCACAGCCTGATTCCGACGGCGGTGTTCTCGACGCCGGAAATCGGAACCGTCGGCCTGACAGAGGAGCAGGCGCGCGCCAGCCATGGCGATGTGCTGATCTTCCGCACCGCCTTCCGCCCCATGAAGGCCACACTCTCGGGCAGCGCCGAGCGCATGATGATGAAGATCATCGTCGATCGCGCCAGCGACCGGGTGCTTGGCGTGCACATCCTTGGCGAGGGGGCGGGCGAGATGATCCAGATCCTCGGCATCGCCGTGAGCATGGGGGCGACCAAGGCGGATTTCGACCGCACCATCGCCGTGCACCCCACCGCGGCGGAGGAACTGGTGACCCTGCGCACGCCGGTCAATCCCTGACGCAGACCGGGCTGGCGCGCGGCCTCAGGCCGCCCGGCCGACTACTGTCGTTTTATGCTTCATTATTGTCGGCGGCGGCTGTATAAGCCCCGTTTCCGGGCGTGTCTCCCGCAGCGCACAACATGCTGCCCCGGCGGGAGACGGGTTCCGACAATAACGGGCAGGGCGCCTCCGCCATCGCGAGCGGTCGCGTCGCAGGAAAATGCCCGGGGGCAGTGCGGCGGCTGCCATCCACAAACGGCCCGCCGCGGGAGTGACGAAGATGAGTGAGCGGTGGACGCCCGCCTCATGGCGCCAGAAACCAGTGCAGCAGATGCCGGCCTATCCCGACGCCGCCGCCCTTGCGGCTGTCGAGGAGCAACTGTCCGCGTTTCCGCCGCTGGTTTTTGCCGGTGAGGCGCGGCAACTGAAGCGCGCGCTCGGCAAGGTCGCGGCTGGCGAAGCTTTTCTGCTTCAGGGCGGCGATTGCGCCGAAGCATTTGCTGAACATAGCGCCGACAATATCCGCGACTTTTTCCGCGTCTTCCTGCAGATGGCGGTGGTGCTCACCTTTGCCGGCGCCTCGCCGGTGGTGAAGGTTGGCCGCGTTGCTGGCCAGTTCGCGAAGCCGCGCTCGGCCAACACCGAGACCATCGACGGCGTCGAACTGCCGAGCTATCGCGGCGACATCGTCAACGACATTGGCTTCACCACCGATGCGCGCTCGCCGGATCCGCGCCGTCAGCTGATGGCGTTCCGCCAGTCGGCCGCGACGCTGAACCTGATCCGCGCCTTCGCCAATGGCGGCTACGCCAATCTGGACAACGTGCATCGCTGGATGCTGGGCTTCGTCAAGGACAGCCCGCAGTCGGGCCGTTACCAGGAGCTGGCCAACCGCATCACCGAGTCGCTCGACTTCATGCGGGCTATCGGCATTGATCCGGAAACCCATCCGGAGATGCGCTCGACCGAGTTCTACACCAGCCACGAGGCGCTGCTGCTTGGCTACGAGCAGGCGTTGACCCGCGTCGATTCGACCACCGGCGACTGGTACGCCACCTCCGGCCACATGCTGTGGATCGGCGATCGCACCCGCCAGCTCGACCATGCCCACGTGGAGTATTTCCGCGGCGTGCAGAACCCGATTGGCGTCAAGTGCGGTCCCTCGCTCGGCGGCGACGAACTGCTGAAGCTGATCGACGTGCTGAACCCGGAGAACGAGGCTGGCCGTCTGACGCTGATCTGCCGCTTCGGCGCCGACAAGGCTGGCGACCATCTGCCAGGCCTGGTGCGGGCGGTGCAGCGCGAGGGCCGTTCGGTGGTGTGGTCGTGCGACCCGATGCACGGCAACACCGTGAAGGCCGGCGCTTTCAAGACGCGGCCGTTCGACCTCATCATGTCGGAAGTAAAGACCTTCTTCGACGTGCATGCGGCCGAGGGAACCTATGCGGGCGGCATCCACCTGGAGATGACCGGCAAGGACGTCACCGAGTGCACCGGCGGCGCCCGCGCCATCTCCGAGGCGGGCCTGTCGGACCGTTACCACACGCACTGCGACCCGCGCCTCAACGCGGAGCAGGCGATCGAGCTGGCCTTCCTGGTCGCCGAGCGCCTGAAGCAGGAGCGGGCGGGCAAGCTGCGCGAGCACCGCGCGGCGGCGGCCGAGTAAGCTTGCGCCCCATTGCCTGACGACATGACAAAGGCCCCGGATCAGCCGATCCGGGGCCTTTGTTGTGGGGCGTTCCAGGGAGCGTTCCAGAAGAGCGGTCCTTGGGAGCGCCCTCTGGGAAGCACCCTCTGGGGAACGCTCCTTGGGGTATTTGCTTCGCATGATGATGCGCGAACAGGCGGCGTTGCCCGTCCGCATCATGCGCAGGCCTCCGGCTTCAGTCGGCGATATTGTCCACGCCGACCACATCCGCGTACCGGTCCGCAATTTCAGCCAGGGCGACGCGCTGCACGTCGGCCGCCGGGATTGAAGGGCCGTCGAGGGCGTCCGGCAGGGCGCGCGTCGCAGTAGCGTCGGCCGCGACAAGACTGTTGTAGCCGTGGTCGAGGGCGGAGCGCGCGGTGGCGCTGACGCACATGTGGGTCATGAAGCCGGCCAGGATCAGTTGCGGGCGCGCCAGATCCTGAAGGATGGCGTGCAGGTCTGTTCCGGCAAAGGAATTGGGGAGCCTTTTGCGGACAATCTGCTCCGCCCCACGGGGCGTCGCCTCGTCCAGGAAGGCGCCGCCGGCGCTTTCAGGGTCGAACAGGCCGCCAGGGCGGCCAATCTGGGCGACATGGATCACCGGGGTTCCGGCGGCGCGTGCCCGGGCCAGCAGCACGCCGAGACGGTTTATGGCCTGGCCGACGCCGGCCAGAGGCAGGGCCCCTGACCTGTATTCATTCTGCGCGTCGATGATGACCAGCGCCGCCTGCGAAAGCCGGGCCAGTTGCGGTTGGGCGCCGGCGAGCGAGAGCAGCGTGCGGGGCGCATCGGTTGCATGCGGCATGGGATGTCCTCGTTGAGGCATGGGATTGCCCGGGCGCAAATCCAGCACGACGCGTCGGCCCTGTCCATTCCCGCCCGCCCATTGCCGGTGGGGGGCCGCAGGCCCGCCATCTCCCGGTCATGGAGAGGCCCTGTCCGTGCGTTGCGTCGGGCCATCGCCTCGGTCATAACCGGCGCATGACCCAGATCGCGCCAGGTAACTCACCGATGATCGTCCGTTTCGCCCCGTCGCCCACCGGCTACCTGCATATTGGCAACGCACGCACGGCGCTGCTCAACGCCTTGCTGGCGCGCCGGGCGGGCGGGCGCTTCATCCTGCGCCTCGACGACACGGATCTGGAGCGCTCGCGCGATGAATATGCCGAAGCGATCCGCGAGGATCTGGCCTGGCTTGGCCTGACGCCGGATCAGGAGTTCCGCCAGTCCGACCGCATGGCGGCCTATGAGGCGGCGGCGCAGCGTTTGCGCGACGCTGGCCGGCTGTACGCCTGCTACGAAACCGCCGACGAACTGGACCGTCGCCGCAAGCGCCAGCTGGCCCGCGGGCTGCCGCCGGTTTACGACCGGGCGGCGCTGAAGCTGACCGGGGCGGAAAAGGCTGATCTGGAGGCCCAGGGCCGTCGTCCGCACTGGCGCTTCCTGCTGGAGCCAGGCGTGGTGACCTGGACCGATCTGGTGCGCGGCGATTCACGGGTCGAGAGCGGTTCGCTGTCCGATCCTGTGCTGATCCGCGAGGACGGCAGCTTCCTCTACACGTTGCCGTCGGTGGTCGATGACGTCGAGATGGGGATTACCCATGTGGTGCGCGGTGAGGACCATGTCACCAACACCGCCGCCCAGATCCAGATTTTCGAGGCGCTGGGCGCGCCGCCGCCCCGGTTTGGGCACCATAACCTGCTGACCACCGCGAGCGGCGAGGGCCTGTCCAAGCGCCTCGGCCACCTCTCCCTGCGCGGCCTGCGCGACAGCGGCCTGGAGCCAATGGCCGTGGCCGCGCTGGCCGTGCTGGTCGGCACGGCGGAAGCGGTGCGCCCCATCGCCAGTCTCGACGCTTTGGCCGCGCTCGTTGACCTGTCCGGCATTTCCCGGGCGCCCGCCAAATTTGATGAGAGCGAACTTGCCAATCTCAACGCCCGGCTGCTGCACGACATGGCGTGGGCCGACGCGGCGCCGCGCCTGGCGGCATTGGGGCTCGCCACCAGCGAGCCGCTGTGGCTGGCGGTGCGCGGCAATATCGGCCGCCTTGCCGAGGTCGCGGATTGGGCCCGGATTATTGCTTCGGGTCCGGAGCAGATGCCAGATACCGGCATGACCGACGCTTTTCGCGCCGCCGCCGTCGCCGCGCTGCCGGTTGAGCCCTGGTCGATGGATACGTGGAAACAGTGGACCAGCGCCATCCGCGACCACACCGGCGCGAAGGGCAAGGCGCTGTTCATGCCGCTGCGCCTCGCGCTCACTGGTCAGGAGCACGGCCCCGAACTGGCCGCCCTGCTGCCGCTGATCGGTCGCGCAGAAACCCTGCGCCGGCTTGGCGGAGCGTAAGGCGGCAACTGGCGAACCAGGGCGCATGCCCTGACGGCGCGCCGTTTTCAACCGCGCATCGGCCGTCATGCTGGCGCGCCTGTTGTGGCCGGCGCGCGCGTCACGCAACTGAGCCGCCGCCTGCGCCCGTCATGCCGAGCATGCCCGCCCCATCCGGCGCCGGCTACCACGCCCACGACGCCCGGCGCGTGGGCAGCGCCCGGCGGCGTCGCATCGCCGGGGCTTGGCCCGTCCATCCAGGTGTTTGCCAAGGCTTGGTGGGCAAGGCTTCCTGGCCAAGCCTTCCTGGCCAAGCCTTTGTGGCCAGGGCCTCCTGGCCACGGCTGCTCCGTTTGCGCTGATCGCGCGGTGGCGCGCGCCTGCCTTATGTGCTGCGGAGATCAGCGCCGCCGGGGCCAGGGCATGCCTGGATGCCGGGCGTCTTGTGTCAGACGGAGCGGCAGGCCTCCGGGCGCAACACGCCGCGCCCGGTCCCTGGCGCGTCTCAGCGCTCCTTTCCTGGCGCGGTTGGCTCCACAAAAATGTTCGGCGCCACCACGCGCACCTTGGCGCGCTGGCCGCCCTGGCCAACGGTTTCGCGCACCTGGCCTTCGCGGGCGCCGACGGTCTGTTCCTCGTTGATGGTCTGCGGGCCGATGCCCGATGACTCATTCGAGGCGGTCGGCAGGGTGGAGGGGTCGACCGGGGCTTCCTCGTCCGCCTCGGGGGCGGGCGTGGGCTCCGGCTTCCGGCTGGCGGCGACGGTCTTCGGCCGCGACAGCTCTTCCGCCTTCTCCTCGGTGACGATCATGTCGCCCCGGCCGGATTTCAGCATGTTCTCAGCCGGCTGCAGCGCCGTCGCCCAGCTTTCGTCTTCCTTGCGGCATGAGCAGGCGGGATCGAAGGATTTTTTATATTTCCCGGCGTTCGGCAGCTCCGTATAGGGCTTGCCTTCCCGGTTGCCCGCCCGCTCGATGATCCCATCGCCGGACATGAAATACACCAGCGTCTGGGTGCTGGGGCACAGCGCCTGGCACATGTCCTCGGCGCCCTCGCGGCGGTTGGAGGGCAGCGGGAAGAAATAGCCGTCGCAAGCCCGCACGCAGACCACGCGAGAGCCACCGTAACGCGGCGTATTCTCGGTCGCCTGGCGGTGGGTGTTCATTTCGTACTGCTGCTGGTCTGGCGGCGGCGGCGGCGCGGCCTGGCCGCCGCCAAACAGCCGTTCGAAGAAGTTCGGTTCACGCTGGGCGCCCGGGCTGCAATAGCGGGCGATGGCCGCCATCAGGGCCTGGCGCCGGGCGGGATTGCCCTGGGCCTGGCCCTGGGCGCTGGCGTAGGCGCCCTGCAGGGCGCGAAGCCGCGCGTCGATCTGGCCGCACTGTGGAGGCCGGTCGCCAAAAAACAGGACGCCGCGATCACAGCCCAGTCGCGACCGCTGCGACTGCAACTGGATGATCTCGCCGCGAATCTGGCTGGCCTGGCCCGCCGCTTGCGGATTGCCCCGGGAAAGCGCCGCCAGTTCGGCCCGATACTGGTCGCACGCCGGCGACTGGGCCATGGCCACCACGGCGCTGGCCGTGAGGGCCAGGGCGCCAAGGCCGACGACCTTCAGCGCGCGCCGGCCCGTCGCCGACAACCAGCTCCCGATCGCGGAAGGCATGGGAACGTCGGACAGGGCATGGGAAACCGGGGCGCGCCGCAGGTTCATCGAATCATCCCGCTATCGCATTTTCAGGCGACGCGGACGCCGCGCCACAGGGAGAAAATGCGCCAAAGCAAAAAGTTAGCGTACGTATATGCCAGCCAGAGCCCGGTTCCAGACCCGCTGGAGCCTGTCATCCGGCAACTGTCCGCTAGTGACCATTCTATCTCGCCGCAAATGCGGCGGTTCGCAAGTTTTCCGGTTGTTGCAGCGCCGTCCGGACGGCGCCTGACCCGCATCCGTGGCCTCGCGGACACGGCTGTACGGGCTTTGCCCGCGACCGGATCGCTTGCCAGACGCCCGCGCCGTCGCCATGTGTAGCTGGATCGGGCGTAGCATGGACCGGGTGTGGTCTGGCGTGGGCGTAACCAGGCCGGGGCTTGATCCGCGAGAACCCGGCCGGGTTGTCGCGGCAATCCGGCGCGTCGTTGCTTTCGTGACGGCGATTCCATTCATAGTGAGGCTCTTCCCCTGTGGGACGAAGCTTTCCCCCCTAACGGGACACCATATTCTCCTGCATGACGGCCTCCGTCGCGCGGGAAAATGCTCTGGCAGGCAGGACACGCATGCAGATGATCAGCGCCGGGACGACATCCAGCCAAAAAACCGGCAATCGCCCAACCGGCGCCAGGGCGGGGCGGGGCCCGGTCCCGGTCGCCCGGGCCCTCGTTGCTGGCGCTGTCGCGGTTTTGGCGGCGCTTGCCGGCGCCACCGCCGCCCTGGCTGACGGGCCGGACGTTATCCTGAAGAAATCCACCGTCTGGAAGTTCATGACCCCGGACGACAAGCTGGTGGTCTATGGCATTGACGATCCGCTGGTCGACGGCGTCGCCTGCCACTACACGCTGCCCGAGCGCGGCGGCGTCAAGGGCATGCTGGGGGTGGCCGAGGAGGTGTCCGACATCTCGCTGGCCTGTAGCCAGATCGGTCCGATCACCATCAAGGAAAAATTCTCCCAGGGCGATGTGGTGTTCTCGGAGCGCCGGTCGCTGGTCTTCAAGAAGATGCAGATCGTCCGCGCCTGTGACGAGAAGCGCAACACGCTGGTTTATCTGGTCTATTCGGATCGCGTGATCGAAGGTTCGCCCCAGAACGCCACCGCCGCCGTGCCGATCACGCCATGGGGCGGCCAGGGCGCGCCGGTGAAGTGCGCCGACTGGGTGAAATGAGCGGAGCCTTTCGTTCACAGACACTGGCGCGGGCGCTTGACGGCGCGCCCGCGCCGTCGCAAAACATCGCCATGACGACGGCCCGCATTATTATTGCGATCTGCATTATAACCGGCTAGCGCGCTGCGCGGCCCGGAGCCGTCCCCTTTTCAGAACCTGAAAATTGGATTGCACTCCCGGCCGCCGGCCTTGGGAGAGGTACGACCGTGCAAATCGATGCGCAGAACGACGCGCCGCGGCAGGCTGGCCCGGAAGATGTCCAGGACAGGGGCTTGCGCCTGTACAACACCCTGTCCCGCGCGAAAGACGATTTCCGACCCATCGATCCGGCCAATGTGCGCATGTACGCCTGCGGCCCCACCGTCTACGACGACGCCCACATCGGCAATGCCCGGCCCATCATCGTCTTTGACGTGCTGTTCCGCGCGCTGCGCCAGCTTTATGGCGCCGATGGCGTGACCTATGTCCGCAACATCACCGACGTCGACGACAAGATCAACGCCCGCGCCGCCGAGCGCGGCGTGACGATCCGCGATCTCACCGAAGTCACGGCGCGGCGTTTTCACGCCGACATCCGCGCCTTGGGCGTGCTGATGCCCGACCAGGTCAATGTGGACGGCGAGCCGCCGCGCTTCATCGAGCCGCGCGCCACCGAGCATATCGTCGAGATGCGCGATCTCATCGAGCGCCTCATTGCCCGCGACATCGCCTATGTGGCGGAGGACCACGTGCTGTTCTCCGTCGCCGCCATGGGCCGCAAGGCGGGCATGCCGCGTTATGGCTCCCTCGCCAACCGCTCGCTGGATGAGATGCTGGCCGGCGCCCGCGTCGAGGTGGCGCCCTACAAGCGCGACCCCATGGATTTCGTGCTGTGGAAGCCGTCGAAGGCGAACGAGCCTGGCTGGCCGTCGCCGGGCGGCATCGCCGTTGAGGGGCGCCCCGGCTGGCATATCGAATGCTCGGCCATGTCGTGGAAGCACCTGATCCAGGGTTTTGCCGGCCGGGTTGCCTGCGATCCCGCCGAAGCCAATGTCTTCGACATTCACGCCGGCGGCATCGACCTGGTGTTTCCGCATCATGAGGACGAGATCGCCCAGTCGTGCTGCGCGCTCGATGCGCCGCGCATGGCCAATTACTGGCTGCACAACGGCTTTCTTCAGGTCGAAGGCCAGAAGATGTCGAAGTCGCTCGGCAATTTCGTCACCATCCGCGACCTGCTGACCAGCGGCAAGTTCGGCGGCCCGTGGGCCGGGCCGGTGATGCGCTGGGCCATGCTGGAAACCCACTACCGCCAGCCCATCGACTGGACCGAGAAGCGCCTTGCCCGGGCCCAGGCCGAGCTGGAGACCATTGCCGGCGCCATCGGCGCCCTGCAGGGCCGTTTCTTTGGCGGCTGCGACATCACCCTGCGCCGCTGGATCGCCGACCTGGACCAGGCCCCGCCGGCGGCATTCCTTGGTTTTCTGCTGGACGATCTCAACACCCCCGGCGCCATTGGCTGGGTGCGCGGGCTGATCGGCCGCATGGCCTCGGATCTGGAAGCTGCTGGCCAGGTGATCCGCGCCCTGTCGTTCCTCGGCCTGGTCAGCCGCGAGACGCCGCTGGCGCTGGCCGCGCCGCTGGGCTGCGGCCAGTTCAGCCCCGAAACCGGCATGTTCGGCTTCAGCATGAGCCGCATCTGGCGCACGGCGCATGTCAATGGCGACGCCCGTCTGCTGGAATCCACCCGCGAGGAGCTGGCGCGCAAGAAAATCGCCATCGAGACCGACGCCAACGGTCTGGTGTCGTTTCGCAGCGAGGCGGGTGACGATCCGGCCCTGGCGCGCCTCAACGCGCTCATCGCCGATCGCGCCGACGCCCGCGCCCGCAAGGACTGGGCGGCGGCCGACCGCATTCGCGATGAACTCGCCGCCATGGGCGCCGTGGTCAAGGACACGAAGGATGGCGGCGTTTCCATCGAATGGGCGGCGGGGAAATAAGGGGCGGCCATGGGACAGCAATTCAACGCGGGCCTGCGCCCGTTTCTGCCCTCGGACGGCCCGGCGCTGGCCGAGATCTTTCGCGAGGCCATCCATGTGCTGGCGGAGGACGATTATGACGACGCCCAGCGCGACGCCTGGGCGTCAACCGCCGACGACGATGAGGCCTTCGCCGGCCGCCTCGCCGGAAATTTGACCCTGGTCGCCGTTGTCGGCGGCTCGCCAGCCGGTTTCGCCTCGCTGCGCGGCAAGGATCACATCGACATGCTGTTCGTGCACCCGTCCGTCGCCGGGCAGGGCATCGGCGCCATGTTGCTCGGCGCCCTGGAGAAGCTGGCGACGGCGCGCGGCGCCGCCGCGTTGACGGCGGACGTTAGCGACGTGGCCTCGCACCTGTTTGGCAAGCTGGGGTTCGAGCCGCAGCGGCGCGAGACCGTGGATATCGACGGCGTCTGGCTCGGCCGCACCGCCATGCGCAAGCAACTTGCCGGCAACAACGACAAAAACACTGCGCCTGGGGGGCGGCAATGACGCGGGAACGGCTGTATCTGTTCGACACGACGCTGCGCGATGGCGCCCAGACCACCGGGGTCGATTTCTCCCTCGATGACAAGCGTCAGATCGCCGGCATGCTCGACCGGCTCGGGCTCGACTATGTGGAGGGCGGCTATCCGGGGGCCAATCCCACCGACACCGAGTTCTTCCAGGAAAAGCGCACGAAGAACGCAACCTTCACCGCTTTCGGCATGACCCGCCGGGCCGGCCGCTCCGCCGCCAACGATCCAGGCGTCGCAGCCCTGCTCGACAGCAAGGCGGACGCCATCTGCTTCGTCGCCAAGAGCTGGGACTACCAGGTGCACGTGGCGCTGGAAGTGCCGCTTGAGGAAAATATCGCCGGCATCCGCGACAGCGTCGCCGCTGCGAAAGCGACCGGCCGCGAGGTGATGCTTGATTGCGAGCATTTCTTCGACGGCTACAAGGCCAATCCCGAATACGCCCTGGCCTGCGCGAAGGCGGCCTGGGAGTCCGGCGCCCGCTGGGTGGTGCTGTGCGACACCAACGGCGGCACGCTGCCGGACGAGGTGGAGCGCATCGTCGGCGAAGTCGCGCGCCATGTCCCGGGCGACCATCTTGGCATCCACCCCCATGACGACACCGGCTGCGCCGTCGCCAACGCCCTGGCGGCGGTGCGCGCCGGCGCCCGGCAGATCCAGGGCACGCTCAACGGCCTCGGCGAGCGTTGCGGCAACGCCAATCTGGTCTCGCTGATCCCGACCCTGATGTTGAAGGAGCCGTACGCCTCGCGCTTCCAGCTTGGCGTAACGCGGGAGGGGCTCGCCGGCCTCACCCACGCCTCGCGGGCGCTGGATGAGGTGCTCAACCGCGCGCCCAACCGCCATGCGCCTTACGTCGGCGCCAGCGCCTTCGCCACCAAGGCCGGCATCCACGCCTCGGCGGTGCTGAAGGATCCGCGCACCTATGAGCACGTGGAGCCGGAAACTGTCGGCAACAGCCGCCAGTTGCTGGTGTCATTGCAGGCCGGCAAGTCCAACATCCTGGCCGAGCTGGAGCGGGTCGGCATCCAGGTCGACAGGGATGACCGCCGCATTGGCCGGCTGCTTGAGGTGGTGAAGGAAAAGGAGGCGGCGGGTTACGCCTATGAAGGCGCCGACGCCTCGTTCTACCTGCTGGCGCGGCGCGTTCTCGGCGACCTGCCGGAGTTCTTCGACGTGGAGCGCTTCAGCGTCAGCGTCGAGCGCCGGTTCAACGCCCTGGGCGAGCAGGTGACGGTGGCCCAGGCGGTGGTGAAGGTCCGGGTCGGCGATGAGGAGCTGATATCTGTGGGCGAGGGCAATGGCCCGGTCAACGCCCTCGACGTCGCCTTGCGCAAGGATCTGGGCAAGTACCAGCCGCTGATCGAGGGCCTCGGTCTGCGCGACTTCAAGGTGCGGGTTTTTCAGGGCGGCACCGACGCGGTGACCCGGGTGCTGATCGAAAGCGGCGACCGCAGCGGCGACAGCTGGGTGACGGTTGGCGTCAGCCCCAACATCATCGACGCCTCCTTCCAGGCCCTGACCGATTCCATCATCTACAAGCTGGTGAGGAGCGGCGCGGAGGCGTGAGCGGACGGGACAGGCGCGCCGCCGGCGTGCTCCCGGCCGGAGGGACGCCCGGCGAGTGATGGCGGCGCAGGCGGCAAAAACCAGGGGCAAGCCCCGTTGCCCGATGAACCGGGCTATCTCCTCCAGGGGCCCCTTGGCGCCGGGGCAGCCTTCGGCAGGCCGGACCTGCCGGGTCGAAGGACGCGCGTTCGCCCCCTTCGGTCAGAGAAAGCGCGCGGCCCCAAGCGTATCCATCAATGGCCTCTCGCCTCTTTCAATGGCGGCAGCCGCGTCGCGAACCCGGCTGGCGCCTCTGGCTTCTGCGGTTGCGGCAGGCAGGGAAACCGGCTCTTCCTGTACGGCAGGTGCTGCTGGGCGGGGTTTGTCCTCCCGTCTGGGAGGGATTGGTCGAAACATCGGCGATGGCAATTCTCTGGCCGGCGCTGGCTCCAGCGATCCGATGCGTTGCGGCAACGGGGGAGGAAGCAGGGCATTTTCGGCCTCTGCCTGCCGCGCCTGGAGATCTTGAAGATAAGGCAGCTGCGGGCGATCCCAGAGAACGCGCTCTCGCAACGCCGGTTTCGGCGCGACTATTCCGCCGCCGGGGAAGCGGACCTCATCCGGCGGAAGCATCGCAACTTGAGGACGCATCGCGGGTTTGATTTTGCCCTGAAACAGCCCCTCCAGCTGTTTCGGCCCGTTCAGGGTCATGTTCGGCCGGACATGAACGATATGCCTGAAATCCGTTGGGTCGTCGATTTGGCCAGGCGTGATCTTTTGCTTTCCAGCGCCGCCAGTCGTGGGGGAGAGCGAAGGGAACTGAGGCATGTCGATGCACCGGGTGACGGGTGTGATCGTGCTGCCGCCGGTTGATCGCGTCGCGGCGGGACCAATCAGACGTCAGCTGGGGTTGCCAGACATCAGGAGGCGTCGGACGCTCTGATGGGCGTGTCGCAATGTATCTGGCTGCCCGCAGGTTTGCGAAGTGCTTTCCCAGGCCGGACGTTTCGCATTAATGCGCGGTTTGCTTTACTTGATAGTCTCAAAGCCTGACTTGCGGATGCTGCCGTCTGCCCATCAGGGCGGGGCGCACGGGCAAGAAGCGGCCCCCCGAAGCGGCCCCCCGAAGCAGTCCGCCCGAAGCGGCCGCCCAACGGAGACGCAGAACTCAGGCGCAGACTGTTTGCCTCCGGAGCAGAAGACCATTCCGGGACTTGGCCCTCGCCGGGGCTCCGGGATTTGGCCCCCGCCGGCGGCGGATGCCGCACTGCGCCAGGCCCCACGCAGCGGGGCGCTGTCGGGGCGGGGCGCTGTCGGGGCGGTATCCGCGCGGCCTTGTGGTTGCCTCCAGTCCCCAGCGTTGCCGGGACTGGCGCAAGCATCCAGCTGAGCATCTGGCCGCCAGTTGAATCACGATGGCGAAATACTGATCCAATGTATTGATGAATAACAAAAAAAGGCTGGCGCGAGGCCAGCCTTTTCGTTCGCATCACACAAGAAGCGCTTACTTCTTCTCGGCGTCCACCGGCGGGTCGAGGCGGGTGCAGCCGCCGTCGGCGATCGAACGCATGATGTCGTCGGCCTTGACCACCTGCTTGATTTTCAGCAGGTCCCATTCGCCGTTCTTCACTTCTTCCGGCTTCTTCACCTCAACGAGCAGCATGTCGTTCATCAGGCGGCCGTCGGCGCGGACCTTGGCGCCATGGGCGAAGAAGTCGTTGACCGGCGTCTCCTTCATCTTGCGCATCACGGTCTTGCCGTCGGTGGACTTCGAGTCCTTCACGGCCTGCAGGTAATGCTTCACCGAGCTGTAGACGGCGGCGTGGGTGTGGTCGGGCATGCGGCCGTCGTTGACGGCGGCGAAGCGCTTGGCGAACGCGCGGCTTTCGTCGTCACGGTCCCAATAATAGCCCGAGAGGTACTGCACGCCCTGGGTGGCCTTGGCGCCAAGCGCGTGCACCGAGGTCAGATAGAAGATCAGCACGCCGAGCTTCTGGTTGCCTTCGCCCACCTGGAACTCGCGGGCCTGCTTCAGGCTGGTCACCGTGTCGCCGGAGGCGTTGGCGAACGCGACGATGTCGGCGCCGGAGGCCTGGGCCTGCATCAGGAACGACGAGAAGTCCATGGTGCCGACCGGGTGGCGCACCGAGCCGAGGACCTTGCCGCCATTGGCTTCGACGACCTTGGTCACCTCATTCTGCATGGCGTGGCCGAAGGCGTAGTCGGCGGTGATGAAGTACCAGGTCTTGCCACCCTGTTCGACGACCGACTTGGCGAAGCCCTTGGCCAGCGAATAGGTGTCATACAGCCACATGGCGCCGGTGGGCGAGCAGGCCTTGCCGAACACCTCGGCGGTGGCCGAACCGGAGTGGACGACGATCTTGCCGCGCTCGCGGGCGATTTCCTGCACCGCCAGCGAGATGGCGGAGTTGCCGATGTCGAAGATCGCCTCGACGCCTTCCTGATCGTACATCTGGCGAGCGAGCGAAGCGCCCATGTCGGTCTTGTTCTGGTGGTCAGGCCCCAGAACCTTGATCTTCATGCCGTTGATTTCGCCGCCGAAGTCCTGGGCGGCCAGCTCGGCCGCGCGCACGGAGCGGACGCCGCCGGCGTCGGCGAACACCGAGCTTTTGTCATTGAGGACAGCGATATTGAGCGACTTCTTCTCCTGGGCCGAAAGGCCGGCCAGGGGCGTCGCCACTGCGAGGCTGAGCGCCAGGCAGCGCAAGAACATGGATTTCATCATTCCCTCCCGGAAGCATGGCGGCGCGCATCCGCTCCAGGTCTCGCCGGGCCGCTCGCCCGCTAGCCGGGCTGTTCCCCAAAGAGGGCGGCGTGACGGCGGACCGGTCAGGGACTGACGGACCACGCATGAAACAAGGGGTTCTACTAGCCTGGCGGGCCCAGCGGCGCAATCACGTCCGCGTGAGCCTTTAGGATAGGGGGAGCGGTGCGACGCGCCGCCTGGGCGGCGCCAGGTCTGGGCGGCGCTTGACCTGGGCGGCGCCTGGCCTGGGCGGCGCCTGGCCTGGGCAAGGCTTTTGACCTGACCAGGCGGCCCGGCTGGCGCAAATGCTCGTCTCAGAACGGGCCGGGAACAGGCGGCCGGTCGTCGCCGGGGTCCCGCGTAGCTGCGCGGACGGCCGCGATGGCGGCGAGCAGGGCGTCGATTGCTTCAGCCGGCTCCGTCGCGGTCAGGTAGGTGGCGTCGAGATCAGGGCGCAGGAACATCGCCTCGCGCATGTGCCGCAGGAGCGCGAACAGCGGGTCCCAGAAACCCAGGGTGTTCAGCACCATGATGGGACGCGTGTGCTGGCCAAGCTGCGACCAGGTCATCTGCTCCACCAGCTCTTCCAGCGTGCCGATGCCGCCTGGCAGGGCCAGGAACGCGTCCGCCCGCTCGTACATCAGGCGTTTGCGCGTATGCATGTCGGGCACGATGATGGTTTCCCGGCCTTCCGCCGCCGGATCCGGCATGTGCTCGCGCTGGATAAGGAACCCGGGGATAATGCCGGTGACGCGGCCGCCATGGGCCAGCGCGCTGCGCGCCACCTCGCCCATCAGCCCGATGTCGCCGCCGCCATAAACGAGGCCGACGCCCCGCTGGGCCAGCAGGGCGCCGACCAGGCGCGCGGCTTCCGTGAACTCCGGGCTGGCGCCGGCTCCCGAGCCGCAAAATATGCAGATGGCGGGCGCGTCCCCATCAGGCCGCTTGAAATCCGGACTGTTCATTTGGCGTACTGTGCTTCCTCTGGGCATGATGTAAAGGCGGCGCGCGCCTGTATACTCATCGCGGTTGCTTCCAGGTGGCGGCATGGAGATTGAGCACGGATGAGCGAGCCCGCACTGCCGCCTGTCAACGTCAAAACAATTGCGCGCGTGGCGTTGGCGCTGGTCGCGCTGGTGAGCGCCGGCATTCTGATCCTGACATTTGGACCATTGCGTGACAGGGCGTCGCATATGCCGGTCGCGGACGCGGGAGAACCTCCACAATCGCCGCCAGCCGGCCCCGTGGCGAAGGGGGCGGCCGGGGATGCGGCGGGCGCGGCAGCCATTCCAGGCAATGCGGCTGCGCCAGGCAATGCGGTCCCGCCTGGCAATACGGCCGCTGCGCTTGGCGACGCGGCGGGCGGGGGCATTCCCAGTTTTGATGTGGTGCGGGTCGAACCGAATGGCGAGGCGGTCATCGGCGGCCGCGCCAGGCCAGACGCCGCCATTGAGCTGCTGATGACCGAGGCCGGCGGCGCGGCTGCCGCAGCGGAGCCGCGCGTGTTGCAGCGCGCTGTGACCGATGCGTCGGGCCTGTTCGCCATGACCAATGGCCCGCTGCCCGCCGGCGCCCACGTTCTGTCGCTGCGCGTCAGGGCTCCCGACGGGAGCTGGACGCCCTCCCGCCAGACCGTGAGCGTCACCATCCAGCCGCCCAAACCGCCGTTGGTGGCCCTGCTGGCGCCGGACAAGGCGGCGACCCTGATTTCCAGTCCTGAACAGGGGCAAGGACCGGGGCAAGGACCAGGGCGAGCGCAGGGACAGGCCTCGACGGGAGCGCCGGGCGAGGGGGTGGCCAGCGGCGACGGGGCCGGAAAGCCAGGCAGTCCGGATGCGGCTGCGGGCAACGCGCGCATATCCCAGGTGGAAACGGATGATGACGGACGCCTGTTCGTTGTCGGGGCTGCCCGGCCCGGCGCAAACGTGAGGCTGTATCTTAACGACGCCTTGCTGGCTTCCGGCGTCGCCAGCGCCAGCGGGGCCATCGAATTCGCGCTGCAATCGCCGCTGCCGGCGGGCGACTACCGGGTGCGGCTGGATATGGTGGATCCGGCAACGGGCAAGGTGCTGTCCCGGGCGGAAGCGCCCTGGGAAAATGCCCGCGCCACCACCGCTGGCGGCGCGGCTGGTGCTCAGGCAAAAGACGGGCAGGCGGCTTCGACAGGGAAAAAGCCGTCCCGCGACGCCATCCAGGCGGTTCCGGTGCGCACCCATGTGGTGGCGCGCGGCGACACCCTGTGGAGCATCAGCCGCCGCACCTACCAGCTCGGCTCCCGCTACACGACGATCTACGACGCCAACCAGGACCAGATCGCTGACGCCAACCGGATCTATCCAGGGCAGGTGTTTGTTCTGCCCGAGAAAGGCCCGCCCGCGCCGCCCCGCGCCGGCGATGCGCCCCTCCGGGGGCGGGCGCCAGGCCAGGATGGAGCATCCGGCCATGGCGGGGTCTCTGGTCATGGCGGGACCTCCGGCGACGAGAAATAACCAGATCAGCGCCCATTGCAGCGGTTTGGCCATGTTGGCCGATGGGTCTGAAATGGGCGTGAAAACAGCTGGTTGGCGCGGAATTCTGAATCATTTTGTGCGCCGCCCAGGCGCGGCCTGGCCGATCCGCCGCTCCGCGCCGGCTGTCAGCGCCTGCAAATGACAATGGCCATCGCAGTCGATCATCGCCATCCTGGCGTCGCGCGGCTCGCGCGGAGCCTTGTCGCGAAGGCTGGAGCCTGATTTTTCCGATAAAATGCGTAAGATCAGAACGATAGGGTGTCTCTGGCAGGCGGGCCGCCACAATGAGTGCCTGAAGCAACCGGCGGTGAAGTAGCGCCTCCTGGCGCAAAAGCGCATCAATCCAGTGCGATAGGGCAAAATCCGGATTCAGTTTGACAGGGTTTTGCTCCTTGACAGGGTTTTGCTCCCGGGGCCGCGATGGCGTAAGGCTGCCGCCAGTCAAAGTGAGAGACCGCCGCTGGCCAGCCGGGTTCCCGTGAAACGGTCTGGCAGCGGGAACAATGCATGCACCCGCCGCCGGCGGCGACATGCGCCTGGAAGGTTTTGGATGCCCCGTGGTTTCGGGCGTAATACCGGCGCGCTGCCCGCGCCAGCTCCCGCCGCATCGTCCGGAGAAAGTGGCGGCCTGCTCGGCGCCGCCCGCCGGCTCGCGCCCTATGTCTGGCCGCCGGCCGATCGCGGCGACCTGCGCCTGCGAATCTATGTCTCGACGGTGCTCATCCTGGCGGCCAAGCTGGTCACCGTCGGCATGCCTTACGCCTACAAATGGGCGACCGACGCGCTGGCCGGCGACCAGCCGCTGGCGGCGGGCGCCAGCCTCGCCTGGCTGTGGCAGGCGCCTCTGGCGCTGACCCTGCTTTATGGGCTGACCCGCATCGCCATTGCGGTGCTCACCCAGATGCGCGACGCCATTTTCGCCACCGTCACCATGGCGGCGGTGCGCCGGCTGGCCGCCGACACCTTCACCCACATGAACCAGCTGTCGCTGCGCTTCCATCTGGAGCGCCGCATGGGCGGCCTCACGCGGGTGCTGGAGCGGGGGCGCACGGGCGTGCAGGAGCTGTCGCGCCTGTTCGTGCTGCAATTGCTGCCGACCATCGTCGAGTTTGGCCTGGTGCTGGCGGTGCTGACGCTGGAATTTGACTGGCGATACGCCCTGATCGTCGTCGTGATGGTGACGACCTATATTCTCTACACCTATTTCGCCACCAACTGGCGCATCGCCATCCGCAAGCGCATCAACGAGAGCGACAATCTGGTGCAGACCCGCGCCGTCGATGCGCTGCTCAACTTCGAGACGGTGAAGTATTTCGGCGCTGAAGCGCGCGAGGCGAAGCGCTACGACGAGTCCATGGCGCGCTATGAGCGCAACTCGGTGCAGAGCTACGTGTCGCTGGCGGTGCTGAACGCTGGCCAGGTGGTCATTTTCACGCTTGGCCTCACCGCCGCCATGGCGCTGGCCGTGCATGACATCCGGGCCGGCAGGACCACGGTCGGTGGTTTCGTCATGATCAACGCCATGCTGATCCAGCTGTCGATTCCCCTGAACTTCATGGGCATGATCTACCGCGAGGTAAAACAGTCGCTGCTCGACATCGGCCAGATGTTCGGCGTGCTCGACCAGGCCCCGGAAATCCGCGACGCGCCGGATGCGACGCCGCTGGCCGTGGCCGGGGGCGCCGTGCGTTTCGAGAACGTGCGCTTCGCCTATCATCCTGACCGGCAGATCCTGAAGGGGGTCAGCTTTGAGGCCCCGGCCGGGCGCACCCTGGCCATCGTTGGCGCCTCGGGCGCGGGCAAATCCACCCTGTCGCGGCTGCTGTTCCGGTTTTACGAGCCGTCCTCCGGCCGCATTCTCATCGACGGCCAGGATATTTCCCGCGTCACCCAGGACAGCCTGCGCGCCGCCATCGGCATGGTGCCGCAGGATACGGTGCTGTTTAACGACACCATCGCCTACAACATCCGTTATGGCCGCTGGGACGCGAGCGATGACGAGGTGCGGGAGGCGGCGCGCCTCGCCCAGCTGGCGCCGGTGGTGGCGGCGATGCCGGCTGGTTACGACACCCTGGTGGGCGAGCGCGGCCTGAAGCTCTCCGGTGGCGAGAAACAGCGCGTCGCCATCGCCCGCACCATCCTGAAGGCGCCGCCGATTCTGGTGCTCGACGAGGCGACCTCGGCTCTCGACAGCTTCACCGAACGCGAGATTCAGGATGCGCTGGCGGCGGTGAGCCGTGGGCGCACTACCCTTGTCATTGCCCACCGGCTGTCGACCATCGTCAACGCCGACGAGATCATGGTGATGGACCAGGGCGAGGTGGTGGAGCGGGGGACCCATGAGGCGCTGCTGGCGGCGGGCGGGGTCTACGCAGGCCTGTGGAATCGCCAGCGCCGCGCCGAGCAGGCCCTGCAGACCCTGAAAGAAACCGGCGAAGAGGAAATGGCGACAGGCGCAAAAGCAGCCGGCTGAGCCGCGCATTGGCGGGCATCATGCGCAATTGGCTGTGCGAAGCCGCGCCGCCGCCGTCCGAAAATCCCTGTGCGGCGCAATTGCCGCGTTCACAGCTGGCGGGTTGTGTTACAATAAACCATCGTCCATGCGCCCACCTCCGCCGGAGGTGGGCCGGGCGCCGCGCGCCGTCCCTGACAGCGCCGCGCGTTGTCCCTGACGGATCGTCTGGCGGACCGTTGCCAGCCGGGGTGGGGCGATGGCGGATTGTCGCTGGTCTGGCCAGCATGGCCGCGTCATCAACATGATCCCCGAAAGCCGGCCAGGTTTTCGGGGATCATGTTCATGTCCGGGCAGACCGCATGTCCGGGCAGGCTATATGTCCAGGCAGACAGTATGTCTGGTCAGATTGTATGTCTGGACAGGTTGCGCGATCGCCAGGCTGATCCGCGGGGCCGGTTCCGGCCGTGTTTGGGCAAAATGGCAATTTCGCCCAGGTTTGTATTAACGCCAGGTTTTCTGGTTATACCCATTGTCGCCCGGGAAGCGGGGCTGTTTCGCCGGGGATGCTCAGGGAGCGCGAATGTCGATCTACAACTCGGTCCGTGAAACGCTGGTTCCGATCCACAAGGAGGGATACCCGTTCATCGCCATCGGGGTCGTGGCGTCATTGCTGCTGGGTTGGCTGTGGGAGCCGCTGGGCTGGATCGGCGCGCTCATCACCCTTTGGATCTGCTATTTCTTCCGCGATCCGGTGCGCGTCACGCCGCAGGACGAGGGGCTGGTGATCTCCCCGGCCGACGGTCGCGTCAGCAGCATTGTCGAGGTGGTTCCGCCGCCGGAGCTGGCGCTGGGAACCGAGCCGATGCTGCGCATCTCCGTGTTCATGAACGTGTTCGACGTGCACGTGAACCGCGCCCCCGTCGCCGGCCAGGTGCGGCGCATCGCCTATACGCCAGGCCTGTTCCTCAACGCTGACCTGGACAAGGCCAGCGAGGATAACGAGCGCAGCGCCATGGTGATCGAGACCCCGCGCGGCCCGGTCGGCGTGGTGCAGATCGCCGGCCTGATTGCCCGTCGCATTGTCGGCTTCGTCCAGGAGGGCGACGCCCTGACCACCGGCCAGCGCTATGGCCTGATCCGCTTCGGCTCGCGCGTCGACGTGTTCCTGCCCAAAAGCGTCACGCCGCTGGTGGGGCTGAACCAGCGCGCTGTCGCGGGCGAGACCGTGCTGGCTGATTTGCGCGCCGAAGGCCCGCGCCGCACCTTCGTCAGCGCCTGAGCCTGGAGCGCGCACGATGGCCGACCTGTTTCCACCTTTTCCGCCCGACAATGGCGAGCCAAGACGCCGCGGCCTGAAGTCGGTGCCATTGCGCGTCCTGGTTCCCAACGTCATCACTCTGGTGGCGCTGTGCCTTGGTCTCAGCGCCATTCGCCTGGGGATTGAGGGCAAGCTGGAGATGGCGGTTGTCGCCATTCTCGCCGCCGCGATTCTCGATGGCGTCGACGGGCGGGTGGCCCGGCTGCTGAAGGGCACGTCGCGCTTCGGCGCCGAGCTGGATTCGCTGGCGGACTTCGTCAATTTCGGCGTCGCTCCGGCCCTGCTGATGTACACCTTCACCCTCGACGGCCTGCGCTCGGTCGGCTGGATCGTGGCGCTGGTCTATGCGGTGGCCGCCGCGCTGCGGCTCGCCCGTTTCAATGTGATGCTGGATGATCCGACGCGTCCGGAATGGATGAAGAACTATTTCGTCGGCATGCCGGCCCCGGCCGGGGCCCTGTGCGCGTTGTTGCCGGTCTATTTCCATCTGCTGGGCCTGCCGACGCGCAGTTTTGCCGGGCTGATCGCCATATTCATGCTGGGCATCGCGTTCCTGATGGTGTCGAAGACGCCCACATGGTCGGGAAAGACCATCGGCCAGCGCATACCGCGCGAGTGGGTGCTGCCGCTGTTCGTCGCCTGCGTGCTCGTGGTCGGTCTGCTGGCCAGCTACACCTTCGAGCTGCTGTCGGTGATCACCATCGCCTATCTGGCGCTGATCCCGCTCGGCGTGCTGTCGTACCGGCGCAATCTCCAGCGTCACCCCCCTGTGGCCGCGCCTGCGGCGGCCCAGGCATCGACGCCGGTGGAGCCGGCCTCCGCCGCGTCACCGCCCGCCGCCGCGCCCGCCGACGACCGGGCCTGAGCCGGCTCCCGGCTCTTCCGCACTGATTTGACCGCCGGAGACTGACTGAATGACGGCAGGAACTTCGCCGGCCTTGCGCCTGGTTCTCGCGTCGGCTTCGCCGCGCCGGCTCGCCCTGCTGGAGCAGGCGGGCGTCCAGCCCGCGGCCCTGTTGCCGGCCGATATCGACGAAACGCCCCAGAAAACCGAGAAACCGCGCGATTATGCGCGTCGCATGGCGCGTGAAAAGGCGCGCGAGGCGGAGCGGCTGCTCAGGGAGACCGACGCCCAGGCCGATTCTTACGTGCTCGCCGCCGACACGGTGGTGTCTGTTGGCCGTCGCATCCTGCCAAAAACGGAGCTGGTGGAGGAGGCGGACGCCTGCCTGCGCCTGCTGTCGGGCCGCACCCACCGGGTTTACACGTCGGTTTGCCTGATTTCGCCGCGTGGCGGCGAGCGCGACCGCATCGTTGAAACGCGGGTGCGCTTCAAAAATTTGGCGCGCGAGGACCTGGCGGCCTATCTCGCTTCGGGCGAATGGCGCGGCAAGGCCGGTGGTTACGCCATCCAGGGTCTGGCGGGCAGCTTCGTGGTCAAGCTGGTGGGCTCCTATACCGCGGTTGTTGGTCTGCCCCTGTATGAAACAGTCAACCTGCTGGCCGGCGAGGGTTATCCTGTGCGCGCCAGCTGGACGGCGGCCTGAGCGGCGCCGGGAGGCTGATATATGAACAATGATGAGCTGAAGCAGGACAACCAGCCCCAGGGCCGCCAGAATCACGACAGGAATCCTGAGGGCGGCGCGGCGCGGAACAAGGTCGCGCCCGCAACGCCCTGTCCGGTCTGCGGCAAGCCGGCCATCGCCGCGCACGATCCATTCTGTTCAGCGCGTTGTGCGGACGTCGATCTCAACCGCTGGCTCACCGGATCTTACGCCATCCCCGGCCGTCCCGTTGTGGACGATGAGACTGAGGACTGAGCGGAGGGCTGATCCGCCTGGCCAGTCATATTGGCCGGTCATCCTGGCCAGTTCTCCCCGCCAGTCATGGCGTCAGCGTTCTGGCACCTGTGGCGGCGCCGTCTGGCGAAGCGGGCGTCGCTTCGCTGCGCGCGCCGGTCGCGCCAGCCCGTTGACACGGCGATCGCGGCGGCTGGCCCGGCGAGAAAGCTTCCCCCGTTCCCTAATGCCTCGATACGGGCTTTCCGCCTGTATCGTCTGGCGGAGCGATCGCCAGGCTTCCCCTGAGGGGAAACGCCTGGCGCAGATCAGACCGGAATGCTTGGCAGGATAAACGGGAAGATCGCGAGGGCGGACACCACCACCAGCACCAGGGCCACCACTGCGGTGCGCACGCTGCCTTCCTGGCCGGCGTCCTGAACCGGGAGCATTCCGGCGGCCCCTTGCGAATGGGCGGCGGGAACGTGGTTGCCGATATCGTATGTCATGCTGCGCCTCTGGCCCCGCCGCTGCATGCGCCGGGCTTTCTGTGGTTGCGCGTCATGTCAGGCAGGCCCTGGGCCATACCTCACTATCCCGGGTCGTGGACGGCAGGGTCCTGGACGGCGGGGCGAACGCTTTTTGTTCCGTTTTGGCGGGGCGGTGACCGGATGATCAGGCGGCTCGCTGTTGTCTGGCGTGGTAACGTCGCCTCTCTCGCATTGGTTCCGGGCCCCCAGGGAGTTTCTGCGCCGCGCGCCAGAAGGTGGACCGGCTGCACTCATTGGGTTTTGCTGGCATCCGGGCGGCGCAAGGCGCGTCTGGAAGGGCATTTTTCACAGTGATGTGAACATTCAGGATCGCCCGTGCGCCAACGCCCGCCGCGCCCGGGTTGCGCCGGGAGCCGCCGCGCGCGGATCAGCCTGGCGCAAAAAGCCGTTCAAATTCCCTGTGTTTGCTCTACAACCGCTGGCGGCGCCCTATGGCCCAGTAAAATTGGCTCGGGAACAAACGTCATGATCCGCCAAACGTCGCGCGAACCATGGCAAGCCTGATGCGCGGGAGGAAACATGGCTGATTTCAGCGATATGAACGTCATTGTCACAGGCGCGGCCACGGGCCTTGGCGCGGCGACGGCCATTGGCCTTGCCCGCGCCGGCGCATCGCGCCTGACGCTCAACTATTCGTCCAGCAAGGAGGCCTGCGAGGCCACGGCCGGGGCCTGCCGCGCCGCTGGCGCGCGCGACGTGCGCGTCGTGCAGGGCGACGTTTCCAGCGATGACGATTGCCGCCGCATCGTTGCCGCCGCGGCTGACTGGGGGGCTGTCCATGCCCTCGTCAACAACGCCGGCACGACCATGCATGTGCCGCACGGCGCCCTTGACCAGCTTTCGGCCGAAGATTTCCATCGCATCTACGGCGTTAACACCGTGGGCCCGTTCCAGATGGTCCGCGCCGCCCGCGACCTGCTGGAAGCGGGGGCCAACGCCTGGGGCATTCCGGCCTCGGTGGTGAATGTGTCGTCCATCGCCGGCATTTCCGGCATCGGCTCATCCATTGCTTACGTGGGCTCGAAGGCGGCGCTCAACGGCATCACCCTGTCGCTGGCCCGCGCCCTCGCGCCGCTGATCCGCGTCAACGCCTTGTGCCCGGGCTACATGGACACGCCCTGGTTCGTGAAGGGCACCGGCCAGGACGCCGCCGACAAACTGCGCGAGTCGGTGAAGCAGACCACGCCGCTCAACGCCGCCCCGACCCCGGAAGACGTCGCGGAGGCCGCCGTGTTCCTGGCGGGACCCGGCTCGCGGTTCATGACCGGCGAAATCGTCCCTTACGACGCCGGCTCGCGACTCACGGGGCCAGGCCCGCGCAAGCGGTAAATTGCTCCGCGCAAGCGGTAGAATGCTCCGCGCGAGCGGCCGGCTCCCCACCCCGGCGCTGATTCCGTGCAGGCGAAATTCCGGTTCACGTGCGCGAATTTTGTCCAGGGCGCTGGCAAGCGCCGTCAGATGCGCTAACAGGTGTGGCGAGAGACAGTTTCCGTGCGGACGCTTTGCGCCCGCCGCCATTACGTTCGACAGGAGTAGTTTTCCATGAAGCTTGAAGGCATCACCGCCCTCGTCACCGGCGGCGCGTCCGGTCTTGGCCGCGCCACGGCGGAGAAGCTGATCGCCGGCGGCGCCAATGTCGTCATCGTCGACCTGCCGGCTTCCGACGGCGCCAACACGGCGAAGGAACTGGGTCCGAAGGCGCAGTTCGCGGCTGCCGACGTCACCAGCGAAGCCGACATGCAGGCGGCGGTTGATCTCGCCAACGCCAACAACAACCTGCGCGCGGTGGTGCACTGCGCCGGTCGCGGCGGCGCCCTGCGCGTTCTCGACAAGGCCGGCAATCCTGGCGCGCTCGATCACTATGAAATGGTGGTGCGCATCAACCTGATCGGCACCTTCAACGTGCTGCGTCTGGCCGCCGCCGCCATGGCGAAGAACGAGCCGGTGGGCGAGGAACGCGGCGTGGTGGTCAACACCGCCTCGGTGGCCGGCTATGAAGGCCAGATCGGCCAGATCCCTTACGCCTCCGCCAAGGCCGGCATCATCGGCATGACCATCGTCGCCGCCCGCGACCTGGCCGGCCGCGGCATCCGCGTCAACACCATCGCGCCTGGCATCTTCGACACGCCGCTGCTCGGCCGCCTGCCGGAGCCGGTGCGCCAGTCGCTGGGCGCCAGCGTGCCGTTCCCGCAGCGTCTGGGCACGCCGCAGGAGTTCGCCCTGCTGGCCTCGCACATCATCGAAAACCCGATGCTGAACGGCGAGACCATCCGCCTCGACGGCGCCATCCGCATGGCTCCGCGCTGAGTCTTGCCTGCCCCTTGCCTGCCCCTTGCCTGCCCCTTGCCGGAGCGCTTCCGCCCAAGCGGGGCTCCGGCAAAGCGGGCGCTGTTCTGACGTAAAAAGGCCGCCCTGGATCGCTCCAGGGCGGCTTTTGCTTGCCGGCTCGAAAACCGCCGTTACAGGCTGGCCGCGATCTCGTAGGAGCGCAGGCGCGCGGCCGGGTCGTGAATTGCCGTCGCCACGATGAGTTCATTGGCCCCGGTGCGGCGCACAATGGTCTCCAGCTGCTGGCGGACCGTTGTGGGCGAGCCGACCGCCGCGCATGACAGCATCGCCATCACATGCGCCTTTTCATGCGGCTGCCAGTAGCTTTCGATGTCGTCGATCGGCGGCCGCAGCTTGCCGCGCGCGTTCCGGATCAAATTGACGAACTGCTGCTGCGGCGAGGTGAACAGGCGGATGGCTTCCGCGTCCGTATCGGCGGCGATGACGTTGACGCCGACCATGACATGCGGGCGCTCCAGCTGCGCCGAGGGCTTGAAGCGCTCCAGGTAAACCGCGACCGCTTCTTCCAGCGCCGCCGGGGCGAAATGCGAGGCAAAGGCGTAGGGCAGGCCAAGCACCGCCGCCAGTTGCGCGCCATAGAGGCTGGAGCCCAGGATCCACAGGGGCACGTTGGTGTCCGTGCCTGGCACAGCCTGGATGACCTGGTTTTCCTGCAAGGGGCCCAGCAGCGCCTGCAGCTCCAGAACGTCCTGGGGAAACTGGTCGGCGCTGCCGGCGTCGCGGCGCAAGGCCCGAAGGGTGCGCTGGTCCGTGCCTGGCGCGCGTCCGAGCCCCAGGTCGATGCGGCCGGGGAACAACGTCTCCAGCGTGCCGAACTGCTCGGCGATCACCATCGGCGAATGGTTGGGCAACATGACGCCGCCGGCGCCAACGCGAATCGTGTTCGTGTGCGCCGCCACGTGCCCGATCACCACGGACGTCGCCGCGCTGGCGATGCCGACCATGTTGTGGTGCTCGGCCAGCCAAAAACGTCTGTAGCCCCACGCTTCCGCGTGTTGCGCCAGTGAGACGGTGTTGCGCAGCGCGTCGGCGGCTGTCGACCCTTCAGGAATGAAGGCAAGATCCAGAACGGACAAGGGGGGCAAGGACAAGGCTTTCTCCTGCAGGCGTCATCACCAGTCAGCGGCGTGGACTGGCCGTCAACCCGGCGCGCGCTGGAGAAAAATGCGATCAACGGGAATCGGAATTTTTCTCTACCATTTTGAATGGAAACGCATTTTCTGCGCGATATTGGCTCCGCGCCGCCAGAATGCGCTCCAGCTCATTCGCAATGCCGACCATCGGCGGAATGAGCGTCCACAACATCGGTTGGGCCGGCGTTCTTAACAAGGGGGCCCGGGAAATAACTGACCTGCCGACCTGCCTGGGCGCCGGATCGCCGCTGATATTGCGCCTGGCGGCAAACGGTTGTTCCATGCACAAAACGACAGGATGGGATGGATGCGCAGAAGGCAGTGGATTGGCGTCGACCTGGATGGAACCCTGGCGCACTTCGATGAATGGCGGGGCGTCGAGCATATAGGCGAACCGGTGGGGCCAATGGTTGAGCGGGTGCGCCGCTGGCTGGAGGAAGATCGCCTGGTCAAAATTTTCACCGCCCGGGCCTCGGTGGACGAGCCCCTGCGCGGCGAAATCGTCGCGCATATTCACGCATGGCTGGAGCGGCAGGATCTGCCGCGCCTTGAGGTGACCTGCATCAAGGATCTGTGGATGCGCGAATTGTGGGACGATCGCGCCGTTCAGGTCATTCCCAACACGGGCATATCGGTGGCGGACGAGCTTGAGGCCGAGCGCCTGGCGCGAAGCGGCAAACCCTGACCCCTGATCCGGGCGCCCCGGGGCATCTTTTGGAGAACAGCACATGCAGGACAAATCCCGCCTCGATCAGAAGGTCGCGCTCATCACCGGCGCCAATGGCGCGATCGGCCGGGCGACGGCGGCGGTGCTCGCCAGCCGGGGCGCGGCCATTGCCGCCGTCGATATGCCGGGAACGGACTTCAGCGGCTACGCGGGCCTGTTGCCGGCCGGCGCCCGGCTGTTCACGACGACGGCCGACGTCACCGACGAGGCGGCGGTTGCGGCCATGGTCGCGGCGACCGTGGCGGAGTTTGGCCGCATCGACATCTTCTTCAACAATGCCGGCGTCGAGGGGCCGGTGAAGCCGGTTGAGGCGCTGTCGCTCGCCGAGTTCAGCAAGGTGATCGACGTCAATGTGCTCGGCGTCTTTCTTGGCCTGAAACATGTACTGCCGGTGATGTACGGGCAGGGCGCCGGCAGCGTCATCAACACCTCCAGCGTCGCTGGCCTCACCGGCTCGCCGGGCCTGTCGGCCTACACAACCTCCAAGCACGCGGTCATTGGCCTGACCCGTTCGGCGGCGGCCGAAGCCGGCCGCAGGGGCGTGCGCGTCAACAGCGTCAATCCGGGCCCCATCGAAAGCCGGATGATGGCGTCGATCAACGCCGGCCAGGCTGCGGACGCCGCCGCCGCCCATGAGCGGACGGCGCGGGCGATCCCCTCCGGCCGCTATGGAACGCCGGAGGAGGTGGCGGAGCTTGTCGCCTTCCTCGCCAGCGACGGCGCGGCCTTCTGCAACGGCAGCGTCTACAGCGTCGACGGCGGCCTCAACGCGGTGTGAGGCGACCTGGTTCCGGTCCGTCGCCGGGCGGTTGCCGTTCCAAAAAAAAGCGGGCGCTCCATCAACTGGAGCGCCCGCTGTCCGTTATGGCGCGGCGCCATTTGTCCGCATTCAGGGCAGGCGCGTCCAGCCTTGCCGCCGGACGCCCTTTTGCACAGCCCCTGGAACGTCCCGCGCCCGGACGTTTCGTGTCCGGACGTTTTTGGGCCGCTTTGCCTTACTGCGTCTTCTTCGTCGCGTTGGCCGAAAGCAGCGGACCTTCCGGCTGCCAGCCGTCGCCCCGGAACACCATGACCTGCATGTCCTCGATCGGCAGGTGATCGGTCGGCGAGGTGTTCATGACGATGCCTGGCAGCAGCACCTCCGGACGGAAGTCCTTCAGGTTGCTGGCGACCTTCATGACGTTCTCGCGGCTCAGGTCGTCGCCGGCCTCGCGCAGCACGTGCTCCAGCGTCTGGGCCGCAGCGTAGGCGTAGATCGGCAGGGTGCTGTCGCGGTCGAGATCAGGGAGATATTTCTCCATGAACGCCTTGAACTTCTTCATGCCGGCCTCGTCCCGCCACTTCGGGTCGGACGCATCCATGATGTAGTTGGCGGTGATGGCGCCCTGGGCGTTGTCCAGCCCGGCGGGAACCAGCACGGTCTTCTTGGTGGAGGCCACATTGTTGAGGATGTGGACCGGCTTCCAGTTCAGCTCACCCAGCTTGCGGATGGCCTGGGCGGCGAACTTCGGCGTCGACAGGTTGACGAAGAGGTCGGCCCCCGAAGCCTTGAGCTTGACCATCTGCGAGTCGACGGTGGCGTCCGACAGATCGTAAGGCGCCTCGGCGACGATCATCGAGACCTTGTCGCCCAGACCTTCCCGGAAGCCCTTGTAAATGTCCTTGCCGTATTCGTCGTTCTGAACCAGCACGGCGATTTTGGCGTTCGGGTATTTTTCCTGGATCAGATTGGCGTAAATCCGGCCCTCGGTGGCGAAAGCGGGATTGAACGGAATGGTCCACGGGTAGGTTTTGGGGTCATCGCCGAACTTGGTGCCGCCCGACGACAGCATCAGGTGCGGAACCTTCTTTGCATTGACATACTTCAGGACGGCGGTGTTCGAAGCCGTCCCGAGCGTCTGCCACAGGAACAGCACCTCATCCTTTTCAAGCAGCTTGCGGGTCTGCTCGACCGCCTTCGGCGGGCTGTAATGGTCGTCGTAGGAAATGAAGCTGATCTTGCGGCCGTTGATGCCGCCATTGTCATTGAGCATGCGGACGTAGGCGTCATGCACCTTGCCCACGAGGCTGAACGACGAGGCGGGGCCGCTGTACGGCACGAAATTGCCGACCTTCACCTCGGTATCCGAGGCGCCGGGGCCGTACTTCTTCTCAGCCTGGGCGTGAAACGTCGCGGCAAGGGCAAAAACGCCGGAAAGGGCGATGGTGGCGAAGCGGCGCGAAACGGGCGCGCGGGTCGTCAAACTGGTCACCTGAGTCCTCGTGTGGCGGCGCGTTTTTTTGATTTCCGGAATGCCTTGGGTCCCCCTGTTTTGCGCCTGGAGCGCTGATAACAAGGTTCCGGGTCACCTGCGACAGGGAATGCGCAAACACATTGTCGCGTCCGGTGCATAAGCTTCCCGCGCACAGCTTGCTTGCGTCCGCCGCGCCAGATGTCAGAATGCCGCCGCCCGCAATATGTCACGAAAAACAGGGCGCATCGCGAAAGGGGCAGGGCGCCGGGGCAAGACGCTCCCGATTGGCCCCTGCGCCGGAAAATGGGAGGAGCTCGCATGTTCAGCCACATCACCGTTGGCAGCAACGATCTGGAACAGTCCCGCAAGTTTTACGACGCGCTGCTGGCGCCGCTCGGCGTGGGCCCGGGCGCGGTTGGCCACCTGCACACCACCCGGGTGTTCTACAGCCACAACGGCGCCATGCTGATCCTCACCGGGCCGCTGAACGGCGAGCCGGCCACTGTCAGCAACGGCGCGACCATCGGCTTCGCCGCCGGCAGCCCGGCCGAGGTCGACGCCTGGCACGCCGCGGGCGTCGCCAATGGCGGCGTCACCTGTGAGGACCCGCCAGGTCTGCGCGAAACGCCGCTTGGCGCCTTCTATCTGGCCTATGTGCGCGACCCTGACGGCAACAAATTGTGCGGCTTCCACGCCGTTGGCGCCTGATCCGGCGCCAGGCCGAAGCTTGCAACAGGGCGCTGTTTGCCACAGGCCGAAGCTTGCAAGAGGCCGAAGCATGAAAGGCCTCTCATGAGCGATGATGCGACGATCCGGAACGGGGCGGGCCCAGGCACCCCGCCTGCAGGCCGGGGCGGCCGGCCGCTGGTGAATCCACCGGCGGCGCAGTTGCTGGGTCGCCGCGTCATCTCCTATGATGCGGAGGCCGGTCGCGGCGCTTATGTCTATGTGGCGCGGCCGGAATTCTGCAATCGCCACGGCACGGTGCAGGGCGGCATTCTGGCGGCGATGCTGGATTCCGCCACGGGCTTCACGCTGATCGAGAGCTTGCCCGATGGCCTGACCGCCGTGACGCGGGACCTCAACACCCGCTTCCTGAAACCAGCTTCCCCCGGCGAAATCTTCGCGGAGGCGCGGGTGACCCAGCGCGATGAGCGCGGCGCCCATGTGGAAGGCGAACTGCGCAGCCCGGACGGCGTCACCCTGGCCACCGCTGTCGCCGTCATGCGCTTCGTCCGGCGCGGCTGACCAGTCCCGTATATATCCAGGCGCGAGATTCCGGCCCCCCGCTTTGCGGGCTGGCCGGCGGCAGGTCGCCTTCCTGGCGCCGAAACGGCATTTCCCATTCGCTCCGCCGCGCAGAAAATCATGCCGTGTCCTGGCCTGAAAAGCGCAATTCTTCCAAACTGTTCCAGATCCTTCGATAGCGGTTGACCGGGCGACGTCGTCGTTTTTTCATGACGTTGGTCATAACGATCCGCGGGCATTTGACATCAGCAGCTTGCGCCGCGTCACCAAACGCTAAAGCTCCGCCTTTCCACCCCAGCGGCAAGGCGGATCGGGCTGGAGCAGTTTCATGCACCATTTTTTTGCTTCCCGCAGCCGCGCGCTGCCCCTGCAGATCTCCTGTCGCCGGACCTCGGCGATGTGCTGTTGTTGACGGCGTTCTGGCGCCGTTGACGGCGCCGCCGTCCGCCTGATCCTGCCGCCGTCTTGTCAGGCGGCTTCGCGCAGGGGGCCGACGCTTCCGCCGCGACAGCTTCTGGCGCGCCAGGCCCAAAGGCGGCTCGCGCCCGTTCCTTCCCCATTCTGCAGACCCGCCACGTCGGTCGCTCCGGCGCAGGGAGGCTTCATGTCTTTTTCACTGTCATCTTCCGGCGCCGCCATTGCCGGCCCCGCCAACGGGCCGGCGGCGTTCATCATCGAGGTGGGCGGCGCGGCCGCCGGCATTGTCGCCGCCGACGGCGCCCGCTTCCGCTTTCACGCCGCCGGACCACGCTTCCAGCCGCTTGACGGCCAGATTTTCCGGACGCCGGGGGAGGCCGAACGGGCGGCCCGGCGCGTCATCAACAGCCGCCAGCCCGTCCGGGGCCACGCGGCGCCTGCAAGGGAGGCGCGCCGATGAGCGCTCTGCGACTGGTCGCATTTAGCGGCAACACCCATCGTCCTTCGAAGACCCGCGCCGTGGCGGAGGCGGCGATCGCGGCCGTCGCCCGCCGCCAGGCGGTCGATCCGGAACTGTATGACCTGGTCGATATTGGCCCCGGCGTCGGCGCGTTCAGCCGCAGCAAGCTGCCGCTCGCCGGCCAGGAGGTTCTTGAGGCCATCGAGGGCGCCGATGCGCTCATCATTGGCACGCCGGTCTACAAGGGCTCGTTCATCGGCCTGCTCAAGCACCTGATCGATTTCATCGATCCGGCGGCGCTCGCCGGCAAGCCGGTGCTGCTGGCCGCCACCGGCGGCGGCCATCGCCACGCGCTGGTGGTGGAGCACCAGTTGCGGCCGCTGTTCGGCTTCTTCAGCGCGCTCAGCGTGCCCACCGCCGTCTACGCCGCCGACGCGGACTTCACCGATGGCGCGCTCACCGCGCCGGACGTGCGCGCCCGGCTGGAGCAGGCCGCCGGCGAACTCGCGGCTTTGACCAGCCGCGCCCCAAACCTTGCCGCCCCAAACCTTGCCGCCCCGCAGCCAGCCGCCAACGGCCATGTCGCGGCCGTCCGCGCCGCCGGCGCGCGCTTCGCCACGCTTTCATGAGCAGGCCTGGAGACAGCATCATGTTGAACAAACGCCGTTTTCTCTCCGCCGTGTTGGGCGCGACCGCCCTTGTCGCCTCCGGCCCCGTCTTCGCCGCCGAAAAGGCCCCTGATGAGGTGCGCATCGGCTTCCAGAAGGCCTCGGTCTCCATCGTCGCCCGCCAGTCCGGCGCCATTGAGAAGCGCCTGAAGGAACTGGGCGTGAAGAACGTCAAATGGGTCGAATTCCAGTTCGGGCCGCCCTTGCTGGAGGCGCTGGGCGCCGGCGCCATCGACTTCGGCGCTGTCGGCGACACGCCGCCGGTCTTCGCCCAGGCCGCCGGAGCCAGAGTGGTCTATGCGGCGGTCAGCCCGGCGTCGAAACACGCCATTCTGGTGAAAAGCGACTCCCCCATCAAAAGCGTCGCTGACCTGAAGGGCAAGCGCGTGGGCATTCCCAAAGGCTCCAGCGCCCACAACCTCACCATTCAGGCGCTCGCCGCCAATGGTCTGAAGTTCACGGATATCCAGCCGGTCTATCTGTCGCCATCCGATGGCGTCGCCGCCTTTGGCCGCGGCTCCATCGACGCCTTTGCCGTCTGGGACCCGTTCTTCGCCCTGGTGGAGCTGAAGCAGGGCGGCCGGCCGGTGACGGGGCTGGAGAAGCTGCCGCCCACCAACGCCTTCTACCTCGCCAACCGGGACTTCGCGGACAAGCATCCACAGCAGCTGAAGGCGGCGCTGGAGGAGATCGGCAAGATCACCGACTGGGCCGGCGCCAACCGTCAGGCCGTCGCCGAAGCCTCGCAAAAAGCCACCGGCATCGACGTGGACGGCAACCGGCGCGCCATCGACCGGGCGGAATATTCCCTGCGACCGCTCACCGACGTGGAGGTGAAGCAGCAGCAGAAGGTGGCGGACGCTTTCTTCGAACTGGGCCTGATTCCGCGCCAGATCACCATCAGTGAGGCGGTGTGGACGCCGCCGCAGCAAAAGGCTGGCCGCTGAAGCGGCGCGTGACAACGGAGCAAGCCATGCCTGACACATCCGTCATTTCTTCCGCCGCCGCTTCCGCCGCTACCCCGGCAGGCGCCGATCCGCTGAATTTCTTCTGGTTCATTCCCACCCACGGCGACGGTTCCTATCTCGGTTCCGAGACCCGGCAGCGCCCGTCGGATTTCGGTTATTTCCGCCAGATCGCCCAGGCCGTCGACCGTCTGGGTTATCAGGGCGTGCTGCTGCCGACCGGCCAGAACTGCGTCGATTCATGGATCACCGCCGCTGGCCTCGCCGAGGCGACGGAGCGGCTGAAGTTCCTCGTCGCCCTGCGGCCGGGCGTCACCACCCCGTCTTTCGCCGCCCGCCAGACCGCGGCGCTGGATCGCCAGAGCAACGGCCGGCTGCTGCTGAACGTGGTGGTGGGCGGCGTGCCGCTTGAACTGGGCGGCGACGGCATTTTCCTCAATCACGACGAGCGCTATGAGCAGGCGGCCGAATTCCTGACCATCTGGCGACGTCTGGTCGCCGGCGAGACGGTGAACTTCACCGGCAAATACTATCGGGTGGAAAACAGCCGCCTCGATTTCCCGCCGGCGCAGGAGCCGCATCCGCCGCTGTATATCGGCGGCTCGTCTGACGCCGGCATCGAACTGGCGGTGGACCAGACCGAGCTTTACCTGACCTGGGGCGAGCCCCCGGCGCAGGTGGCGGAGAAAATCGCCAGGGTGCGCGCCGCTGCGGCGCGGCGCGGCCGCAGCGTCCGCTTCGGCATCCGCCTGCATTTCGTCGTGCGCGAAACCAATGAGGAAGCCTGGGAGGCGGCGAACCGGCTGATCAGCAAGATCAGCGATGAGCAGATTGCCTTCGCCCAGGAGCGGCTGCGCACCCTCACCGACTCGGTCGGCCAGACCCGCATGCTTGATCTGCACCAGGGCCGGCGCGACCGCCTGGAGGTGTCGCCCAATTTGTGGGCCGGCGTTGGCCTGGTGCGCGGCGGCGCTGGCACCGCGCTGGTCGGCGACGCCAAAACCGTGGCGGAGCGGCTGCGCGAATATCAGGCGCTGGGCATCGATACGGTGATCGGCTCCGGTTATCCGCATCTGGAGGAATCGTACCGGGTGGCCGAGCTGCTGTTCCCCGAACTGGGCATTGAGCGCCCAGGCGCGACCTGGCGCCGGGGGCTGGCCAACGAGTTCGCCGCCGGCGCCGGCGTCGGCCCGGTGGATCTGCGGGCGGCGGCGTCATGAGCGACGCGGCCCTCAAACCACCGGCGGCGGCGACCGCCCGAACCATCGCGTTTCCACCGGAAGCCGCGCTCTCTCCTCCAGCGGGCGCGCGGCCGCCGCAAGGGAAGTTTGCCCGCTTCGGCTCCGCCGTGGCCGCCGGAATCGGCGGCGGCCACCTGACGGGCTGGCTGGTTCCCGCCCTGATCGTCATCGTGTGGGAAGCCCTGGCCCGCATCGGCTATCTGCAACCCAATGTCCTTCCGGCGCCGTCGGCGATCGTCGCGGCGGCGATCCGGCTCACGGCCTCCGGGCAATTGCCGGAGAGCATCGCCGTCAGCACCCTGCGCGCCCTGTCAGGTTTTGTTGTCGGCGGCGGCATTGGCCTTGCGCTTGGCCTTGCCAATGGCCTGTCGCGGCTCAGCGAGAAGCTCACCGACACCAGCCTGCAGATGGTGCGCAATGTGCCGCACCTGGCGCTGATTCCGCTGGTGATCCTGTGGTTTGGCATCGATGAGGGCGCCAAGCTGTTCCTTGTGGCGTTGGGCGTATTTTTTCCCATGTATATCAATACGCTGCACGGCATCCGTAATGTCGATCCGCAACTGATCGAGATGGGTCGCATTTACGGCATGAAGCAGGGCGAGCTGTTCTGGCGGGTCATTCTGCCGGGGGCGCTGCCGTCGATCTTCGTCGGGCTGCGCTATGCGCTCGGCATCATGTGGCTGACGCTGATTGTCGCCGAAACCATCGCCGCCGAATCCGGCATCGGCCACATGGCGATGCAGGCGCGCGAATTCCTGCTGGTCGATGTGGTGATGCTGTCGATCATCATCTACGCGCTGCTCGGCAAGGCCGCCGACAGCATCGCCCGCCTGCTGGAGCGCCTGTCGCTGCAGTGGCACCCGGCATACCGGAAATAAAGGAGGCGACCATGGCTGCCCAGACAGCAGTTTCCCGACGCCAGACTGTTGCGGCGTCTGCCCGCGTGGAGCCGGCAAAGCCGCAGGGCGGCGCCGCCGTCACCCTGCGAGGTCTCGCCCGCGCCTTCGGCGACAAGCAGGTGTTGCGCCACGTCGACCTGCATATTCCGGCTGGCCAGTTCGTCGCCATTGTCGGCAAGAGCGGCTGCGGCAAGAGCACGCTGCTGCGCCTGATCGTCGGCCTCGACCAGCCGAGCAGCGGCCACATCGCCCTGTCCGGCGTTGCCGGCGGCGAGGCAGTGGGCGGCGCCGACGGCGTGCGCATCATGTTTCAGGAGCCGCGCCTGCTGCCGTGGGCGCGGGTGCAGGGCAATGTCGAAGTCGGGCTGGGGCGCGATCTGCCGAAGGCCGGGCGTCAGGCCATCGCCGCGCGCACGCTGGAGGCGGTGGGCCTTGGCGACCGGGGGGGGGAGTGGCCGTCGGTGCTCTCCGGCGGCCAGAAACAGCGCGTCGCTTTGGCCCGCGCTCTGGCCAGCGGTCCGCGCCTGCTGGCGCTGGACGAGCCGCTGGGCGCGCTCGACGCCCTGACGCGCATCGACATGCAGCGCCTGGTCGAGAAGGTGTGGCGCGAGCAGGGCTTCACCGCCATCCTCGTCACCCATGACGTCAGCGAGGCCATCGCCCTTGCCGACCGCATCCTCGTCATCGACCAGGGAACCATCGCCGCCGACCTGCCCGTCGCCAGCCCGCGCCCGCGCCACCGGGGCGATCCCGAACTCGCCGCGCTCGAAGGCCGCATCATCGACGCCCTGTTCAACGATCAGGCGGCGGGGATCTGACGAGAGCGGGGGCAGGAGGCGCCACAGGCAGCAGGAGGCGCCACAGGCAAAGGACGGGAAAACCGGCGAAGACGCGGATGCCCGGATCAGGCCCGGGCATAACGCGGTGGAAAGCAGGCGTTGGGCGTCTCGCCTCTTCCCGTCGCCATCTCCCCCGACCTCTCTCCCGGTCTCTTACCCGGTCTCTCCCCCGTCATGGCCGGACCTGATCCGGCCATCCACGCGGCAACGCCGCGTAAGGTGGATGCAATCAGCGCGCGAAAACCCGGGGGGCCGCCTGTAGCCAGCTTCACAAGGCTTTACACGGCGCGCCGGGCAATTATCGTTCCGGTTGCAACGACCGGCGCGCCCATAACAATGCGCCGGCGGAGGAAACCGGAGCCCATCATGAATACGACCCGCCGTTCGTTCCAGACCGGCCTGCTCGCCCTCGCCGCCGGCGCTTTCGCGCCCACGATTCCATCGGCTTTCGCCGCCGGCAAATCCGGCCCAGGCGTCACGGCGACGGAGATCAAGCTGGGGCAGACCATGCCCTACAGCGGCCCTGCGTCAGCCTATGGCAATATCGGCAAGGCCGAGGCCGCCTATTTCAAGATGATCAATGACAACGGCGGCGTGAATGGCCGCAAGATCAATCTGATCAGTCTCGACGACGGCTATTCGCCGCCCAAGACTGTTGAGGCGACCCGTCGCCTGGTGGAGCAGGAAGAGGTGTTCGCCATCGTTGGCGCGCTTGGCACCGCGCCAAACGCCGCGATTCACAAATACCTCAACAGCAAGGGCGTGCCGCAATTGCTGATTTCCAGCGGCATCAGCAAGTTCAACGATCCGAAGAACTTCCCATGGACAATGGCGGCGTTGCCGAACTATCTGAACGAGGCGCGCATTCTTGCCGTCTACGCCATGCAGCAGAAGCCCGGCAAGAAAATCGGCCTGCTGATGGCCAATGACGATCTGGGGCGGGACGCCCAGGCCGGCATCCGCCAGGCGCTGGGCAAGGACGCCGCCAGCCTGCTCGCGGTTGAGAGCTACGAACTCACCGACACCAATGTGGATTCGCAAATCCTGAAGCTGAAGGCTTCCGGCGCGGAGACGCTGATTACCTACGCCTCGCCCAAATTCGCCGCCCAGACCATCCGCAAGCTGAAGGAAATGGGCTGGCAGCCCACGCATCTGCTGTCGAGCATCGCCGCGTCGGTCGCCGGCGTGCTGGAGCCTGCCGGACTGGACAACAGCGTGGGCGTGATTTCCGTGACCTACGCCAAGGATCCGACCGATCCGGCCTGGGATGCCGACCCGGGCATGAAACGCTGGCATGCGTTCATGGACAAATACATGCCCGGCGCCAACAAGGGCGATCTCAATTACACCACCGGCTATTACATCGCCGATTTCGCCACCCGGCTGCTGAAAGCCTGCGGTGACGACCTGACGCGCGAGAACCTGATGAAGCAGGCGGCGAATGTGCCGGGCTGGGAGTTCGATACGCTGATCCCCGGCGTCAAGGCGCAAACCTCGCCGACCGACTTCGCCCCGCTGAAGCAGATGCAGATGATGGTGTTCGACGGCAAGCGCTGGAAGCTGACCGGCGGTCTGCTGGAATAAGGCTGGCGACCCATTCCCTGAGAAGCCTCCTTCCCCTCCACATCATGCCCGGATCTGATCCGGGCATCCAGGTCTTCGCGTGCGTCACGCGGGCCTTGTCTTCGCGTGCGTCACGCGCGCCTTGCGTGGCGGCGCCGCGCTGATGGCCGGACCAGGTCGGGCCACGACGGTGGAGAGGTGGAGCGGTGAATGGCTGGAATGGCGAGGAAGCCGTGGGGGCGGGAGGCGGCGGCGCGGGGCATGGCATCGCGCTCCGGCCCGGCCCGGTGACAAGGCCTGGCGGCATTGCCGCCGCCAGCGCCAGTCGCCCGCTCGGGTTTGAGCTCTTTAGACGTCCACCACCGGGGCCAGCGGTGCGTTTTTCTTCACCGACTCGATGCCCTTTTCCCGGCTGGCGGCGCTCTCATAGCTCTCGCTGGTGCCAATAACCTGGCCGTTGGCCGCCTTCAGGTTGAACATGTGCTTGCCGCTGCCGGTTTCCTTGCGCTCATAGCGGTTGTCATCCGGCGCGTTGGTCTGCACCGACTGGATGCCGTTGATGGCGCTGGCGCGCTGGCGGTAACCCTCGCTGGCCAGAATGTTCTGGCCGTTGGCCGCCTTCAGCCGGAAACGGTATTCGCCAGCCTTGTCGACGTAGACTTCAAATTTGGCCGCCATGGACGTATCTCCGGTTTTTCTGGTCGCCTGTCGCGGTCGCATGCATTTCGACGCGACGGCGCGCCCCGTTTACAGATCATCGTCAATTGCAGGGCGCCATGACAAGGGCGCTATACCGTCGGATGCGAAAATTTCGCATGCGAACGATGTTTTTTGCTTCGCGGCCAGCTGATCATGGAGGTCAGGGGATACATTTTGCGCCGCCAGGCGGCGTCAGGCTTGAGTCTGGCTGGCATAGACCGGCGACATGGGCCGCGATGGCGAGGCAGGCGGTGAGGCCGGGGCTCTCGATGCCGAACAGGTTCACCAGGCCGCGCACGCCGTGCCGGGCGGGGCCGTCAATGCGGAAATCCGGCGCCGCCGCGCCGGGGCCATGCAGCTTGGGCCGAACCCCGGCCCATGCGGGGGCCAGCGCGCCATCGGGCAACCCTGGCCACCAGGCGCGGATGGCGGCCTCGAATATCGCCGCGCGCGCCGGATCCACCGTTACATCGTCCGGCGCCTCCGTCCATTCGACATCGGGGCCAAAACGCAACTGGCCGCCGAGGTCCAGGGTGGCGTGCACGCCGAGACCGGCGGCGACGCCCGTCGCCGCTGCGCCGGTTGGATAGATCAGCCGCGAGAACGGGTTGCGCCCGCTGAAGGCAAAATAGTTGCCCTTGCCGTACCATTGCCGGGGCTGGCTTCGGGGTTCAAGGCCCGCAGTGCGCCGCGCCAGCTCCGGCGCGCCGTGCCCGGCGGCGTTGATGACAATTGGCGCCGCCAGCTCCGTCTCCACGCCGCCTGGGTCCCTGGCAAGCACCCGCAGGTCGTCCCCGTCACGGGCGATGCGCACGGCCTCCGCGCCCAAAGCGATGGCCCCGCCAGCGGCGGTGAGATCGCCAGCCAGCGCCTGCATCAGGCCATGGCCATCAACGATTCCGGTGTCGCCGCACAGCAGCGCCGCGACGCAGGCGATCTCCGGCTCCAGCCGGCGCGCCGCGTCCCCGTCGAGCAGGGCGATGTCGCGCACGCCATTGGCCCTGGCCCGCGCCAGCAGGCCTGGCAGCGCGGCGGCTTCCCCATCATTGCCCGCCACCAGCAATTTGCCGCAGAAGCGCGTTTCCACCCCGGCGTCGGCGCAATAACGGGCGAGCAGCGCCCGGCCTGACGCGCAGAATTGCGCCTTCAGCGAACCGGGCGGGTAATAGATGCCAGCGTGCAGCACGCCGGAATTGCGCGAGGACGTCTCGCGGCCGATGCCCGCGTGGCGTTCGAGCACGATGGTTTCGTGGCCGGCCCGCGCCAGCTGGCGGGCGATGGCCAGGCCGACAACGCCGCCGCCGATGACCACCGCGCCGGTGCGATATGTACTCATTCCGCCTTCATGTGGTTTTCAGATGCCGCCCGGTGTATGGACTGCATTTTGGCAGGAGACAGGCGTGACGGCCACGACCATTTATGGAATCCGCAATTGCGACACCATGAAGAAGGCGCGGGCCTGGCTCGACAGCCGTGGCGTTGCATACGCCTTTCATGACTACAAGACCGCCGGCATTGACGCGGCGACCCTGGAGGGCTGGGCGGCGCAGGCTGGCTGGGACAAGCTGCTGAACCGCGCGGGCACGACGTTTCGCAAGCTGCCGGAAAGCGACCGCGCCGATATCGATGCGGGCAAGGCCGTGGCCCTGATGCTGGCCCAGCCGTCCATGATCCGGCGCCCGGTGCTGGTTCAGGACGGCCGCATCCTCATCGGCTTCAAGCCCGAACTCTATCAGGAATTCTTCGGCGCATGACCCGCACAGGCTCCGCCCCCCATCGCGATTCCGCCCCCGATGGCCATGGGGAAGCGCCCGTTTGCGTCGCGGCGCTGTATCATTTTGCCCGCTTCGCCGATCACGCGGCGCTGCGCGAGCCGCTGGCGCGCCTGTGCTGCAGCCTTGGCGTCAAGGGCACGCTGCTGCTGGCGCGCGAGGGCATCAATGGCACCATCGCCGGCTCCGACGCCGCCATCGCCCAGGTGGTCGATCATGTGCGCGCCCTGCCTGGCTGCGCCGGGCTGGAGGTGAAATATTCCCGCGCCGGCGTCATGCCGTTCTGGCGCATGAAAGTGCGGCTCAAGACCGAGATCGTTACCATGGGTCAGCCGGATATCGACCCGCTGCAGGATGTGGGCGCCTATGTGGAGCCGGGGGAGTGGAACGCGCTGATCGCCGATCCGGACACCATCGTGATCGACACCCGCAATGACTATGAGGTGGCGGTGGGCGCGTTTCGCGGAGCCATCGACCCGAAAACCCGGACGTTCCGCGAATTCCCCGAGTGGTTTCGCGCCGAACGTGAGCGCCTGCTGGGCGCGGGCGGGCAGCCCAAGGTGGCGATGTATTGCACCGGCGGCATCCGCTGCGAGAAGGCCACCGCCTTCCTCAAGGCGGAGGGCGTGGAGCAGGTCTTTCACCTCAGGGGCGGCATTCTGAAATATCTGGAGACGGTGCCGGAGACTGACAGCCTGTGGCAGGGCGACTGCTTCGTTTTCGACCAGCGCGTCACCGTGCGCCATGGTCTGGCCCAGGGCGACTACACCTTGTGCCACGCCTGCCGCCGGCCCCTTTCTGCCGCCGATCGCGCCGCGCCGCAATATGTTGAAGGCGTCAGTTGCGCCGCCTGTGACGATACGCTCGATGACGACCGCCGCGCGGCCCTGGCCGAACGCCAGCGTCAGGAAATGCTGGCGCGGCGACGGGGGGCGGCGCATCTCGGCGCCAGGCAGCGTCAGGAGCGGCTTCAGGAGCCTCGTCAGGGCCAGGAGCCCGGTTCCGGCGACAGCTGAAAAGCTTACCCGGGCTGGCGGCGGCCAATGCGCGCCAGCACGATGACCGGCAGCATGCCAACCAGCACGATCAGCAGGGCGGCGAGGGCGGCGTCCTCATAGGAGCCGCGCGCCGCCTCGCCATACAGGTGGGTGGCCAGGGTTTCCAGGTTCAGCGGCCGCAGCAATAGCGTCGCCGGCAATTCCTTCATGCAGTCGACAAAGACCAGCAGGCCGGCGGAAGCCAGGGCGCTGGCCGACAGCGGCAGGTGCACCCGCCGGAACACGCCGGTGACGTTCTCGCCCAGGCTGCGGGCGGCGTGATCCAGCGATTGGGGAATGCGGCTGAAGCCGGCGTCGACGGAGCCGGTCGAGATGGCGAGAAATCGCACCGTATAGGCGTAGCACAGCGCCGCGCCCGAGCCGATCAGCGCCAGCCCGGTGGCGACGCCGAACCAGGTCTGCGCCGTCTGGTCGATCCAGCGGTCCAGCGCCGCCACGGGAACCAGCACGCCAATGGCGACAACCGTGCCCGGCATGGCGTAGCCGATGGTGGACAGCCGTTGCAGCAGCGCCGTGAAGCGCCCGGGCGCCGCGCGCGCCGTCCAGGCAACCACCAGGCCCAGCGCCAGGGTGACCAGCGTGGCGAGGAGGGCGAGGGCCACCGTCGTCAGGGTTTCGCTGAGGATGTTCGCCGACAGGCCGGCAAAGCGGAAGCGCTTCCAGGCTTCGACAGCCAGATAGCTGGCCGGGGCCAGAAAGCCGATGATGACCGGCAGGGCGCAGAAGGCGGCGGCCGCGAGGCCCGCGCCGGTTCCCAGCCGCTGCGGCGTCAGGCTGCGGGCGCGCTGCGGGCTGGTCCAGTAGCGCTGGCGGCGGCGGGCGTGGCGCTCCGCCATCACCAAGATTAGCACGAAGGCCAGCATCACCAGGGCGATCTGCGCCGCGCCGGCCAGATCCGAACGGGTGACCCAGGTGGTGTAGATGGAAATGGTCAGGGTGTTGACGCCAAGGAACTCCGAGGCGCCGATGTCGTTCAGCGTTTCCATCAGCGCCAGGCTGACGCCGACGGCGATGGCCGGGCGGGCCAGCGGCAGCGCCACCCGCCAGAACACCTGGCCGCGCCGGGTCCCCAGGGTGCGCGACGCCTCGACCAGATTGGCGGCCTGGGTCAGGAACATCGCCCGGGTCGTCAGATAGACGTAAGGATACAGCACGAAGCCCAGCAGTATGATGCAGCCGGCCATCGAGCGGATGTCGGGCAGGCGGAATTCGCGCGGGCTGGCGTAGCCCAACAGCCAGCGGACGCCTTCCTGCACCGCGCCGAGCGGATGCAGCAGATCGAGATAGGCGTAGGCGACGATATAGGTCGGCGTCGCCAGCGGCAGCAGCAGCGCCCATTCGAAGACGCGCCGGCCGGGAAATTCATGGGCCGTCACCAGCCAGGCCGTGACGCAGCCAAGCACCGTCACCATCACGCCGACGCCGGTGAGCAGAACGGCGGTTTGCAGCGCGGCGTCGGGAATGACATGGGCCAGCAGGTGCGGCCACAGCCCGGTTGAACCCCGCGTCGCCTCCCAGAGCAGCGCCAGCGCCGGAATGGCGACCAGCAGCGCGGTGAGCGTCGCGCCCACAATCCAGACGCGGCCGGCGCGCCAGGCCGGACGGTTGGCCCGGCGATGGACGAAACGGCGCCGGGGGGCGCTGCTGGCGGCGGTTGGGGCGGGGGGGCTGGCGAGTGCTTCGGTCATCACGACATGCGGTGGACGCGGCCAGAGCGTCCTCCGGTCAGGCGATGCCGCCTGGCCGGAAGGCGCTTCAGGGCCACGCCCTTCAGGATGGTGTGTCGAATTTATTTGTCGAAACCGATTTCCTCGGCCATCTGGCTCGCCTGCTTGCGGTGCTTGACCACTTCGGTGAGCGGGATGGGATCAATCTTCAGTTCGCCGAAGGTGGCGACGATCGGGTCGAGCTTCGCGCCAGCTTTCACCGGATATTCGAAATTGGCTTCGGCGTAGATTTTCTGGGCGCCGTCGGAAACCAGATATTCCATCAGTTTGATGGCGGCTTCCCGGTTCGGCGCGTGTTTGGCCAGGGCCGCGCCGCTGACATTCACCTGCGTGCCGCCATTGTCGAAGGTCGGCAGCAGCACCTTGATGGCCTCGCCCCAGGTCTTCTGGTCGGGGCCGCCCTTTCCGGAGCGCATCAGGCCGACATAATAGGAATTGCCAATGCCGATCTCGCAGATGCCGCCGAGAATGTCCTTGGCCACCTCGCGGTCGCCGCCGCCCGCCTTGCGCGCCAGATTGTTGCGCAGGCCGGTCAGCCAGGTCTTTGTCGCCTCCGGCCCGTGATGGGCCATGTAAGCCGCGAACAGCGCCGTGTTGTAAGGATGCTGGCCCGAGCGGATGCAGATCTTGCCCTTCCATTTCGGGTCGGCCAGGTCCTCGTAGCGGATTGCCTTCAGGTCGAGGTCCTTCGCCGCGTAAAGCACGCGGCCGCGCGCCGAGAAAGCGAACCAGTTGTTGTCCGGATCGCGCAGGGCGGCGGGCACCGCGGCGTCCAGCACGGCCGATTTCACCGGCTGCGTCAGGCCCTTCTGCACCAGATCGGCGAGGCGGCCGGCGTCAACGGTCATCAGAATGTCGGCGGGCGAACTGGCGCCTTCCGAGGCCACGCGCTCGGCGAGCCCGTCCTTGAGGTGCACGGTGTTGACCTTGATGCCGGTGGAGGCGGTGAACGCCTCCAGCAACGGCTTGATGAGGCCTGGCTCACGGGTGGTGTAGATGTTGACCTCGGCGGCCATGGCGCCAGCGACGCTACCCAGCAGCAGGGCGCCGCCCAGCAAGGCGGAGCGGATCGAAACATGCTTTGTCATGTGGCCGTCTTCCCGAGCGTTTCCTGCAAGGATGCCGCGCTTTGTTAGTGTAGAATGATTCAAAACTGGCGAATGCTTCCCCTGCGGGGCGGCATTGCCGCTGAACCTTCCTCAAACACATGACGACGCTGCTTTCAATGCATATCTATTTCGCCAGGGATCAATTCGCGGGAAAGATCATGACCCCATCAGCCGCCGCCACAATGGACAGCTTGTCGCCCGGACGCGCCGGCGCCTGTCCCATGACCCGCATCACCAGGGGGTCGTCGAGGCCGGCGACGCGCAAGGTCAGCTCCTCCACGTCGCCGAGAAACAGGCCGCCGGTCACCTGCGCCGCCGCGCCGGCGCCTGGCGCCGCGACCTGGAGGGCGTGCTGGCGGATGCAGACGATGGCGTCCTGGCCATCGGCCAGCGTGGTGGGAAAGGCGCCCAGCGGCGTGGTCACCGCGCCGCCGCGCGCCACGCCGGCCAGCCTGTTGCAGGGCCGGAAGAACTCGGCGACGTACAGCGAGCCTGGCTGGTCATGAATTTCGCGGCCGGTTCCGGTCTGCGCCACCCGTCCGTCCTGCATCAGCGCCACCCGGTCTCCGGCTGCCAGCGCCTCTTCCGGATCGTGGGTGACAATGATCGCCGCCGTCCCCAGATCGCGCAGGATGGCCAGGGTTTCGGCCCGCACCCGGTCGCTCAGGCCCCGGTCGAGGTTGGAGAATGGCTCGTCCATCAGCAGCAGCACCGGCTGCGGCGCCAGCGCCCGCGCCAGGGCGACCCGCTGCTGTTCGCCGCCGGACAGGGTGTGCGGATAGCGCTCGGCCATGCCGGCGAGGCCGATGCGCGCCATCACCTCCGCGGCGCGCCGCCTGGCCTCGGCCTTTGGCAGCCGCCGCAGGCCGAAGCCGATGTTTTCCGCCACAGTCAGGTGCGGAAACAGGGCGTAGTCCTGAAACATGAAGCCGATATTGCGATCTTCCGGCTCGACGAAGCCGCCGGGACCGGCGATCTCCACGCCGTTCAGCACGATTGATCCGGCGTCCGGCGCGTCAACGCCGGCGATCAGGCGCAGCAGCGTGGACTTGCCGCAGCCGGACTGGCCGACCAGGCAGATGATCTCGCCCGACGCCAGCGTCAGGGAAACGGCGTCCAGCGCCTGCTTGCCGCCGAAGCGGCGCGACACGCCGCGCACCGCCAGCATGGGCGGGGCTTCAGGCATTTCCGTTGCTGGCGGATCCGCATCTGGCAAGTGGCGCTTCCTGTCGTGCTTCCTGAAACTGTCGCTGGCCCTCGCCGGATAGGACAGCGCGCCCGCCAGGGCAAGAGCCGCGGACACAACAACGGGCGACACGGCAAGGAACGACACGGCAAGGAGGCGACACGGCAACAGCGGGCGCCGGAGCCCAACCCGTTCCGGCCAGGGCGTCTGCCAGAACCAGCCCTCCGCCCCGCAAACATTTCACCGCGTCATGGCCGGGCTTGATCCGGCCATCCACGACGCAACGCCGGGCAAATCCGCGTCCGCTCCACCATGATGAGGACGTGGTTGGACGAAGGCGTGGATGGACGAAGGCGTGGATGCCCACAACAGGTGCGGGCATGACGTGGGAGGGGGAAACGCGATGCGCCAGCCTCAAGGCAGGCGCGGGTTGTCAGCCGTGGCAGACCCAGGGAGGCTCCCGCCAGCCTGCGCCTGAAACACCGCGTCGACCGGAATTTGCATGCCATTGGCCAGAGCGTTGGTCTGCGAGGCGAGGCCGATGACCGCCAGCAGTTCCGCGTGCTGCGCGTCGGTCATCCCTTTGGCCTTCGCGGCGGCGGTGTGGGAGTGGACGCAATAGGCGCAATTGTTGGCGGTGGAAACGGCGATGTAGATCATCTCGCGCGTCAGGGGATCAAGTGCGCCTGGCTGGGTCATGATCTGTTTGACATCGCCCCAGATGCGCGCCAGCAGCGGCGGATTGTTGGCCAGCGCCAGCCAGAAATTATTGATGAACGATGATTGCCGGACGACGCGAATATCGTCGAGCACCGCCCGTGCTTCTGGAATGCCGTCAGCTTCTTCGACAGTAAGCAGCCGGATCGTCGCCATGGTTGTCGTCCTTGCAGAGGTGAGGTGGCGTTACCCTACGTCGTCGCCCGCGCCGCTTCAGCCCCCGTGTGCGCAGGTGGATTTGGCGGGCGGATTTAACCGCCGCGCTGGTTAATGGGCAATGATGCCGGCGTTGACGCCCGTTGCCGGCCATGTTGATGAGGAAGCTGGCGCCCGGAGCAGCTCGATGGACGCACGGGCTATATCACCAGGCTGTTCGGGCAAAACGGCCGCCGCTTCATCCTGTTCTCAAATGGCTGCACGCCAGGGCGGCAGAACTGACGCCGCGCGCGCTTCCCAGGGGCGCCGCGCTTCGCGTCCGCCGCCCTGATGGCGCGGGCCGCCAGCGGGCGATGCGTTCAGGCTGCTCCGCATCTCCGTTGTAGTTTTCTGGCGTCGCATGATGATGTGCGAGCAGGCGGCGTCCGCCTGTTCGCGTCATGCCCTAGCCGAAGGTGAAGGCGTAGGCTTCCACGCCCGGATCGAGAAAGCGGATCTCGAAATTGTGCGGCGTCACATCGCCTTTCTGGCGCACCAGCTGGTAGAGCCGGTTTTCCGTGACGGTTCCGGCGCCGGCGGCGTCGATATCGACGCCGTGGCTGTCGCCGGGGGGCTTGCCGTCGATGGTCACCACGAAGCGCACCGGCTTGCCGGCCGGGCCTGGCCCCAGCACCAGATGCAGATCGCGGGCGCTGAAGCGGTAGCTGATGGCGCCGCCGCTGGCGTCGAGCCGGGCGTGCTCGGCGCCGACGGTCCATGCGCCGGCGAGGCCCCACTGGTTGGTCTGCGGTTGCGGCGCCTCATAGAGGCGGGAGGCGTCGGCGGTGAGGCCACCTGCCGAAGCGAAGTTTTCCGCCCGTTTGTAGCCGAGATAGGTCTCGTGGGAGCGCAGGTTCCCAACGTCCGGCGCTGCTTCCGCGCCGGTTCCGGCAGGCGCCGCCGGCGCGCCCTCCGCCATGACCACGCCGCTGGCGCCGGCCTCGCGCAACAGGTCCTGGATGGCCTGCCCGGTCTCGGCGTACTGGCCTTCGCCGAAATGCCGGTAGCGGATGCGCCCATTGGCGTCGATCAGGTAATGGGCCGGCCAGTACTCGTTCGAGAACGCCCGCCAGATGGCGTAGTCATTGTCCACCGCCACCGGATAGACGATGCCGAAATCACCGATGGCCTTGCGGACATTGGCCAGGTTCTTCTCAAAGGCGAACTCCGGCGTGTGCACGCCGAGCACCACCAGGCCCTGATCGCGATATTTCGCCGCCCAGGCCCGGAGATACGGCATGGTGCGGATGCAGTTGATGCAGGAATAGGTCCAGAAATCCACCAGCACGACCTTGCCGCGCAGTTGCTCGCTGGTCAGCGGCGGCGCGTTCAGCCAGTCGGTGGCGCCGGCGATGGCGGGGGCCGGGCCGAGGTCGGGCAGGGCGCTTCTGAAAGGTTGTCCGGCGCCAGGCGTAGTCGTCTGCGCGGATTTGCGGGCATTGCTGTCCGGATAGGTGGTGCGCACCACGCTGTCGGATGGCTTGGGGCGGAAACGGTCGACCACCGCCTGTTCCAGCGTGGCGGTGCTTGTGTACGACAGGCGGGACAGCAGGCCCGTATCGAGCCCAAGGGCAATAGCGGCGACGCCCGCCAGCACCGCGACGCCAAGCCCCTGACGGACACGCTCCGCGACGCCCGGGGAGCGCTTCAGCCGGTCAAAGATCCGGCCGCCGGCCAGCAGGGCCAGGGCTATGGAAGTGGCTGCGCCGGCCGCATAGGCCAGCAGCAACAGGGTCGTGCTGACATTGGCGCCATTCAGCGCGGCGCCCGTCAGCAACAGGCCGAGGATCGGCCCGGCGCATGGGGCCCAGAGCAGGCCGGTGGCGACGCCCAGCGCCAGCGAGCCGGCGACGCCGGGTCCGCCATTGCCGGTTCCCGAGCGGTTGAGCAGGCGCTCGCCCAGCCGCACCATCGGGCGCGTCGCAAAGGCGGCGAGGCGCGGCGACAGCAGGCTGAGGCCAAAAGCCGCCAGCAGCGCCATGGCGATGATGCGGCCATATTCATTGGCGCGCACCGCCCAGGCGCCGCCGATCGCCGCCAGCGAGGCGACGATGGCGAAGGTGATGGCCATGCCGGCGAGCATGGGCAGCGTGCTGCGCAGGAAAGGTTGCCCGGCGCGAGCGAATACGAAGGGGAGAACCGGCAGGATGCAGGGGCTGACGATCGTCAGCACGCCGCCGAGAAAAGCGATGATCAGCAGCGTTGCCATGATGTCTCCCAGGAGATGCGGCCAGAAGATTCGGCCAAGAGACGCGAGCAAAAGCCCCCGGCAGGAGTCGCGAAGCGCACGGCAGGCCAGCCGCGCCGGAACCTGACGGATGCCTGGCAATCTCGCGCAGGATTCGGGTGAAAATTGGCCGCGCCAGCCATGCCGCCCCCATATGGCGCGCCCTGTCTGTGAGGCGCCTGCGCGAATGCAGCGCCATGTCGCGGGGGGAGGACGGGTTTTCATCGCGGCCGGGTTTTGTTCCTGGCGATGGATCAGGCATATTGGCCAGGTGATGACGTTAGCGACAGGCGGCCCCCGGTGGCGCATCGCGCATGGGCGCGGCGCTGCGACGTTTCCCCGGCATGGGGCGGCGACGCGGTCGGCTGCCTTTGTTCGCTCGCTCTGGCTTGAGGCGGTTGCCCTGCTGGCTGTCGGGCTCCAGAAGCTCGCGTTCAGGGAGATCGCGGCGGCTGCAAGGGGCGCGACCCGCGCCTTGTTGACTGGCCTCGTCTGCCTCGCGCTCATCGTCACGCCCGCCGCCGCGCTTGACTCCCAGGGCGGGGACCCCGCCGCTGCAGTCGCGCTGCTGGAGGTGCAAAGTGGCGAACACGGGCGCCTGGACGTCGCCCACATCGGTCATGATCACCTCCGATACGATCACCTCCGATACGATCGGGCCGGGCATGATCGCGCCAACCCGGACATCACCAGTCCGGACCTGCATGGGGCGCACCATTGCTGCCACAGCCATGTGGCGCCGGCGCAGTCATTCCGGAGCATGGTCCCGATCGCCGTTCGCCATCTGACCTGGCGCGTCGGCGACAGCGATGTCCTGCCCCCCCGCGATCCGGCCCCGCCGCTGCGTCCACCCCGCGCCTGAATGCCTGAACAGACCGCCGCGTGCGCTTTCGTGAGCGAGCGCACGCGTGTGCTGTCGCGCGTGGCCGTCGCTCTGCATCGCCGGAACAGCTCCGGGAAAGCAGAAGCGAACTGGCGATAAGACGCGTTAATTCAGTCAGATAGAGAAGATTTCTGATCCAGATTGATCAGAGCTTCTCCGGGGCCGCGCGCATTGCCGGCCGTCAGGAATTTCCGGATGAAACGCCGTTTCTTGCTTGCCTCGGGCGCCATTGTCGCCGCCGGGGCGCTTGCTCTCACCTCACCTGGCATCCTGCCGCAGGCAGGGCGCATCGCCTCCGCCTGGGCGGGCCCCGGCCATGACCATGGGCCGGCCCCGAAACCTGGAGCGGATAAAGGCCAGAAGGCCGGCGACAAACATGGGGCCGCTGACAAACAGGAGGCCGGCCACGATCACGACGATGAGGGGCTGGTGCACATGACCCCGGCAGAGGCGGCCGCGCATGGCGTTGACGTCGCTGTGGCGGGGCCCGGCGTCCTGACCATGGCGTTGAGCGCGCCAGGGGTGATCGCCCCTGACAGCGACCGCATCGCCCGCATCGCCGCCCGGGTCGTCGGGACGGTCGCCGTGCTGAACAAGCGGCTGGGCGATGCGGTTTCCAAAGACGAAATCATCGCGGAGCTGGACAGCCGTGAGGTCGCCGAGGCGCGTAGTGAATATTTCGCCGCGCTGACCAATCTGGAGCTGCAGAAGACGCTGTTCGCCCGCGAACAGGAGCTGTGGAACCGGCGCGTGTCCGCCGAGCAGCAATATCTGCGCGCCCGCAATTCGTTGCGGGAGGTGGAGCTGCGCGTAGAGCTGGCGGCCCAGAAGCTGACGGCGCTGGGCCTGTCGCCTGGCGATGTGGCGGCGTCGCGCAATGCGGGAGCGTCCCAGTCGTTCCAGCGTTATCCGCTGCGCTCGCCCATCAGCGGCCGGGTGGTGGAGCGTCGGGTAGATCTGGGCGCGCCGGTGGGCGGCGAGGGCCAGGAGAAGGAGCTGTACGTCATCGCCGACCTGTCGAAGGTCTGGATCGATCTGGCGATTCCGGCCGATGAACTGTCCCGCATCCATGAAGGGCAGGAGGTGCGCGTTGCGGCGCAGGACGGCGCGGCGACGAAGGGGCGGGTGATTTTCGTCAGCCCCATGCTGACCCCGGACACCCGCTCGGCCCGCGTCATCGCCGAGCTGGACAATGCAGGGTTGCGCTGGCGTCCCGGCGGTTTCGTCACCGCCCGCGTGACGGTTGGCGAGGAACCCGTCGGGCTGCGCATCCCGCGCGCCGCCACGCAGACCATCAACGGCCGCCCGGCGGTGTTCGTCCAGACCCCCGAGGGGTTCCGCATCAGGAATGTCGTTCTGGGGCGCGATGACGGCGTCCATGTCGCCGTGACCTCGGGGCTGGCGGAGGGCGAGCTGGTCGCGACGCGCAACGCCTTCCTGCTGAAGGCCGAGCTCGGCAAGGCCGAAGCCGAACACGCTCACTGAGGAGAGGACGCCATGATCGCACGCATCCTCGCGTTCTCGGTGGAGCGCCGCTGGCTGGTGGCGTTGCTGACGCTGCTGGTCGCGGCCTTCGGCGCCTGGTCGGCGCTGAAACTGCCCATCGACGCAACCCCTGACATCACCAACAACCAGGTGCAGATCAACGCCGTCGCGCCGGCCCTGTCGCCGGAGGACGTGGAGCGGCAGGTGACGTTCCCCCTGGAAACCGCCCTGTCTGGCATCCCCGGCCTCGTCAGCACCCGCTCCCTGTCCCGCAACGGTTTTTCCCAGATCACCGCCGTGTTCAGCGACGCCACGGATCTGTATTTCGCCCGCGCCCAGGTGAATGAACGCCTTGGCGAGGCGCGCGGCGTCCTGCCGCCTGGCGTCGAGGTGCACATGGGGCCCGTCACCACCGGCCTTGGCGAAGTCTTCATGTGGACGCTGCACATGAAGGAGCCTGACGGCCGGCCGGAAACCGACGGCAAGCCCGGCTGGCAGTCGGACGGCGGCTTTCTCACGCCCGAGGGCGAGCGGCTGGCCAGCGATCTGGACCGCGCCGCCTGGCTGCGGGCGCTGCAGGACTGGGTGATCCGGCCGCAGATGCGCGCCGTGCCTGGCGTTGCCGGCGTCGACGTCATTGGCGGCCATGTCCGGCAATATCAGGTGCGGCCCGATCCGGCGCGCCTTGCCGGCCTTGGCCTGTCCTTCAGCGACATCGCCACGGCGCTCGCCGCCAGCAACCAGAACCGGGGCGCCGGTTATGTGGAGCGGGGCGGCGAGGGCTATGTGGTGCGCTCCGGCGGCCGGCTGACCAGCATGGACGATATTGGCGCCGTGGTGGTGACCACCCGCGCCGGCGTGCCGGTGCGCATCCGCGATGTGGCGACGGTTGGCGCGGGCCAGGAACTGCGGGTCGGCGCGGCCTCTGAAAACGGCCGCGAGGCGGTGGTCGGCACGGCGCTGATGCTGATTGGCGGCAACAGCCGCGACGTCGCCGCCGCCGCCGGCGACAAATTGCGCGAGATCGCCAGATTGCTGCCGCCAGGCGTGGTGGTGGAGCCGGTGCTGGATCGCACCACGCTGGTGGACGCCACCATCCGCACCGTCGCCAAAAACCTGACGGAAGGGGCGCTGCTGGTCATCGCCGTGCTGTTCCTGATGCTCGGGAACATCCGCGCCGCCGTGATCACCGCGCTGGTGATCCCGCTGGCCATGCTGATGACCATGACCGGCATGGTCCGCGCCGGCGTCAGCGCCAATCTGATGAGCCTCGGCGCGCTCGACTTTGGCCTGATCGTTGATGGCGCAGTGATCATCACCGAGAACGCCCTGCGGCGGCTTGGCCTGCGCCAGCATGAGCTGGGCCGCGCGCTGGGGCTGGAGGAGCGCCTCGCCGTCGTCCGCCAGTCGGCGGAGGAGATGATCCGGCCCACGGTCTACGGCCAGGCGATCATCATCCTCGTCTATGTGCCGATGCTGTCGTTCACCGGCGTCGAGGGGCGCATGTTCACCCCCATGGCGCTGACGGTGATGATGGCGCTGGCCAGCGCCTTCGTGCTGTCGCTCACTTTCGTTCCGGCGATGATCGCCATCGTCATCTCCGGCAAGGTGCTGGAGAAGGACGTGGCCATGGTGCGCTGGCTGAAGGCGCTGTACCGGCCGGCCCTCGGCGCCAGCATGCGCCGCCCGGCCGTCATCCTGCTGGCGGGCGTGCTGCTGGCTGCGGCGGCCGGCGGCATGTTCCTGCGCCTTGGCCAGGAGTTCATCCCCCAGCTGGATGAGAAGAACCTCGCCATGCACGCCATGCGCATTCCCTCGACCTCGCTCAGCCAGTCGCTGGCGATGCAACTGGCGGTGGAGCGCAAGATCAGCGCCTTGCCGGAGGTGGCGCTGGTGTTCTCCAAGACCGGCACGGCGGAGGTTGCCTCCGACCCCATGCCGGTGAACGTCTCCGACACCTTCATCATGCTGAAGCCGGAGGCGGAATGGCCGGATCCAAAACTCGGCAAGGAGGCGTTGATCGCGAAAATCCGCGCCGCGGCGGGGGCGTTGCCCGGCAACAATCTGGAGTTCACCCAGCCGATCCAGATGCGGTTCAACGAACTGCTGGCGGGTTCCCGCGGCGATCTGGCGGTAAAGGTGTTTGGCGATGATTTCGCTCGGCTGGCGCCAGCGGCGGAGGCAATCGCCGCGCAGTTGCGGGCGACGCCGGGCGCTGTCGACGTGAAGGTTGAGCAGATCTCTGGTCTGCCATTCCTCAACATCGACGTGGACCGGCAGGAGATCGGCCGCCTCGGCCTGAGCCTCGCGGCGGTGCAGGATGTGATCGGCGCCGCCATCGGCGGCCAGCACGTGGGCCAGATCTTCGAGGGCGACCGGCGCTTCGACATCGTCATCCGGCTCGACGACGCCCTGCGCGCCGATCTGGAGGCGCTGAAGAACCTGCCGGTGGCCTTGCCCGCCGGCCCGCCAGCCCCAGCGGGAGCTTCCGGCGCCTCAACCGGGCTGCGCTCCGTGCCGCTACGCCAGGTGGCGCGGATTTCGGTTGAGGAAGGTCCCAACCAGATCAGCCGCGAAAACGGCAAGCGCCGCATCGTTGTCACCGCCAATGTGCGCGGTCGCGACATCGCCTCGGTGGTGGACGACGCCCGTCAGCGCATCGCCGCCAATGTCGCCTTGCCCTCCGGCGCGTGGCTGGCGTGGGGCGGCCAGTTCGAGAACCTGGCCGCGGCCCGCCAGCGGCTGATGATCGTCACGCCGGCCTGCTTCTTGCTGATCTTCATCCTGCTGTTCCAGGCGCTTGGCTCGACGCGCGACGCCCTGCTGGTGTTCAGCGCCGTGCCCTTCGCGCTCACTGGCGGCGTCATTGCCCTGTGGCTGCGCGGCATGCCGTTCTCGGTGTCCGCCGCCGTCGGCTTCATCGCGTTGTCGGGCGTCGCGGTGTTGAATGGCCTGGTGATGATCAGCCGCATCCGCCAGCTCGCGGAGGAGGGCGCGCCCGTGCGCGAGGCGGTGTGGGAGGGGGCGATCACCCGCTTCCGGCCGGTGGTGATGACGGCGCTGGTCGCCTCGCTGGGCTTCCTGCCCATGGCGCTGGCGACGGGTACGGGGGCCGAGGTGCAGAAGCCGCTGGCCACCGTGGTGATCGGCGGCCTGGTCAGCGCCACCCTGCTGACCCTGCTGGCGCTGCCGGCTCTCTACGCCCTGTTCGGGGCGGCCGGGCGCAAGCCTGACGCGCCTGCCGCCGCCTGATGCATGCTCCGGGCGGGCGCTCCTGCCCGCCCGGAGTGTTTCTGGCGTTCCAGTGCTCCCGGCTTTGAGCGCGCTCTGGCCGGAGCGCGCCCTAACGCCCAAACAGGTTGGTCTTGACCAGGTCGATCACCTCGTCGCCGCGCCCGCTCATCACCGCGCGCAGCATCCACAGGCCAAAGCCCCTGGCCTGCTCCAGGGCGATGGTCGGCGGTATCGACAGCTCCTGTTTCGCCGTCACCACGTCCAGGAGCGCCGGGCCGTCGTGGGCGAGGATTTTCGCCATGGCGTCGGGCAATTCCCCGGGGTCTTCGACGCGCAGCGCCATCAGGCCCATGGCCCGCGCCATCGCCGCAAAGTCAGGGTTTTGCAGATCGACGCCGGTCTCGACGAAACCCGCCGCCTTCATCTCCATGGCCACGAAACCGAGCACGCCATTGTTGAAGACGACGACCTTGACCGGCAGCTTTTCCTGGCTGAGCGTGATCAGGTCGCCCATCAGCATGGTGAAGCCGCCGTCGCCGGAGAGCGACACCACCTGCCGCCCTGGCTGCGCCGCCTGGGCGCCGATGGCCTGGGGCAAAGCGTTGGCCATGGAGCCGTGGGCGAGCGAGCCGAGCAGGCGGCGACGGCCATTCATTTTCAGGTAGCGCGCCGCCCAGATCGTCGGCGTGCCCACGTCGAAACTGAACGCCGCGTCGTCCGCCGCCAGCTCGCTGACCAGCCGCGCCACATATTGCGGATGGATCGGCTTGCGGCCCGGCGTTCCTTCCGCGAGGGCGTCGAGCCCGGCGCGGGATTTCACATAGCGGGCGAGGCTGTCGTCCAGATGCTGGCGATCCTGCTTGACCGCCAGGCGCGGCAGCAAGGCGGCGACCGTCGCCTTCACGTCGCCGACCACGCCGAGATCCAGCTTGCAGCGGCGGCCCAGATTGGCGGGGCGAAGATCGACCTGGGCGATCGTCGCGTCGGTGGGGAAAAACTGCTTGTAGGGAAAATCCGTCCCCAGCATCAGCAGCATGTCGCAGTTCTGCATGGCCTCGTAGCCGGAGGCGAAGCCGATCAGTCCGGTCATGCCCACATCATACGGGTTGTCGTATTCCACATGCTCCTTGCCGCCCAGCGCGTGGACAATGGGGCTCTTCAGCGCTTCGGCCAGAGCCATCAGTTCAGCATGGGCGCCGGCGCAGCCGCGCCCGCAGAACAGCGTCACGCGCTTCGCGTCATTCAGCAGCTTCGCCAGCCGGTCCAGCTCGGCCGTGGCCGGTGTGACGACGGGGGCCGGCGGCAGCAGGCCGGCTTTCGGCGACACGGCCCGCGCCGGCGCCGCCTGCAGGGCGACGTCGCCAGGAATGACCACGACGGCGACGCCGCGCTGGCCAATGGCGGCGCGCACGGCGTTCTCCATGACATAGGGCATCTGTCGCGGGTCGGAGACCAGCTCGCAATAGACGCTGCATTCGCGGAACAGCTCCTGCGGATGCGTCTCCTGAAAATAGCCGCCGCCAATCTCCGATGAGGGGATTTGCGCCGCGATGGCCAGCACCGGCGTGCGGCTGCGCTGGGCGTCGAACAGGCCATTGATCAGGTGCAGATTGCCCGGCCCGCATGAGCCGGCGCAGACCGCGAGCTGGCCAGTGATCTGGGATTCGCCCGCCGCCGCGAAAGCCGCGACCTCCTCGTGCCGCACATGCACCCAGCGAATTTTCCCCCGGCTGCGCAAACTTTCCGTAAGCCCGTTGAGACTGTCGCCGACCACGCCGTAGATGCGTTCGACGCCAGCCTGCTCAAGGGTTTCAACCATGAGGTCGGCGATGTTTCGGGTGGCCATTGATCTCTCGCTGCCAGGCGGGACGCTGTCGCCGGTCTTGTCGCCCTGGCGACCCGGCTGAACGGCTATCCGCATCCATCCAATAGACCGGAGCGGCGCGGCAATCGTGCATCGCCAGCGCTGCTCCGGGCGTCAGTCAAACCCATTTCCGCGTCGCCGTCATGTCAAACCGGACGTGAACGGTCCGCCGTGCGCCAGAGCAGCCGGAGCGCGCGCCTGGCATAAAATGATCGATCGGACTTTAACTGTCCGATGGGTAACTTTAAGCTGCCTGCATGGGACCGCCGCGATCTGACGGGCGGATAAACAGAATCAGGAGAAACGCATGACCGGGGAGGTTGCGTTGACGCGGGCGGGTAACGGCCAGTTCCAGGAGCTGGCCGTCCGCGCGCAGGACATGGTCCGCCAGTCCCTGAACGCTGATGTGCGGATCAGCGACTTCGGCGTGATGGAGGATGGCCACGCCGGGCTGACCTATGGTTTCGACGTGCGCGAACCCGGCGGCGCCATGCGCGGCGGTTACATTCTGAAGCTGGCGCCAGCCGGCGTTACCCGGCGCGGCAACACCGATGTTTACCGCCAGTACCCGCTGTTGCGCGCCCTGAAGGGGCAGGGTCTGCGCGTGCCGGAGGTTCCCTGGGCCTCCGCCGGGGAGGACATGCTGGGCGCGCCATTCATCGTTATGGAAAAATTGCCCGGCCGGGTTTTCGTCGTCTGGGAGCCGCACCCGTCGCTCGCGGCGGATACGGCGACGGCGCGCTCCGTCTGGCTGCAGACAGCGGAACTGCTGGCCAGCGTGCACCGGATCGACTGGCAAACCGTGCTGCCGGACTGGGAGGAGCCGCGCCTGTTGCTGGAGGAGATCGACCGCTGGAAATCGGTGCTCCGCCACGCCGACAATCCTGACTGGGCGGCGGCGGGACAGGCGCTCGACGCCGCCTTGCGCGCCAGCCTGCCTGACCCGGCGCCGGTTGGCCTGGTGCACGGCGACTACCAGCCGGGCAATATCCTGTTCGACAACGGCCGGGCGACCGGCATTATCGACTGGGAACTGGCCTCGATCGGCGCCCAGGGCCTTGATGTGGGCTGGATGCTGATGATGTCTGACGGCCGGGCATGGGACGCCGGCTGGCAGCCGGTGGCGCCGGTTTCCGGCGAGGACATCGTTGCCGCCTACGCCGCGGCCGGGGGGCCGGCGCTCGGCAATCTGGCCTGGCATCAGGCGCTCGCCCAGTATCGCCTCGGCGCCATCGCCTGCCTTAACGTCAAGCTGCATCGCACCGGCAGGCGTCGCGACGATCTGTGGGAGCGTTTCGCCCCCTCCATTGCAACCCTGTTCGGCCATGGCCTTCGCCTGGTGGAGGGCAGGGGTGGATGAACGCCTGCTTTGCGCGGAGTAGAATCTCAGGGGCGCGTCAGAGCTCTGGCGTCGGGTTGGATATCGTATGGATTGCTTGCAGGAGGAGAGGATGACGCCGCGTCAGACCGTGGAGCGCTGGGTCGCGATGTTCAATGCTGGTGACGCTGCTGGCCTGGCCGACCTGTACCATCCGCAGGCGATTAATCACCAGGTGACGCAGGAGCCAGTTGAGGGGCGGGAGGCTATCCACGCCATGTTTTCGCGAGAATTCGCGTCAGTTGGAATGCACTGCATTGTCGAAGCGATTCATGAGGCCGGCGAGGTCGTGGCGCTCGAATGGCGCGATCCGGCGGGCCTGCGCGGTTGTGGCTTCTTCACGGTGCGTGATGGGCGCATAACCTTTCAGCGGGGATATTGGGACAGGCTGACCTTTCTCAGGATGCATGGCCTGCCTTTGGAGTAGCTTTGCAGGCGAAGCGTAAAGCGCATCGGGTTCCCGGTCCGCCGCACATGGCGCGGCGCCGGGCTGCGTTCCCGACAAGGCAACGCGGGTCAGGTGCATCGGACCTTCCCGCCAGAAAGCCCCGGCGTTTCCGCCAGGGCTCCCAGGGACAGTTCGTGGACGCCAGCTTCAGGCGACGTTGCGCTCGCGGTTGTCCCAATAGGGCTTGCGCAGGTCGCGTTTCAGGATCTTGCCGGCGCCGGACATCGGCAGTTCCGTGCGGATCTCGACGCTGCGCGGGCACTTGTAGCCGGCGATCCGCTCCTTGCAGAAGGCAATGACGTCTTCCTGAGTGGTTTCGGCGCCTGGCTTGAGCACGATCACCGCATGCACGGTCTCGCCCCAGTGGTCGTGCGGAATGCCGATCACCGCGCACTGCAGCACGGCGGGGTGCTGGGCCACGGCGTTCTCCACCTCGGTGGAATAGATGTTCTCGCCGCCGGAGATGATCATGTCCTTGATGCGGTCGACGACGAAGACATAGCCGTCCGCGTCCATGTAGCCGCCGTCGCCGGTGTGCATCCAGCCGTCGATCACCGCCTTCGCGGTTTCCTCGGGGCGCTGCCAGTAGCCCATCATCACCGTGTCGCCGCGCACGATGATCTCGCCGATCTCGCCGCGCGGCAGCTCCTGGTTGTTGTCGTCGACGATGCGCACGTCGACGCCGAGGGTGGCGCGGCCGGCCGAACGGTGCCGGCCGATTTCGCGCGCCGCGCCGATATGGTTGGCCGAGGAGTTGAAGGTGGCGATCGGCGACAGCTCGGTCATGCCGTAGACCTGCACGAAACCGACGCCAGGCAGGCGCGCCGCCGCGCGATCGAGCACCGCCTCGCTGATCGGCGAGGCGCCGTAGACGATGCGGCGCACGCTGGAGAGATCGAAGCCGCCGATGGTCGGGCTGTCGACCAGCATCTGGATCATCGTCGGCACCAGCAGCAATTCGGTCGCCTTGTGGCGCTGGATAACGCCAGCGAGGCCATCCGGGCTGAACGCCTTCAGGATGACGTTGCAGCCGCCGCTGATCAGCAGCGAATACATGGCGGCGCCATTGGCCAGGTGGAACATCGGCGCGGCGTGGACATAGACCGTGTCCGCGGCGAACAGCCCCTCGGCCAGGGCGTTCATGGCGTTGGCCACCAGATTGCCATGGCTGAGCATCACGCCCTTGGAGCGGCCGGTGGTGCCGCCGGTGTAGAAAATGCCGGCCAGCGCATCGCGGTCGCACATGGCGTCTTCCACCGGCGCGGCTTTGGCCAGCAGGGCTTCATAGCTGGGGATATTGGCCGGGGCAGGGGCGTCGTCAGCCCAGATCAGCGTCACGCCGGGAACCTGGGCGACCAGCTCGCGCGCCGGCTGCTCGAACGCCGCGTCGATGAACATGATCTTCGCGCCGCTGTCCTCCAGCGCATCGCGGTTTTCGGCGACGCTCCAGCGAATGTTCAGCGGCACGATCACCGCGCCGGCCCAGGCGGTGGCGAGGTAGAGCTCGAGGTAGCGGCTGCTGTTCAGCGACAGCACGGCGACCCGGTCGCCCCGTTGCGCGCCCTGCTGTTGCAACACGCCGGCGAGGCGGGCGACGCGGTCGCCGACCTCGGCCCAGGTCATGGAGGTATCGCCGTCGATGACGGCGGTTCCATTGCGGTTGACCTGAAGCGCGCGGCGCAGGCCGTGAGTAATGTTCATGGCGGTCTTCCTCTCTGGCGTTCCCGGGTGTTCGTGCGTATCTGGCTTTCTTGCGCGCCCGGGTTTTTCTGGAGCGTTATTGTTATTGTTATTATTGGCAGGTTGGCGCGCGTCGTTCAGGACGCGCTGGCGATGCCTTCCGTAAGGCGTAGCGCCATTTCATCGCCGATCTGTTCCGGCGTGCGGTCGCCGCCCGGCTGATGCCAGTGGCCGATCCAGTTCAGCGCGCCGGTGATGGCGAAAGCCGTGAGTTTGACGTCGCAGGGGCGGATTGATCCGTCGGCGATGCCTTCGCTGATAAAGGCGCGGAAGCCGGCGTCGATCAGCCGCTTGCCGGCGCGCACGTCGCGCCGCGCCTCCGGCGACAGCACCCGGTCGTCGATGCGCACCAGGCACTGGCCGAAGTCCTGGGTCATGGTCAGCGCGTGGCCCCGGATCAGTCCGCGCAAACGGAACAGGCCGTTGCCCTCCAGTTGTCGCATCCGCGTCAGCGCGCCCTCGGACAGCTCCTGACCGAGATTGTAGCACTCGATCAGGATTTCTTCCTTGTTGGCGAAGTAGTTGTAGAGCGCCGGCTTGGTGATGTTCAGCCGCTCCGCCACCTCGTTCAGCGAGGTGCGGTCATAGCCCTGCTCCAGAAACAGGTGCACGGCGACGCGCAGCACCGCCTCGCGCTTGATGTCGCGGGCCCGGCGCCGGTCTTCGAAAGGCTCCCATGGCGACGCGACGTCTGGGACTTTCCTGCTCCTGGACCTGGTCATGGCAAGCGCCGCTTCCTCTCGCTGAACGGTGGAAAAGCCAGCCCCGTTGCGTATGAGTCAATATATTACCATTGGGTCATGTCAAGACTTGTCGATAATTTACGGCCGCTGACCACGGCATGCGTTCTGTCGCTTGCACGGGGGACTTGTAACAGGATCTTGTGAAAGGGACCCGGGGAAGAGGATGCGAAACCCATGCGGCGCTTCAGGCGCGCGTAGCCCCGGCGGTTGCCGCAGCGGCGGGATCTGCCTTTGCGCCAGTGGCCGGTTGCGTGCGCGCACGTAACTGGCAGTATGTCCGGGCGCCTGAGGTTTCCCGCTGGCGTCCGATCTTTTACGTGCGCGCGCAACTGGCAGTCGCGAAGAACTGGCGACGTCATAGCGGACGCCGCGACCTTTTATGTGCGCGCAACTGGCAGCGGCGGAGTGCGTGGTGACTGGCGTGCAGCGCTTCGCGCATGAGACCAGTGAGTCGTGGGCTTGGCTCTGGCGTCAGCATGGCCCCGCCCAAGCAGCGCTTTGCGCGTGAGGCGAAGGCGCCGCCCTCGCAGTGCGATCGCGCGGCGTACGCCCCCTGGTCGCGTTGCACGCGACAGTCGCGACAAGTGCACTGGGCGCGAACCACAAGCTGGCCCAGCACCTCCGGCAGGTTCGCGCTGCCGCCAAACCGCTGGTCTCACAACATTTTCCCCGCCGGCCCCATTCTCCCAATCCATCGCCAAAACCCACACCGCCGCCATTCGCGGAGCTGGAAGCAATTGCAACGGGCGATCAACGGATTAGTAGTAGTGGGGTCGCCCCCTACGCGGGGGCGTGGATCGAAACAGCAGAAGCAGGAATGGTACTGGGGAGATTTCGCGTCGCCCCCTACGCGGGGGCGTGGATCGAAACGAGACACTGGGTTTCATGATGCTGGCGGATCGCCATGTCGCCCCCTACGCGGGGGCGTGGATCGAAACCAGGGCATCCTGCACGTTATCGGCTCCGGCCACGTCGCCCCCTACGCGGGGGCGTGGATCGAAACCTGCTCCCGAGAGCGGGGTGGAGAGGCTGCGGGCGTCGCCCCCTACGCGGGGGCGTGGATCGAAACCTGTTGGCCCGTCTGCCGTCCGGCCGCTGCCTGGGTCGCCCCCTACGCGGGGGCGTGGATCGAAACATCTGTTCCGCCGCATACCAGTCCAGCTCCTTGGGTCGCCCCCTACGCGGGGGCGTGGATCGAAACATCCTTGGCCATCGGCGTCGCCTCCCTTGGTGGTCGCCCCCTACGCGGGGGCGTGGATCGAAACACCGCCGCGCGGGCCAAAACAGCCCTTCCCGCACAGTCGCCCCCTACGCGGGGGCGTGGATCGAAACTGCTGGAAGATGACCTGCTCTGCTCGCGTGACGATAGTCGCCCCCTACGCGGGGGCGTGGATCGAAACTCCCATCTGGTTTCGGCAGCCAACTTCGTGCCGTGTCGCCCCCTACGCGGGGGCGTGGATCGAAACGACAGCCAACTTCGTGCCGTTAGGTTGGACTACGTCGCCCCCTACGCGGGGGCGTGGATCGAAACGTTGCGATTATTGTCCTCGCAACGCCGACGTCCGAGTCGCCCCCTACGCGGGGGCGTGGATCGAAACTTCCGGTGCGCATCACGCAGGGCCGGCGCGAGAGTCGCCCCCTACGCGGGGGCGTGGATCGAAACGCTCCGGGAGGATTACGCGCCGTTGATCGAATTGTCGCCCCCTACGCGGGGGCGTGGATCGAAACTGGTTTTGCCGCCTGTTCCGCCGGCTGGCCGTCCGTCGCCCCCTACGCGGGGGCGTGGATCGAAACAGGGCTAGGCTAAAAGTCTTTTCCGTCCAAGGTCGTCGCCCCCTACGCGGGGGCGTGGATCGAAACCATGCCTCGGCGGCCTCGGACTTCGTCTCGCGCGTCGCCCCCTACGCGGGGGCGTGGATCGAAACTCGTCGACGTTGATCTCGCGAAACGGGAGGCGGGCGTCGCCCCCTACGCGGGGGCGTGGATCGAAACAGAGGCATACCACGCCAACTCCGTGGCCAAGCACGGGTCGCCCCCTACGCGGGGGCGTGGATCGAAACATGGAGATCGTTTCCGAGGTGCTGGGCGGGTACGGCGTCGCCCCCTACGCGGGGGCGTGGATCGAAACGCTCCCGGCCTCTTTTGGGGAGCCCGCTGCCGCTGTCGCCCCCTACGCGGGGGCGTGGATCGAAACTGGGCAGCCCTCAGATTGCCGCCTGAAGCCCTGAGGTCGCCTCCCGTGCGGCGGCTGCGACCCCAGATCGGCCCAGTTCCCGGTTCGCCCGTGCGCTGGGCCGGGCCGGTCAGGTGTCGGCCTGGGCCTGGCGCAATCTGGCTGCCCAGGCCAGGGCGAGGCTGGCCAGGCCGATCGGGATGAAGGACAGCCAGAGCACGGTGGACCAGCCATAAGCCGTCAGCAGGCCGCCGGACAGGAACGAGCCAAACGCCATCGTGCCGAATACCAGGAAGTCGTTGAAAGACTGGACGCGGGTCTTTTCCTCGGGGCGGTGACACTCCAGCACCAGCGCAGAGGCTCCTACGAAACCGAAGTTCCAGCCGACGCCAAGCAGCGTCAGGGAGAGCCAGAAATGGCCGACGCCGACGCCAGTCAGGCCAACGGCCGCCGCGGCCGCTATCAGCAACATGCCGGCGCCAACCACTCTGGCGACGCCAAATCGCATGATCAACTGCCCGGTGAAGAAACTGGGCCCATACATGGCGATGACATGCCATTGCAGGCCCAGATTGGCGTCGGTCTGGGACAGGCCGCACATCTGCATGGCCAGCGGCGCCGCCGTCATGAGAAAGTTCATGAGCAGATAGGAAACGACGCCGCAAACGACGGCGACAATAAAGCGGGGCTGGCGGGCAATGACGGCAAGCGGGCGCCCGCCTGATGCCTCCTCCGCGGCGGGGGGCGGCAGCCGGACGGTGACGAGCAGCAGGGCCGACAGGGCCGCGACAAGCGCCTGCGCCGCGAAGGTCGCCGCAAACGTGTACGGCTGCCAGATATTCATCGTGTAGGTCACGAGTTGTGGACCGATCACGCCAGCGAACACCCCGCCGGCCATGACGGTGGACAGGGCGCGCGGGCGACGCGCGGGCGGGGCGCAGTCGGCGGCGGCGAAGCGGAATGACAGCACGACGGCGGCATAGCCGCCGCCCAGGAACGTGGCGACGCAGAACAGCCAGAACCACCCATACGTCACCGCCAGCGCGGCGAGCAGGCCAGCAAAAACACCGCATCCTGTGCCTGTGAGGAAGGCGGCGATGCGACCGTGGCGGCGGGCAATGGCGCCGGCCGGCAGGGTGCAGATCGCCATGCCCACGACGAATATGGAAATCGGCAGCGTCGCCAGAACCGGGCTGGGGGCGAGCGTATGCCCGACAATCGCGCCGGTCGCATAGATAACGACGGCATTCGCGCCCGCCAGGGCCTGCGCGATGGCCAGCTTCAGCACGTTGCTTCGCTCGAAGCGATACAGGGAGGCCTCTGAAAAATCGGTGATGGGGCTGTGTTTCGCGTGTGTCATGGGGTTCCCGACCGTGGCCAGTCAAATCGCGGCCGGCGCGTTGCGATCCTGACGCCTGGCGTGGATCAGGTCAAAGCGCTTCTGCGCCATGAGGCGAACGCCACCCCTTCTGTAGTCATGCCGGATCGTGAAGATGTTGAGGGGGGCGGCGCCTGGCAAAACAGCCGTTCGCCTGGGGCATGTTCACTGGCTTGTTTGGTGCAAGATAAGAAACATGAAATATAGTTTATGTCTGGCTCACCCGTTTTCTTCGGACGGGTGGGCGCGAGGCGGCGCGACCGTGGCCTGTACCCGCCCGTGAAGGAGACGCAGCATGGAACAGCTTCTGATTAACCTGATCGCGGGCGCGGTGGGCGGTAACGCGGCAGGCAAGGCATCGCCTGCGCTCGACATGGGCGCGATTGGCAACACCATTGCGGGTCTCGTCGGCGGCGGCATTCTGGGCCAGCTGGTTCCGCTTGTGCTGCCAGCGGTTCAGGCTTCCCTGGCCAGCGGGAATTTCAGCATCGGCAGCGTCGTGACCAATATTATCTCGGGCGGCGCCGGCGGCGCGATCCTGACGGCGATCGTCGGCGCCATCAAAAACAGGAATGCCTGACAGAAGGGATATTGCGCGCGGGCGTGCGGCGGGCGTGCGGCGGGCGCCCAGTCGGCGCCACCGCGTGCTTGCTGGCGCTCTCAATGCCCGGCGCTCCCTGGGGGGCTTTGCCGCCCAATCCAGCGGGAGCGAGCTGTTGGGGGGAGTGGCCTGCTCCAAATTCACCGGCGGCGCATTGCCCGCGCAGGTCCTCGATTTCCTCAGGTGCGGGAGCGTCCCCATACGCGACAAAGGCTCCGGCGCGATGCGCCCGTCGGCCCGAGGCGATGCGCGCCCTCAGCCTGACGACAACGTCCAGCAGGGTGCGCAGCCGTCACAGCCGCATTGATGACTTCGGCTTTTTAAAGGGGCTGGCCATAATCAGAGCGATGTCTGAGTCCCTCTCGGTGAGAGTGGGGACGCCGTAAGCTCTTGTTATCAGGAAGATTATTTGCAGCCAATCACTTAGGATTGGTGCGGTCGAGAGGACTCGAACCTCCACCCCGTTTCCAGGACTAGCACCTCAAGCTAGCGCGTCTACCATTCCGCCACGACCGCTCGTGATCAACGCTCCGGGCTGTTTCTGGGTCATCCTGAGGGGGGTGACCGTCTGCGAAACACGCCGTCCGCTGTCGATGAAGGGGCGTGTAACAGAAGGTTCAGGCGTCGACAAGGGGCCGCTGTGAACAAGTCGGACATAGCTGTGGGTTATGCGATGCGGCTGGTCTGGGGCTTCGGCCGCGCGGCTGCGCGCTTGCATTCGGCGGAGCGAAGACAGACATCTGTTCCGGGATATGCTGGCACTGCTCCGGCGCGGGGCGGTCTGGCTTCGCACTGGCCATGCCTCACGCTGGCCCTTCGCGTGGGCTCCCTTCACGTGGAGCTGGAGCGCTTTTCGATCGGCCGGTTCGGGCTGATCGGAAAACGCTCCAGACAGGGAGAATTGGAGCGGTTTGCGCCCCCGACTGATCGCAAACTGCTCCAGGCCAAGGCGTCAGGGCGTTGCAGGCACAGGAGATGCGCGGGATGGCCGGGCAGCACACCATCGTTACGGAAACCAGCGAGCGGGACACGGCGCCAGCCGCATGCGGCGCAGGCGGCTGGCCGGCGCACGTGTTTCAGGCGGACGCGGAGGCGCCGCCGGTGGAGTGGCTGGTGAGCGATGGCCTCGTCGCCTATGACGACGCCGTCGCTTTCATGGAAGAGCGGGTCGCCCGCATCGCCGCTGGCGAGGCGCGCGAGTTGGCCTGGCTGGTGGAGCACCCGCCGCTATATACCGCCGGAACATCCGCGAAGGCGGAGGACCTGGTGGCGCCAGGGCGTTTTCCGGTGTTTGAAACCGGCCGGGGCGGGCAGTTTACCTATCACGGGCCTGGCCAGCGGGTGGTCTATGTCATGCTGGATCTGAAGCGGCGGCGGCCGGACGTGCGCGCCTTCGTTTGCGCCCTGGAGGACTGGCTGATTGGAACCCTGGCCAGTTTCAATATCACCGGCGAGCGGCGGGCGGGGCGGGTTGGCGTCTGGGTGCGGCGGCCGGAAAAGGCGCCGCTGCCGGATGGGACAATGCGCGAGGACAAGGTGGCGGCCATCGGCATCCGCGTGCGGCGCTGGGTGTCGTTCCATGGCGTGAGTCTGAATATCGAGCCGGAACTTGAGCACTTCTCCGGCATCGTGCCGTGTGGCGTGCAGGGCCATGGCGTCGCCAGCCTGGTGGAGTTGGGCATCCCCGTGACCATGCCGGAGGTCGATCACGTGTTGCGCCAGCGGTTTGAAAGCGTTTTTGGGCCTACAAAGCGCGCCTGAGCCGGCGGCGGCGTAGGGGCCGCGGGCGCCCTTCTACCAAAATCGGACTTGAATTCTGTGCGATACGCGTCAGTACTGGCCGGATCAGACGGGAGAATGCGCGTGCCGATTTTAGAAACTGCGATCAGCCGGGAGAGCGAGGATTTCCGCGCCAACGCCGCAGCATGGGAGGTTTTGCGCGCCGAATTGCAGGCCAGACGCGACGCGGTGTTCGCCGGCGGGCCGCCGAAAGCGCGCGAGCGCCATGTGGGGCGCGGCAAGCTGTTGCCGCGCGAGCGGGTCGCCGGGCTTCTCGATGCGGGCGCGCCGTTTCTCGAAATTGGCGCCCTGGCGGCGGACGGCATGTATGGCGAGGCGATTCATGGCGCCGGGCTGATCACTGGCATTGGCCGGGTCAGCGGCCGCGACGTGATGATCGTCTGCAACGATTCCACCATCAAGGGCGGCACTTACTACCCGATGACGGTGAAGAAGCACCTGCGCGCCCAGGAGATCGCCGCCGAAAACCGGCTGCCGTGCATCTATCTGGTCGATTCCGGCGGCGCCAACCTGCCGCACCAGACCGAGGTGTTTCCGGACCGCGAGCACTTCGGCCGTATTTTCTTCAACCAGGCCAACATGTCGGCCCAGGGCATCCCGCAGATCGCCGTGGTGATGGGCTCGTGCACCGCCGGCGGAGCCTATGTGCCGGCCATGTCCGACGAAACCATCATCGTGCGCCGTCAGGGCACCATCTTCCTGGGCGGCCCGCCGCTGGTGAAGGCGGCGACGGGCGAAGTCGTCTCCGCCGAGGATCTGGGCGGCGCCGACGTACACGCGCGGCAATCAGGCGTTGCCGACCATTATGCGGTCGATGACAACCACGCCCTGGAAATCGCCCGCCGCATCGTCGGCACGCTGAACAGCGTCAAGCGGCCGGACATCGATCTCGTGGCTCCGGTCGCCCCGGCGTATGACGCAGCCGACCTGGAAGGCCTGGTCCCGACCGACCTGAAGAAGCAGTACGACGTGCGCGAGGTCATCGCCCGGCTGGTCGACGGTTCGGAATTCGATGAGTTCAAGAAGCTGTACGGAACCACGCTCGTCACCGGCTTTGCCCGCATCCATGGCATCCCCGTGGGCATCATTGGCAACAACGGCATCCTGTTCTCGGAAAGCGCGCTGAAGGGGGCGCATTTCATCGAGCTGTGTTGCCAGCGCCGGATTCCGTTGCTGTTCCTGCAGAACATCTCCGGCTTCATGGTGGGGCGCCAGTATGAGGCGGGCGGCATCGCCCGCGACGGCGCCAAGCTGGTCACGGCGGTGGCGTCGGCGCGCGTGCCCAAGATCACCCTGGTGATTGGCGGTTCGTTCGGCGCCGGCAATTACGGCATGTGCGGCCGGGCCTATTCGCCGCGCTTCATGTTCACCTGGCCATCCAGCCGGATTTCGGTGATGGGCGGCGAGCAGGCGGCCAGCGTGCTGGCCACGGTGAAACGCGACAATTTCGACGCCGAGGGCAAGGTCTGGTCGCCGGAAGACGAAGAGGCGTTCCGCGCGCCGATCCGCGCCCAGTATGAAGTGGAGGGCAACCCCTATTACGCCACCGCCCGCCTGTGGGACGATGGCGTGATCCTGCCAACGGAAACCCGCGACGCGCTGGGCCTGGCGTTTTCGGCCTGCCTGAACGCGCCGGTGCCGGAGACGAAGTTCGGCGTGTTCCGCATGTAAGCGGCGTTCGGGCGCTCTATTGCCCTGGCGTTGCTTCGTGGATGGCCGGGTCAAGCCCGGCCATGATGTGGTTTGGGTGGGGTGGGCAGGGTCAAGGCCAAGAGCGAGGCATCGAACCGGCTTGCCGCTGGATGAGTGCGCGCCGGCCGCGGCCTGAGCGTTATCCTGAAACCAGCGCCAGCTTGCGACTGGCGCGATCTCGCGACCAACGCCAGTTTGCGACCGCCAACATCATGCAAAGAGCCGGGGTGGCTCAGTCCGCGTCGCGTTCGAAGACGAAATTGAGCCGGGTGCGCAGGGCCTGGCGGTAGCCGCGCTGGGCGACCAGGGCTGGCAGGTCGATCTGCCAGCGCTCCGAACCGTCCTCCATGATCAGCAGGCGCGGCAGCAGGGCGTCGGGGGCGTTGCGCAGGAACGGCTCCAGGATGATATCCTCGGCGCCTTCCACGTCGAGCTTCATGGCGTCAACGCGGTCAAAGCCTTCGTCAGCCAGCAACTGCAACAAGGGCACGGCGGAGACGCGGATGTTGTTCGCTGCGCTGGAGGCCAGCACCTTCAGGCTCGACTCGCCGCTGTTGTCGGGGTCGAGGAACAGGGTCAGTTCCCCGGCCTTGTCGGCGACGGCGCAGGCAATGGCCTTCACCGTTGGCCACGGGCACTGGCGAATATTGAAGGTGAGGCGTTCGAAAATATCCGGCTGCGGCTCGATGGCGAGAATGCGGGCTTCAGGGCCCGCCAGCGCCGCCACGTAAGCGGAATAGGCGCCGATATTGGCGCCGATGTCGATGAAGCGGAAACCCCGGCCGGCGCCGCGGGTTTCTTCGACGTGACGGCCAAGAATGGCCAGTTCCTGCGGATCGAAGAACTGCGGCGTGAACAGCACCTTCTTTTCGCAAACGTTGCGATAGGGATAGAGCCGCATGCGGGCGCCAAGCGCCTCCACATCAACCGGGGCGCCCTTCAGGGAGCGGATGGCCAGTTTGCGCAAGGCCAGGGCGACGCGGCGCCCGGCCCAGGTTTCCGGCATCTTGCGGGTGACGCCGAGCACGGCGCGGGTCAGCGCGTCAGGGGCGAAGGCGCCAAAGCTGTCGGCAGGGGCGTGGCCGGCGGTCGCGCCTGCCTGCCTGGGGGGTGTCTGCCGGGTGGTCTCGGTCATGGTCACAATAACCGCTTCAATTTGGGGCTCGCGGCTGGGGTAGCCAGCGTGAAGCACCCGGGCGTTTTCTGGTGAAGCGACACGCTGCCGCCGGAAAACGCATCTGACAAAAAGATGGAGCCTTTTCCGGCGTCGCCGCCGGAAAAGGCTCCAACATCAATCCGGAAGGCGCGAGGCGCGCCGCCAGACGGGACGATTTATGGTGCATACACTGCTCCGCCATGGCGTGTAAAATAAGGCTGCGGCCAGACCATGAGGCGGCGCCGTGCGGCGGCTGGCGGCGGGATCCGGAAAATGGCGGCCCCATCTGCGGCTTGACGCGCCGCGCGGGGGGGTGCATCCGGGGGCAGGTCCGGAATAAACAGAGAGGGCGCGCTGGTGGCCAGGCGGCGTACGGAACAGATCAGACTGCACGAGCCCGCTGACTTCGAGGGCATGCGCAAGGCCGGCCGGCTTGCCGCGGAAATTCTCGACATGCTGGTGGGTCGGGTCAATCCTGGCGTCACCACGCTGCAGATTGACGACTGGGTGCGCGCGTTCGGCCTGCAGGGCGGAGGCTATCCGGCGCAGCTCAACTACCGTGGTTTCGGCTTCTCCTGCTGCACCTCGATCAATCACGTGGTTTGCCATGGCATGCCAAATGACAAGCCGCTGCGCGAAGGCGACATCATCAATATCGACGTGACGGTGATCGTTGACGGCTGGCATGGCGACAGCAGCCGCATGTACGCGGTTGGCGAGATCCCGCGCAAGGCGGCGCGCCTGATCGACGTGACGTATGAATGCCTGCAGCGCGGCCTGGCGGCGGTGAAGCCGGGCGCGACCACCGGCGACATTGGCGCCGCCATCCAGGAATATGCCGAGAGCGAGCGCTGCTCCGTGGTGACGGACTTCTGCGGCCACGGTCTTGGCCAGGTGTTCCACGACAATCCGTCGATCCTGCACTTCGGCCGTCGCGGCGAGGGGCCGGAGCTGAAGCCGGGCATGTTCTTCACCATTGAGCCGATGATCAATCTGGGCAAACCGGCGGTGAAGGTGCTGTCGGATGGCTGGACGGCGGTGACGCGCGACCGCTCCCTGTCGGCGCAGTTTGAACACTCCGTGGGCGTGACCGAAACCGGCGTGGAAATTTTCACCAAATCTCCGGCAGGGCTGGACAAGCCGCCGGTAATATTGGGAAAGTAAATCCAGATAATGACTTCAGCGGCCAGGTTTGATTCACTGGCCAGAATCTGGCGCGCTGGAGCGTTTTTCTGCAAAAATAATGCGGGTTTGGAGTCGTCTCCGGATCAGGGCGTCCGGGACGCATGGCGTGAGGGCCGGGATGACCGGGAAGCAGGTCGCTGTCGATCCGCCGCATCATTACGGTCATCGCGACCGGTTGCGGGCGCGCTTCCGCGATGGCGGCGCCGACGCCCTGCCGGATTACGAACTGCTGGAACTGCTGCTGTTCCGCTCCATTCCCCGGCGGGATGTGAAGCCGCTGGCCAAGGCGCTGGTGGCGCGCTTCGGCTCGTTCGCCGAGGTGATCGCCGCGCCGCCCCGGTTGCTGGCCGAGGTGGAGGGGGTTTCCCAGGCGGTCGCGCTCGATCTGAAGATCGTGGCGGCGGCGGGCGGGCGCCTGGCGCGCGGCGCGGTGGTGAAGCGGCCCGTGCTCGCCTCCTGGTCCCAGGTGCTGGAATATTGCCGCACGGTGATGGCTTTCGCCGAGCGCGAGCATTTTCGCGTGCTGTTTCTCGACAAGCGCAACGCCGTCATCGCCGACGAGGAGCAGCAGCGCGGCACGGTCGATCACACGCCAGTCTATCCGCGTGAGGTGGTGCGCCGGGCGCTGGAGCTGTCAGCCTCCGCCATCATTCTTGTGCACAACCATCCATCAGGCGATCCCTCGCCTTCATCCGCCGACATTCGCATGACGCGGGAGATCATGCGCGTCGCCGCGCCGCTCAATGTCACCTTGCACGACCACATCATCGTTGGTCGCAATGGACACGCCAGCATGCGCGGTTTGCGTCTGCTGGAGCCGGACGCGGCCTGATGCGCGACTGCTGACGCGTTGCGCGGCGCGGGCGATCGGGAGCTTTGGCAAGACGTATCGCAGCCCTGGCGCCGGTGGGAACCGGCCTGGCTCAGAAGCCAAACAGCGACGCCAGGCCGCCAACAATCGCCACGACGAAGCTGAGGCTGAGGGCAATGCCGATCACGCCAAAGGTGATGCCGCTCACCGCCATCACGCCGTCGCGCTCCACCAGGCCGAGGCCGACAAGGCAGGCGGCGAAGCCAAGCGGAATCTGGCCGATGAACGGCGGCGCCACCAGCAGGCCCGCGGCGATCAGGAACAGCAGCACGCCGGTTATGCGCATGCCCCATGGCTTGTTGAAGAACGCCAGCCGCGTGCGCGAGATGCGCTCAAGCCGGTAGACCGCCGGCAAGGCCCGGGCGATGGCGCGGGCCACGTCCGCGCGCGCCATGGTCTTGCGCATCAGCGTTGGCGGAAGCCAGGGCGTGTTCATGCCGATGACGATCTGCACCGCGACGAAACCAAGCAGCAGGCCGGAAATCAGCGGGATCGGCGGCGGCATGGGCAGGCAGTTGGGCAGCCCCAGCACCACCACAAGCAGGGCAAAGGCCTGCTGGCGGAGCGAGCCTACAATCTCGCCAACAGACACGCGCTCGCTGGAGCCTCCGGCGAGCGCGATCAGGACGTCGGAGGTGCGTTGCCTGGTGTCCAAGGGTTCTGCCGAAGGGTTGTCGATCTGAAGCAGCTGTTTAGCCTGGATTATGGACTCTGGCCAACGGGGGCAACGCTGGCGGACGACGTTTGTGGCCCGTGTATCCATGTCTCGCGAGAATCCGGCGCAATCATGTCGGCCGGCCGCGCGGAAACGTCACCCGGAAGCCGGCGCGGAGCGGCGTACGGGCGCCGGGCGCGATGGATTTTCAGCGTGGCGGCCGGCGCGCCTTTGTTCGTGCAAGGCGGTATACCGCCCAGCAGGCGCCCGGTGAGTCGCGGCGCCCGGCTGGCTGTCGTTGATTGCCGATTCCTGACGCTCTCTGTCATGGAGGCGCGCCGGGAGCCAGAGCGGAACATATCTCCGGGTGGGTCGGATTTGACATTTTTCGCCCGCCGCATATCACGCGGGGCGCCAGCGCCAGGTTCACCTGTCTGGCTATAAAATCAATACGTTGACATTGGTTTCATCTCACCGGCATGCGCATCCTTCCAGGCAGCCTGGTGGAGCGAACGTCGGCGGCAGGCCATTGGCGAGGCGCCATCCAGCCCTCATCAGGAACGTCATGGTGATGCAATGACAGGATATTTGCCCGGACTATTGGCGCTGTTGCTCTGTCAGCTGGCGGGTGAAGCCTTGTCGCGCCTGCTGCGGCTGCCGCTTCCAGGCGCCGTGCTGGGTCTGCTGATGATGACCGTGATCCTCCTTGCCTTGCGTGGACGGACGCCGAAAAGCCTTGTGCACGCCAGCCGCGCGCTGATTGGCGTGCTGTCGCTGCTGTTCGTACCCGCGGGCGTTGGCGTCATCAGCCTCGGCAAGGTGGTGGCGGGACAGACCACCGCCATGGTCGTGGCCCTGCTGGCCTCGGTGATGATTACCCTTGTGGTGACGGCGTGGGCGTTCGTGGCGACCAGCCGCTGGCAGGAGCGGCGTCTCGCAGGGCAAGGACACGGCGGGCAAGGACACGGCGCACAAGAGCAGGGTGCGCAAGAGGGCTGTGGACAGGAGGGCTGTGAACAGGAGGGCGCCGGGATGCGGCGCGCCGGGGGAGACGCGCCATGACTGGAGCCGATATTCACCAGAACCTGACGTCGCTGATGGTCTGGGCGGAGCAGGCCCCGCTGGCGTGGATCGCGCTGACCCTCGGCGCCTTCGTCCTCGCCACGTGGATCGCGGGCAGGACTGGCAACCATCCGCTGGCCAACACGGTGATGATGTCGGTGGCGCTGGTCAGCGCCGCGCTCTGGCTCGCAGGCGCGCGCTACGAGGACTATTTTCGTGGCGCGCAGTTCATCCATTTCCTGCTGGGACCAGCGACGGTCGCGCTGGCGATTCCCCTGGTCGAGAACATTGCGCTGGTGAAGCGGGCGCTGCTCCCCATCGTCGTCGCGCTCATTGCCGGCGCCCTGACGGCAATCGTCTCTGCGGTTGGCTTCGCATGGGCGCTGGGCGGCTCGCCGCTGCTGCTGGCTTCGCTGGCGCCGAAATCGGTGACGGCGCCGATAGCCATGAGCGTGGGCGAGGTCATCGGCGGCCTGCCGGCGCTGGCGATGGTGGCGACGGTTTCCACCGGTATTCTTGGCGCGATGATCGGCCGGCCGCTGTTCGACGCCATGAAGATTCGCGATCCGGCGGCGCGCGGTTTCGCCATGGGGCTGGCGGCGCATGGCATCGGCACGGCGCGGGCTTTCCAGTCCAGCGAGGTGGCGGGCGCCTTCGCCAGCGTCGGCATGGCGCTGAACGGCATGTTGACGGCGCTGTTGCTGCCAGCGCTGGCGGCGTTGTTGCGCTGAGCCGCCCAAGGCAAGCCAGACGACGAAGGCCCCACGACGAAAGCCCAGCTTGGAATGGCCGGTACGGTGCGGTACTAATCGCGGGCTTCGGGAGGAAGCGGCAGGAGGCAGTAAGCGTGTTCGACAGCGTATTGATCGCCAACCGGGGCGAAATCGCCTGCCGCGTGGCCCGCAGCGCCCGGGCGCTTGGCATGCGGGTGATCGCCGTACACTCGGAGGCGGATCGCGATGCGCCGTTCGTTCGCCAGGCGGATGAGGCGATCTGCATCGGCCCCGCCGCTGCCGCCGAAAGCTATCTGCGCATCGACCGGATCATCGCGGCGGCGCAGCGCAGCGGCGCCCAATGTATTCACCCAGGCTACGGCTTTCTTTCCGAACGGCCGGATTTTGCCGACGCCTGCGCCGCCGCCGGCATCGTCCTGGTGGGGCCGCCGGCCAGCGCCATGCGCGCCATGGGCCTGAAGGACGCCGCCAAGGCGCTGGCGCAGAAGGCCGGCGTGCCGGTGGTGCCCGGCTATCACGGCGAGAACCAGGACCCTGATTTCCTGAAGCAGCAGGCCGACGCCATTGGCTATCCTGTGCTCATCAAGGCGGTTTCCGGCGGCGGCGGCAAGGGCATGCGCCGCGTCGACGCGGCGGAGGATTTTCTGGCGGCCCTGGAGAGCGCCCGGCGCGAGGGCGCCAGCTCATTTGGCGATCCACGCGTGCTGGTCGAGAAATACGTGCTGTCGCCGCGCCACATCGAAATCCAGGTGTTCGCCGACAGCCACGGCAATGTGGTCCATTTGTTCGAGCGCGACTGCTCATTGCAGCGCCGGCACCAGAAGGTGATCGAGGAAGCGCCGGCGCCGGGCATGACCGAATCCATGCGCGCCGCCATGGGCAAGGCGGCTGTCGACGCCGCCCGGGCCGTTGGCTACGTCGGCGCCGGCACGGTGGAATTCATCGCCGACGGACGCGATGGCCTGCGGCCGGACCGCTTCTGGTTCATGGAAATGAACACCCGTCTCCAGGTGGAGCATCCGGTTACGGAGGCAATCACCGGCCTTGATCTGGTGCGGTTGCAGTTCGAGGTGGCGGCGGGCGGCCGGCTGCCGTTTGCCCAGGACGACCTGCGCATCGACGGCCACGCGGTGGAGGCCCGCCTCTACGCGGAGGATCCGGAGCGCGGCTTCCTGCCGTCCACCGGCCGCATCTGGCTGCTAGATCTGCCGCAGGGCGAGGGCGTGCGCGTTGATTCGGGCGTCGAAGCCGGCGGCGAGGTATCGTCCTGGTACGATCCGATGATCGCCAAGATCATCGCCCATGGCCCGACCCGCGAGGCGGCGCTGGACCGGCTGGCCCGGGCGCTGGGCGACACCCGCGTCGCCGGGCCGCGCGCCAACGCGGCCTTCCTCAAGCGGCTTGTCGAGGCGGCGGACTTCCGCGCCGGAGCTTTCGATACCGGCTTTATCGATGCGCATATGGATGAACTGGGCGTGCTGCCGGCTGGCTCGCCGGCGCCCGCGCCGGACGCCGCCGCCGTAGCCGCCGGCGTGCTGGCGCTGCAATTGCAGGCGGGAGCAGCGCCGGTTGCGGCGTCGTCAGCCTGGGCTGATCCCTGGGCAGCGTTGCAAGGCGACCGCCCGGCATTCCAGTTGCTCGGCGCGCGCACGGTGCGGCGACAGGTCACCGCGGATGGCGACAAGGCTATCGCGGAGGTGCGCTGGGGCGATGACGGGCTTGCCGTGACGGTGGACGGCGCCGAAGCGCGGATCACGGATGTCAGGGCTGGGGGCTCCAGGGGTGCGGATGGCGTTGTCGCCTTCGCCGGCGGGGCGGTCGCGGTGCGCGCCGACGCCAGACAACTGGTGATCAGCCAGGGCCGGCAGGTGACAGTCGCGCCCTTTGATCCGTTCAGCGTCGACCTCGATCACGTCGGCGATGCTGGCGGCGTGGTGAAATCCCCCATGCATGGCAAGATCATCGCGGTGCTGGTGGAAGCCGGCGCCGAGGTGACCAAGGGGCAACGCCTCGCCGTGGTCGAGGCGATGAAGATGGAGCACCCTTTGACAGCGCCCAGGGCTGGCGTCATAGCAGAGGTGCGCGCCAGCGTCGGCCAGCAGGTGGCGGAAGGCGCGGCAGTTATCATGCTGGCGGAGTGAGCCTGGGCTCGCTCCCGGCGCCGGTTGCGGCGCCAGACGCCGGACAAGAAACCGGAGCTTCCGCAATGCGGCGGCTCTGGCATGGCGAAATGGATGGCTCTCAATCTGATCAAACTGTGCGTCGGCTGCGATTCGATCCAGGACCTTGAGGGCTGGATCGCCGCCAACGCCAAGGCCGCCCGCAGCGGCGGCTTCGACTATGAACAGGTCGCCACCACGCGGATGATGCCGAAACGGCGGGCCGAGATGGATGGCGGATCGCTCTATTGGGTCATCAAGGGGCAGGTCGCCTGCCGCCAGCGCATTCTCGATCTGCGCCCGTTCACCGACGGCGATGGCATTGGCCGCGTCCACATTGTTCTTGAGCAGACGGTAGTGGCGGTGAAGCCGCGCCGGCGCGGCGCTTTTCAGGGCTGGCGCTATCTGGAGGCAAACGACGCCCCCGAAGATCTGGCTGGCGACGCCGATACCGGCGCCATGCCCGAGGCGATGAAGCGGGAACTGGCTGAACTCGGGTTGCTGTAAAGCGTCCCGATGGAAGACAAAGCGGCGGCCCTGGAGCTTTGTCTCCAGGGCCGCCGC